>JABIWF010000079.1 GCA_018701175.1 Methanobacteriota archaeon
ACAATGGAAGTTCAAACCGTCCGTATGGTTGCTCCTCAACATTTTGAGCAATACTGGCAAGCCGGTGTTTTGGCAAACAAAACGGATTTCGAAATGAATATTCACGGACCATACTATTCCGAATTACTTGGCAACCGTGTAGAGCGCGGACGTTCGATGACGAAAATTGAAACGACCTTGCAGGCGGCTCGTACCATCAACGCACGCCACATCACACTCCACGCTGGCCACTACGGTGGCATGCATCCAGGCAGCGCAGCAAACGAACAAGTTGCAAACGTGTTCGCAGGTATCGTAGACAGAGTTCACGAGATTTGGCATGATGATGAAGATGAATTCCCCGTTTTCCCGTGGATTAAAGACGGAACACCCTCAAAAATTGGCGTAGAAACATCCGGCCGTCAAGAACTCTGGGGAAGTCTCGAAGAAGTCCTCGAAGTCGTCAACCACGTCGAAGGTACCATCCCAGTTCTCAACATCGCTCACATTCACGCTCGCGGTCACGGAAAGATGAGGACATCTGAAGACTACGGCGAATTGTTTGATGAGGTTCGAGAAACAATAGGTACAAAGGAATTCTATTGCCACTTCTCCGGTGTGGAACACCGGTCTGGAAATGCCATGCATTACACGCAAATCAAGAAGTCAGATCTTAACTTTGAACCGCTTGCTGAATTCATCGTAGAGGATGGTGGATGGCTCGACATCACACTGATTTCTGATTCACCGCTCTTGGAGCATGATGCAATGTACATGTTACAAAACATCGAAAAATCACGTCATCGCCAACTCGAACGCAAGGCTCGAGAAGACCGTAGACGGGCACTGTCTGCACAAACCGGCTCCACACCCGTTGCATTGGCTGCTCGCGAACAACAGGCAGAACCTGCCGAAGCAGAGAGCACGGTTGCAGAACCTGAAAAGGCGGAAGAGAAGAAGCCGGCAAAGAAAGCGGCTTCAAAGAAAGCTGCTAAGAAAGAGGAAGAGAATGTTTTCGATCTTGATGAAGAAGACGATGACGACCTTTTCTGATGCTGTGCAGGACGGTTTTAACATCCGAAACCGCATCATGCGACTGAATTATAGTGGCAACTAAGATAAGTGAAGGGAGCGGCGTAGAGATTGTTCTCTATGGCACATATTGCGATTTTAGGATTAGGAAATTGGGGGACGGCCATCGCTCGGATGTGGTTGGCTGATAACCATCATGTCAAAGGATGGACCATTGAGCAAGAAGTCTACGAATCGATTACGATGGATTCGGTCAACGCCAAATATCTACCCGAACATTCTCTCGAAGGTTTAGAGGCGACCATGCACATAGAAGAAGCTCTCGAAGGCGTAGAAATCGTCGTGCTTGCAGTTCCATCCTCTGTGATTTTGAAAGTTGTAGACCAAATTATTCCACACCTTCGGCCCGGGCATGTTTTACTTGACTTAGCAAAGGGATTGGCACCCGGAAACACGCTCATTTCAGAAGCTATTCAAGAGAAACTCAATGCTGCTGGGAAAAACAACACATTGGCCGTTGTCACAGGTCCAACCATCGCTCCTGAAGCTGCCAGTGGTGTCATGACAACTGCACTCGTTGCCAGCGAAGATGTATCAGTCGCTCAGCATCTTGCCACAACACTCACCACTCAAACATTCATTCTTCATCCGGCTGCTGACCCTGCAGGTGCAGAACTTTGGGGGGCGTTCAAAAACGTCGTCGCTCTTGCCTGTGGACTCGTCGATGGACTCAAAAAAGTAGGTTCACTTGGCGGTGATAACCTCAAAGCAGCCATTTTTATGGCTGGATTCAAAGAAGGATGTATACTTCTTCCTCAACTCGGAGCGCGTGCTGAAGTTGCTTTTGGACCAGCCGGACTTGGCGATCTTTACGTTACAGCAACCTCACCGCACGGCCGAAATCGAACGATGGGCGAAAAACTTGGAACGGGCCTGACCGTCGAAGAAGCCTTGGAAGAAATGCACATGGTCGCTGAAGGTGTTCGAGCGACTCGAATGTTTGCAGAACGTGCTGAAGATGACGGGATTGATACACCCTTTACCAAAGCGCTCAGCACACTGTTAGACGGCTACATCGACGCAGAAGAATGCTGTCGAAGAATGGTCGCACTCGGCTGAATGGGTGCTTTTTCACACCGTTTTTATCCGGTGCTGTTTTGAGGGTAGTCGCACTGCGATACTCATGGCCGAGGAATTAACCGAACTTGAAGCTCGAATCTTTGAGTGGATTCGACAATCAGATTTTGAATCGGTTGCTTGGTCGACTTCCAAAGCTGCAAAGTCATTCAAAGTTAAAGAAGACGAAGTTTACGAAGCAGTCGCAGCCTTGACTCGTAAAGTTCCTGACAGAATCCAAGTCTTTTACAAAGAAGGTTCGTTGCACATCGCCGCAGAATAATCAAGCCACATCGCCTGATTTACTCCGTCGCTTTTGAGCTTGTATCAACATGTTCAACCACGTCGGTTTGCGAACATCTCCTTCCTCATTGACAAAGGATCGAACTGCTAACGACAGCAAGTCAATCAGTACAACGACGATGAAGATAAGAATCAACAGTGCGAAGACTTTGTCGTATTGAAGGAACTTTAGATACGTGTTGATGTAGTAACCAATTCCGCCTGCACCAACGATTCCTATAACGGTCCCGTGGCGTACATTGTACTCAAACATGAACATGATTTGACTGAGCAAATGGTTGCTGTTCTCGGGTATGACAATGTTGAATACAATACTTGAGCGACTCAAACCCATGGCTCGACCTGCTTCCAGCGGATCGTTTGGCATACCTTCAAACACTTCATATTGTAATTTACCAAGGTAACCGACCGTGTAGAACGTCATTGCCAATACGCCTGAAAGTGGGCCAAAGCCGATGACAATCACGAACAAAATAGCCCAAATTAAACTAGGAAGGCTTCGAACTGCTGAAAGGAATATTCGAACTGGAAGCGAAATATACAGTGGCATCAAGTTTCGTGCAGCCAATGAAGAAAGGGAAATTGCTCCAACAAAACCGAGAATGGTCGAAACAAAAGCAATTTTTAGCGTTTCCATCATTCCAAGATAGCCAACTGAACAAAAGAATTCGATATCTTGTTCACACACTGGGTATGAGCGGGCTTCAAGAACCTTCCAATTTGGTGGCCACATGCTTTCTTCAAAGAAAACAACCAGGTTTGACAGGCCACCCTCAAGTCGGCCCCAATCGCCTTCAACTAAACCGTCCAGCGTTTGCCACGCCAAGAAGAAAAGGATGAATACGATACCAAACAAACGGTATTTCATTCCTCTTCCCCCAAATGTTGCTCCCGCCAGCTTGACTCATCTATATCCAGCCATTCTTCCAATGAGTAATCATGTAGATGATTATCCTTAATCAGCCAAATTCGAGTGGCGAAATCTTTGGCATTGTCTTCATGATGCTCAACCATGATCACTGCAGTTCCTTCCTCAACCAATTCATGAACTGCACTGAGGACAATGTCAACGTTGGTTTGGTCAAGTTCGCCTAGGAATTCGTCCGCCAACATAAGCCGTGGACGTTGCGCCAGTGTGCGAGCTGTAGCAACCCTCCGTTGTTGTCCACCGGACAAGCGTCGAACTGGTTCCGAGGCCTTTTCCTCGATGCCAAGTGTACGAATAGCCTCGAACGTTCTTTCCTTTCGGTCTTTGAACATAGTTCTCGACCAACCCACGCTCAAACGCGCCCCAAGAGACACATTGTGAGCGACGGTTGCATGACGAACAAGACCCAATCGTTGAGGGATGTATCCAAGCCCACCGCTTCGTTTGACTCGAAGGTCAAAGTCGCCATCAAGTGGGCGAACGAGTCCAGCAATGGTTCGAATCAGCGTCGTCTTTCCGATCCCAGAGGGTCCAAGGATAGCGATGATTTCTCCTTCATGAACATCAAGAGTAATCGGCTTCACCAGAGGCTGGTCATATCCGATGACCAAGCTGTTCAGAGACAGGATTGCATCTTCACTCATAGCATCCCCTCAAACGACCCTATGGCCGGGTCTTTTTGAAACGGTTGGCTATGGCCGTTCAAACATAGGTGTAAAAAACGGATATTACTCTGCATGTGAACGCCTCAAAGATGCCGACGAAGCAGCCCAAAACGGTTGGGTGAGGCGATTGGGGTGCTCCGCCGACGGTTTCAGTCAAGGAAGACTAACTGAATTATTCTGTAATCTCATACTTTGAATCAAAGTATGTTGAAATGCCTGGTATGGCACTGATGAGACTGCTGTAGCTGCCGAGGTGTTCTTGCGAATTAACTTCAACCAAACCACCTGTGTTCAACACATTCGACAGGATTTGATCGCCACAAGCCGATTGCGGCGAAGTCGAGTCTACTTGGTGAGTTACCATCGAGTAGCATCCGGTGTAGTTCTGTCCCTGCATAGGGTAATCTTCGACGTACATCTCAGTGTTCAATGCCAACATTGCGTTGAGTATTGCGGTTCGAGTCTGAACATCAAGTGTAGCTGGGTTGTACATCACTGGGTGAGAAGGTGCAGAACCGTAAGAAGGTAGCAAGATGTATTCAGATTCTGGAAGACACCACTCGGCATTCTCGCTTGCATCATCCTTACCGCAGTATGAAGCTACAGTGGAATCCTTTGCAAAGGCGACATCGCCGACTCCTTCTGTCAAGCACTTCACTGCGCCGGAGTAGGAGTAGTAAGGAGTACCTGATTCTGGAATACTTGCATTTTCGTTGAAGAACGAAGTGATGGTGTCACGTAGTGATTCAATATCATCCTGTGGACCAACGACTGGAGCATATCCTTGGGAGATAAGGTGGCCCATTGGCAGAAGCATGCCAGCAGATTTGAGCCAACCGGTGTGGCACGAGGTCTTTCCTGCCATCATTGCAAACGGATCTGTGGAATCATCGTCGTCCAAGTAGGCGTTCGCAATGTCTGAACCGTTGAGAACGACTGCATGTGCGTCGTAGTGCGTGCGGCCGTCAGATTTGAGGTCTGCAGCCATAGCCGCAAGGCCGTATTCTTTCCAACCAACCCACGCTGCGCCACCGTCCATGAAAGCGATGTCTGCATTACCAAAGCGAAGTGCTTCAATGATGGCGCCTTCAGAAGTGACCGGGTATAGCGTTACTGTCACGCCAGTTTGTTCAGCGATGAAATCTGCTAGAACTTGTGGGTTCTCTGCTGGGTTTTCGTAATCGTCTTTCATTTCAAAAGCGATTCGAATGTTGGAGATTGTTGGGGTCACTGAATCATTGATTTCGAACTTGGTATCGTAGTATGCAGAAATACCAGGTACGTCTTCAATCAAGTTTCCATAGGATGCAAGGTGTTCTGTGGCAGTGGTAGCTGAAATTGCAGGTGTATTGAGAACATCACTGAGAATTGATTGACCCTCGGTTGAATCCTTCATAGCCACGAGTGCGTTTTGTACGAGCGTCATTGTATCTGCATCGCTGGTTGCCGGGTTGTACATCACTGGGTGAGAAGGCGCATTTCCGTACGAAGGCAACAAGATGTAATCGGATTCTGGCAAGCACCATGCTTCATTGGTTGTTGCATCCTCATTACCACAGTAAGAAGCGATGGTCGAATCCTTTGCAAAGGCAACATCACCGACACCTTCGGAAAGGCACTTGACTGCACCACTGTAGGAGTAGTATGGAGTTCCGGAGTCTGGTATGCTAGCATCTTCGTTGAAGAAATTCGTGATGGTCGAGCGCAACGATTCCACATCGTTTGCGTCTCCAATGACGTTCGCATACCCGTTGCCAATAAGGAAGCCCATTGGCAGGAGCATACCGGCTGATTTGAGCCATCCTGTGTGACACGAAGTCTTTCCAGCCATCAAAGAAAATGGATCGGTGGAAGGGTCATCGTCAAGGTGGGCTGCTGCAATTTCTGAATCCTTCAAAACGACAGCATGAGCGCTGTAGTAAGTTCGTCCATCGGACTTTTGATCTGCTGCAATTGCATCGAGGCCGTATTGTTGCCAACCAACCCATGCTGCACCGCCATCCATGAAAGCGATGTCTGCATTTCCAAAGCGAAGAGCTTGTAGAGCAGCACCTTCAGAATCAATAGGATACAATGAAACATCCATATTGAGTTCTTCACTCATGTAATCTGCTAGACGTTGAGGATTTTCGTCGACGTTTGTGTAATCGTCTTTGATGCTGTATGCAATGACAAAGTCTTCTAAGTTGCTTTCTTCATTTTCGTCATCGCTACCTAAACAGCCTGCAAGTGATGCTGTGGCAATTAGGAATACAAGTATCGCGGATTTCAGTGTTCGCGTTTTCATGTTATGACCTACCGGTTTAGGCCGCCCTAAAAACCTGATGTACATAAAGATTTAGGCCACCCTAAAAATTGCCAAGGAGCTTGCAAGTTACTGCCAAAGAGGCTACTGCTCACGAAGAGAGCCATTCCAATGCGTATGATTCTGCATACCGGTCAGAAGTCAAACCGGGGTGGCCAATTGGCCGTACGACAACCAAAATCTCGAGTGTCCCTCCCCAAGAACTGGTTGCAATGCATAGAACTTCTCCGACCTTGAGTCCCTCGTCTGAAGCACCGATAGAAAGACTTCGAAGTTCATACAATCGAACCAAAACTGATTCGTCAACTCCGGCCGAGGTTGACGAGTAATGGTGTGTATCTTCCGCAAGCATTGGTACAAGCTTCATTTCGTCAACATCCAATCTGAATCCGGACAATTCTTGATCAAGAATTTCGATGGCTTGGTTGAGGCGCCCCTGCTCCATGTTGAACAGTGAAGCAAGTGTAAATGCTGAAGATTCTGCCCCCAATGGCCCGTACTGGTATGGCAAACGTAATGTCAAGGATTGAATGATTTCAACCTCGAGGCCGCTGGATTCTGGCAACATCAACCATGTGTATTGTTCACCGGATGGATAAAGTGGCGCATTTGGGTTTTCTGTTAACAAAGGAGTGCCCCATTCCGAGGGCGCCACTGGCTTGGAAACTGGTGAAAAGCCTCCAAGAAACAGCATGACGATAAGACCAACGCAAACGACAACTCTCGGCTTGCGATACGTTTCCCAAGCCAGCCGTCCAGCTGGGCTGAGAATGGACAAGAAAAGCATCACTGGGCCTACGATTAAAAATCCACCCGGGAAAATCCAAAGGAGAACAATGAAAGAAATGAGTGCATGAAAACCGTATGGTCCGTACATGTCCTTCCATTCAGATTCAACTTCAGCAGAAGATTTCCGATGCACTGCATACACATGTACGGCTACAAAGACGATGAGAAAAATCGACGGTATGAAATCACCAATCATCTTCAACCCATCAATGGAAAGTACATTCTCAACATGAGTCTTGGGGTTTGAACAGCAACAAACGGTAGATTGTCAAACCTCGACCTCCACGCCGTGCCATGGAGGAAGTGGTTCTGCGGCTCGAAGGAGCAACATACAGGCACTCAGTCTACGCGCCACTTCCACTAAAACCATGGCGTCGCATCAAAGGACCTGGTATCTTTGAGATCAATCTAACTCTTCAAAAAGGAACAATACTCGGCCTTGTAGGTCCAAACGGCGCCGGGAAGACGACCCTTCTACGCGTCCTAGCAGGAATTTTACCAATACACCGCGGCCGGGTTTATTCGAGGAGCGAAGAAATCGTTCTCGACCGACAGCAACTGCGACAAAGTGTTGGGCACATGCCTGAACAAGTTCGTTGGCAAGGAAGGAAGACTGTTCGTCAAGCTCTGCTTGAACTTGGTGAGATGCGACATGCAAGCGAAAAACGAATCGATGGAATTCTCAAACTCGTAGGCCTCAGTAGTCGAAAGGATTCTGCCCTAAGTGAATTAAGCCAGGGAATGCGTCAGCGGCTAACCCTTGCAGTCGCTCTGCTTGGCTCACCAAAAATCCTCTTGCTGGACGAGCCACTCAACGGCCTTGATCCCGTTGGAGCAGCAGCGTTCATTTCACTGCTCAAAACGTTGACCGAAAAAGGAGTTTCAATCGTCTTATCATCGCATCAAGTTGAAGGCCTTGCCGGAATTATTGACCGATTAGCATTGATGCACAGAGGACATATTCTGGCGGAAGGTACACTGAAGGAAGTGGCGAAAGGTTTGCACCTTGACAGTAAGACAGAAATCAAAGGAACCGGTCAAGTGCCTCACTTTAGCAACTATGAAATTCAAGACGAGGATGTTGAAATCGAAATTCAAGACAACCATTGGACTGCACGGCTCGAGCAGGCACAACCTCACTTACTTGCCAAATTGATTAACGACGGGGTTGAAATTGCTGAGTGGGGTATTCGCCAACCCAATGTGGTCGAAATGCTGTGTGCTGCGACTGGACAATCCATTGAAGATGTAGGTCTCGAAGTAGCGTCCAACGCATATGTGCCGCTACGAACGTTTGGTGGTGAAGAAGAATGAGCGATTTCACCCGTGTCATGAAATTGGCGAAACGCCTCACGTTAGAACGGATGTTCTCTACTCGTATGTACATCATGCTCCCTGTTTTGTTGCTGTTTATCCCTGGCATGGCTTGGGGTTTTTCAGACCCAAACATTGTCTTACCAGGAGGTCATCAACCTGAGAGTGCAATGGAGGTTCTCTTCTATGCCAGCCTGGGAGTTGTATTCGGAGCAACGATGTGCGCAGTGTTACTTTCCTATGACGCTGTGAGCCGTGAACGAGCAAGCGGGGTTTTGGAACTCCGACTTTCACAACCCATGCCGAGAGCGCATCAATCGTTGGCGATGATTCTCGGCTCATGGAAAGCTATTCTTATTCCAACATGGATTCTTCTCATCATCTCTGTTTTCATCGTAAGATATCGGATGGGAGAATGGATTTCATTTGCTGACTTCCTCGTCTATTTTTCCTCTACC
Source organism: Methanobacteriota archaeon (assembly GCA_018701175.1). Lineage (GTDB taxonomy): Archaea > Thermoplasmatota > Poseidoniia > Poseidoniales > Poseidoniaceae > MGIIa-L1. Next base: position 8,890 of record JABIWF010000079.1, read on the forward strand.
GCACTTATTTTATTGTGGTATATTCTCTTCACCTTGTTAGCATCCTCATACACACGAGAACAAGGAACAGCGATTTCGTTTGGTGTTGGAATGTGGTTTCTTTTCACTTTCCTTTGGGCATTGATCACAACAATGGTGGCCTTTGCGTCGGGCGTTTCAATTGGTCAGGAGAACGACGCTTCGTGGATCATGCTGGAAGGTGCTTTGGATTTACTATCACCAAACGGCGTGTACCATCACTTGCTCGAAACACGATTACCACAAATCGACCGAGGTATTGTTGCGTGGCAAAGTTGGTTCATGGGCTTACTCTGGACGGTGCTCCCTTCTTGGGCATTCATTCGTAGAATGGAGAAGATACTTCCTTGAGGCAAAGGCGCATATTGGAGGCTCACATGAGCGAAAGCCTCTTTGAGGCATTATGTCAACGTCAATCCATGGCAGCACGCACAACGGTCGGCCCTTCCAACCCCCAAACTCAGATTTTTACTGCTTTTTTGATGGTTCTTTTGATGTTCTTCATGGGTACATCTTCACTCTACACTCCTCAAGAAGTGCTGTCAAACGAGGACAGTGAATCACCTACGAACGGCCGTCAAGGAGGACTTTCCATTGAAGACGAATGTGAAGGACTGAAATTTGAAGATCTCTTCGATTATGATTTTGCTGATTTCAAGGTCTACATTGGTGACGATTGGGCGACAGCGGAAATGGATGCAGGTGCGTTTGTGAACGGCAGTAAATCTGCAATTGTACGCGATAACCTCGATGGCTTGTTTGAGGGACTTTCTGGAGGAGGCAACGATTACATCAGCACCGATGAAAGAGATGCAGTACGTGCTATTGGCCCAAAGTGCATTGGAGCTATGGATACCCGTATCGGCATGAAAGAAGGCAGTCCGCACCGAGGCGCTCCTGATTGGAATAACCTCACCTTTGTCGAAGATGGAATCGGGTTAGAAGAAATTGACCTCGTACCTGCAAACCACCCTGAGGAGCGTTCGTGTCAAAATCTAGGATCAGCAAACGGGTGCAAAGAAGTTCCTGTGAGCGTCACCGACGACCTACAGATCATGATGTTCTTGGCGGAAGACCAATCGAACAATGTCCGCTTTGACAAACTTCCTAACGATGGGGATTCGAACTTCACATTAGCATTGAACGTCACCAACATGTCGTTCGCTCACCTCGAATTGAATTTCCCACTCAAGCAAGGATTGCGTATGAGTAATTATTCCATTCAAGATACGGTCACCAACAGCGACGGAACGATGACCGTTACCGAAAACACCGATCTTGCGGCTCCAGAGGCGCTTTACCTTCCTGACGGCCGACTCCGTGTCAACCAAGTGGTGACCTATGCTACGAGTGAATACCCTATTCAACGCGATTTATTCCTTGATTTTACGACCATGGCCCCTGAAACCAATGAGGCACCTGAATGGTCCTCAAACGCTCCAGAGGACGGAACAGTCATTCCAATGTTGGATGGGCAGAACATCGTCGTGACAGGTGAAAAGACCGAGATGTGGGCCACTGATGACAGTGGATGGGGAATGGATTGCACATTCATCGAAAGTGGATGGACTTCATCGCTTGATGGTGAAGGGAACTTTATCGTCGAAAACCAAAATTCTCAAGCCACCTCTTCAGGCGCAGAATGCTATGTTGTTGACCCATTCGGTGAAACTTCGATCGATTCACGTAACTGGACATTTGGTGAAGTGTTTACCTCAACCGCTGTTCTTTCCGCAACTGGAGACAACATCGAGTTCACACTCTCCCCAACCGGTTTAGTAAATGAAATGTCGATTAATGCACATGCACACCAGTCGAACGCAATGGGGCAAATGCGAACAACCACGCTGGCCTCTGATGATGCAATTCTCACCCTTCCACTCGATGGTCTGTCACCTGGAATGGTCATGGTCATGGGACAAGCACAGAGCACGACCATGCTCGACCTTGACTTCATGTTGAACTTCGGACTCAAGAAGGCAAGTCTCGCCCCACTCATTACCGTTTCCAAGAACCTCGACGGAATGAACGCAACATGGGAAGCCAACGGACTCACATTCACGCTCAAGGGCGATGTGTTGGACCCAGACGGTGAAGATGTTACACTCTCCCTCCTCCTGTGCGGATATCCAACCAATGATTTCCTACGCGATGGAAGTGGATGGGAAATCAATGTTAACATTGTTATATGCGCATCCCAGAACCCTCCAGTTACTGCTTACGACATCGTTTTGACTGCTACCGATGAATCCGGAACGATGACGACATACACTGTATTTGTCCCAGATCCATACGCCTCAAACGACGACACATCAAACACCGATGACAGTGGAGAAGATTCTGAAGAAGAAGGGCTGCCAGCATTGTCAATGATGGCAACACTGAGCATCACAATGCTTGGAGCTGCGTTTGCCGGAAGACAACGAAGAGACTGATGGCTTGAACCGGCATCCTCAAAAGAGGGCGTTCGGCCCAATAAGCAGGTGAAGGTATGTTTACGGGTGTAATTGAGTCCAAAAGCCATGAAGGTGGTTTTCTTGTTTCATTCACCGGTTCATCACCGGCCTTGGAATCAATAATAATCAACGCTGAGACCGGGATTTACATCGGTAAAGTCGATGGAGTCCTTGGAAATACCAACGCTCCACTCGCTCACGTGGCCCATATCGACCGAAAACTGGACCTCGATGCACTCATCGGAGCGGAAGTAGGAATTCGTCCAAAAAAACAACGTGAAGAACGAAGCCGTGGCTCTGATAGAGACGGTCGAAGAGGAAACGACGGAGGATACCAGAGCAGAGACCGACAAGGTGGACGATTCGAACGAAACGACCGAGGCAACAGAGGCGACAACCGTAACGGTGGCGACTGGGATTGTCCAAAATGTCAAAATTCTAACTTCGCCTTTAGAACCGAATGCAACCGATGCGGGGAACCTCGTGGCGGTGGAGGCCGTGGACGAAGCGATGACCGTCGAGGCGGTCGAGACGACCGTGGTAACCGGGGCGGTCGTGGTGGAGAAATCTACAATGACAACGATTGGGATTGTCCAAAGTGCCAAAATTCAAACTTCGCATTCCGATCCGAATGCAACCGATGCGGTGAGCCTCGTGGCGGTGGAGGCCGTGGGCGAAGCGATGACCGCCGAGGTGGTCGTGACGACCGTGGCCGAGGCAACAGAGGCGGAGACCGTGGAGGATATCAGAGCCGCGACCGACAAGGTGGAAGGTTCGATCGAAACGACCGAGACAACAGAGGCGGCAACGAAGACCGACGTGATGGCGACTGGGATTGTCCAAAGTGTCAAAATTCAAACTTCGCATTCCGAACCGAATGCAACCGATGCGGCGCATCACGTGGCGGTGGCGGTGGCGGTGGCGGAGGCGGTAGCCGTGGACCTCGTGAGCACTCTCGAGATAGACCACAACGAAGCGACTCTGGAGGACGACCTCCCCGAAGAGATTCAGGAGACCGACCACCACGAAGAGAAGGCGACAGACCACCAAGAAGGGACGGTCGAGACCGACGTGAGGAACGTGGGCATCAAGACCGCGGATCATACAATCAAAATCGTTCACGAGGCGACGAGCGTCAACCAGAACGCAAATCCCGAGAGCCACGCACATTTCGCAAATCCCGAGGAAACGGCCCCGGCCATGCCCACAACCGACCTCCGAAACCATTGACTCGTGATCGAGACGATTGAAACGGTGATTAAGCATGAGTGCTGAACATCACTACCTTAACGCCGTTGAAGCATACGACGAAGGTAAGGCTGAAGAGGCATATGAGGAAGCTCATAAAGCCGTCAAATTAGACCCTGGCCATATCGATGCATGGCAACTCTGTGCAGAGACCATTCTCCCGCCGAAGGGTGAGAAACCAACCTTGATTCAAGCAGCCAAATCTCTTGCTGCCGTACGTAAAATCATCGAACTGGACCCGAACAGAACTGCAATGTGGATGCTGGGAGGCCGCCTACTGTCCGATGAACTCGGACTTCTCAGCGAAGGACTGCAATGGTGGCAAGACCTTCGCCACCACTTGCCAAAAGAAGTCACACCACTTGTAGAACAAGCCTCACTACTGGCTGACATGGGTCATTACCTTGAAGCAAAGTACAGGCTTGACACAATTATTGAAGAAAACATGGACGGAGGGCCAAGCCAAATAGCGAAAATTCATCAACTGCGAAATCAGGTGATTGCTGCAGCAAATCTTCAAGCAAGTGAACACTTCAAACCGTGGGAGAAGCATCACAATGGCTGGGGTGCCATTGAATCGAAAATGGGTAAAGGTCCTGTTTCCGAAAGTTTCCTTTTTTTGATTACCACAGTCCCGGTCTTGTTTGCAGTCGTTATATTTTCAAGACAACTTGCTGGAGAAGGGTGGGGAGCATTTTGCCTAACGAGTCTCATCGTTTTTGCAACAGTGCTGTTTGGAATGCGCACTTCAAAGAAGATGTTCCACAACATCAATCGACCTGCGTTCAACCTGCTTCGAGCAATGAACTTTGAAGCGAATACTGGCTTTTCAGTTATTCATGAAGAGATTCGAACTTCTACACTGTACATGTACATCATGCAGAGAAAGCCTGTAGCTTGGCAAGAACGAATGATCAAAATTATTGAAGATAACTCACCGCTACCGAAGAACTGGAAACCCCAGTTCCCAGACTTCGATTCCCACCTTGATGAGATGGGATTCATTGAAGATGGCGAGGAAGACGCCTTCGAGCAGTTTGAAGAAGAGTGAAATAACTTGATTGAAGATGCAATCAAGTAGCATTCAAATACCGTTTGAATAATTAGAGACGGCGGTTTGCTGAATTCGTGAGCCCAACAGACGAGCAGGCTGGAGCATGGACTGAGGCATTTGAATCAGGGAAATTTATACGTAAATCCAGTGAATTCCGCGACCTCATTGCAGAGGGTGAACTCTTTGATGTTGAAACCGGTAGATATCACCTCTACATCTCCCATGCATGCCCATGGGCGCATCGCACCCTCATTACCCGAAAAGTGCTCGGACTTGAGAATCACATTTCAGTGGATGTCGTGGATTGGAGAATGAACAGTGATGGCTCATGGTCGTTTAACCCGGAAGAAGAAGGAGCAACTGCGGACACAATAAACGGTGAAAGCAGTCTTGAAGGAGTGTATAACCGGGCTTTTTCTGGCTGGAGCGAAAGCCGTCGAATTGGTACTGTCCCCGTCTTATGGGATCGTCAGCACAGCACTATTGTTAACAATGAAAGCCGTGAAATCATCAGAATGTTCGATGCGTTTGGGAGTGCAGGAATGGGAAATGGAACTTCGCTGTGTCCCATCGAACTACGTGATGAGATTGATGCCATGATTGATTCAAATTATGAACCCGTAAACAACGGCGTCTACAAATCTGGATTTGCGAGAACACAAGCAGCATACGATGAAGCAGTAACCGCACTCTTTACTCGTCTCGATGAATTAGAACTTCACCTTGAGGGGCGAGAATGGTTGGTAGGCGAAGGCAGAGGTCAACTTACAGAGGCCGACATATGTCTCTTCTCTACGCTGGTTCGCTTTGACTTGGTCTATGTCGTTCACTTCAAATGCAATCTTCGAAGAATCATCGATTACCCAAACCTCCAATCTTTCGTCGAGCGAATGATCGATTTACCAGGTGTGAAGGAAACATGCCATTGGCATCATATCAAGGCTCATTACTTCTGGTCACATCAAAACCTCAATCCGTTCCGAATAATCCCGCTTGGGCCAATTGAAGGCGCTCACACGCACTGAGGGTTAGCTCCGGTTCCCAAGTTATCAATGCGAGTAATGCACCACTCGCAATTCAAACTGCTCATAGCATATCCGTACATGTGTTGTAAGACCATCCTAGCTTTCGCTCGCAACCTGCGCTTCAGTGAACTGATGGTCACTGCTGACTTTGCGCATACTGCATAGCATATTGCTGAGCATATGCTGCTGCGGTTTGGGCATCGTATCCTTGTGCGGTAAATTGCTGGTAATACTGCTCGTAAACTGCTTGATCCATAGCAGGGGCTGCCGCTGGAGCAGCGGCTGCCGGTGCGGCAGCAGCGGCTTGAGTCGAGTATTGTTGTGCATAAGCACGAGCAGTTTCCTCAGGATAACCTTGAGCAATCAGTTGCTGAACGTATTGTTCAGTCTGGTCGACAACGCCACCAAAGCCGCTATCGGTCATTGCAAAGTTCTTGACGTCATCTTCCCCGTTTCGACCAAGGAAGAACATGGTTCCAACAATAACCAGTAACAGTATGGCGCCAATCATAATTGGGACTCCAAGGCCGCCAAGGGCGCTTTCAGACGAATCTTCTCCGCTGTCCGATTGAGGTTCAGACCAGTTGCCGTCGACGAGTGTCCAAGCACCGGACCATTCACATTCACCATCGATGAATACAAATTCGCCACCTGCTGCATCCGCTTCCGCAGGTGCTTCTAGACCTTGACACGCTGCCAATTGGAATTCCTGCCACTTGACAATCACGTGGCGTTCATCTGGTGCTTGTCCTTCGTAGATACGAATAAAGACACGCTGGCTAAGAGATTTGTTGGTGTAGAGTTCCTCAAGAGATAGAGTAAGGGAGAAGGTGTCTCCGTCACCCAAACCGCCTTCGGTCTTCGCCCATGTTTCGTCGTTCTTCATGTTGAACTTCTCAATAGCGCTTGCAGAGAAGCTGTCTTCCATGAATGCAATCTCGACATAAACATCGTTCTGAGATTCTGCACCCGAAAGAACTGTACCAGAGACGGTAATTGTTGGTGTAGTCACTCGAGAGTTGTTGAGATCAAAGTTGATATCAACATCAGGTTCATCATCGCCGAAGTCGTTTGGAACGACCACGAAATACATTCTGTGCTTCTCAGAGAATTTATCGGCGCCGTCGAAGACGACCAGTTCAATTCGGATTTCCGTGTTTGATGCACCGGTTGTGTCGGATGTCAGGTTGCGGAATGTGTAAGCAAACAAACCGTCACTGGCGGCTGTTTCAATAAATTCGTGGCCTTCAATATCAAAGTCGTCATCACCGTATGGAGCGTCGAACAGAACCTTCCATTCGTAGCGTTCAATGCCGTTTCCGTCGAGCGCATCCTCGTCTGAGGAGTTACCTGCATCGAAATACACGGTAACTTCACCGTTGTTCTCGTTCAATCGGATTTGGTGAACATCCCATTCTTTCGATTGAATGGTGTTGGTTCCCAAGAATTCGATTTGCTCAGCATAATCATCTCGCATGTCGATTTCTGCATCTGCAGTTGGACGGAACGCATCTGCATAGACATCGTTGGTTTCAACGGTGACTGTAATGACACGAGAGTGACCTTGGGCATCGTGAAGAATGAGGGTAATGTCCCATTGTTCGCCTTGTGTACATCCAGTAGCAGATGCGAGGTCGGTCTTACAGAACATCATCAACGGGTTGTTGTCCGTGGTGTGTGAAGTTCCGCTTGCCATGGTAGCACCAGTCCATGATGTTGGTCCATCGATGATCCAGTCGGTGTTCAACGACTCAGTCGTATCAGATACAAAGGAGAAGGTTAGTTCTGCGTTGCTCTTGATGTAGTAATCCTTGTATCCGCCTGTGCTCGGGTCGTTATCAGGGATGATGCCGTTGATTTGCAAATCAAGCCCGTCTCCTAGGACACCAAAGCCTGTTGGGTAAGGTGTCACTTGGTAACTGAGCATGTTACCGAGGAGAGGCAGTGTTGCACTGTCTGCACGCTCGGAATGGGTAGCAACGTCAATCGTCGAAACAATCAGTCCACCGGCTTGGTAACTGCAAACACCCAGGATAGTATCCTTTTGTTGTGCTTGAGTACCGTCTTGACGGATGATTCGTTGGAAAGTTCCGTCTTTCTTGGTTTCACTGTAACCGCCACAACGTTCTGGAACATTGTTTGCACTCTGGGAGTTCGTGTCCAAAACCGCCATTGCGACGGTCGAAGATGCATCGAATCCTTGGAACGCAGCCAAATCCACATTTTCCATGAGTGGATGGTATGGATCTGCAAAGTTTGTTTCAGCATAGGTGATTGGACTCTCTCCGAGGTTCTTGCTTTGGATGTTCAGTCCAAACGGAAGGCGCCCAGTTAGTCCTTGGTCAAGGCCGTAGACTTGACTGCCTTGAGGACCAAGGTGAGCCTGCACAGTTCCACCAGCATACATGAAGCCCTCAAGGGTGTTCTTGTTCGCTGTTGAACCCAACTTTTGATAGTAACCTCGGCCACCGTTTTCGATGTCCTTTGCAGCAATATCGGTTTGCCAAGGAAGCACAATCTTGTCGTAGTGCGTAAACCAACCGCTTAGGAAGTAAGTATCCCAGTCGTTGATGTCAAATTGTGTGTAGGTCATTCCAAGGATGTTTAAGTCTTCCTTAATCGCTGATGTGCGAGGGGAAGTATCCGAAAGAATAGCCACATCAACCGAGTCAGCAAAGGTTGCGTGGAAATAGCGAACGTTTCCGGACGGGTTTCCGTTTGCGAGTTCCGCATCAAAACTAATGTTGTACTTGTGTCCATCTTGCCATCCGTTCCACGGAGTGAAAGACACATCGATCAGTTGGTGCGAATCGAGAGATTGTGCAGGACCTGCTGTTGTCGTGTGAGCTTGTGAACCATCGGTCATATCGAAGATGTTCATGTTGAACACATAGTCGCCTGCCAGAACACCGTTGGTTGCCTTGATGGTCCAGTCGTGAGTAAGTGCGCTGTCGATTGGCATGACACATTCGAGTGTTTGGTCGTTTAGACAGTTCAGAGTGTTTGGCTTGCCCAGCGTAATGTCCACTGATTCAACGTTGAAGATTACAGTCTCGCGGTTATTCGAAACAGACACTTCGTTGTCATTGAACCATGCCTTACCTGCCGTTGTGTTGTCAAAAATAGTCTCGACGTCAATTTTGTAGACACCTGCAAAGAACTCGTGGCTGGCGATGAGGTCAGTAGACATCATGTCTGCGTCGATGTTCGTCTTGGAAATCGTGTAAGCGTTGTCTTCAATGAAGGTGAACTCTTGTAGAGAGATATTGTTGAAAGCAACTCCCTTGAACCCATCGTTGATTCCATTTCGGCCGTCATCATCGGATTGGAATTCAAAGTTGATATCAACCGTAGAACCAGCCAATGACATACATTCGAATGCCCAGTCCGAGGTGTCTGCGGAAGAGGTGTTGAGCGCATACAGGTGCGTCAAGTCGATGCTTGTAGTTGTAACAAGGTCATTTGTATTGAAGAACACATTGTAGTTCGTGCCGGAGCCATCGGTCGTTGCATCGTCTCCAATGTATGAAATCTCAGCGAAATCAATTGGTTCAGATTCGTTCACGATGTTATCGCCGTTTTCGTCAACTTGACACGTGCCATCTTCGTTGTAATCGTTCCATTGCCCCATAACGACGCTGCTGTATGTCGCACCGTCACGCAGGATGTCGAGGGTCATTGCTGCATAGTCATTGACATCGACGATGCTTGTCCCATCGGAATCAATACCGTAGAATGTATCTGCATAGTATTCGAAGTTTAGAGAGACGAAATCGCCGCCCATGGAAGTCAAATCAACACCTGGGATGGTCAGAGTTTCGTTTGCCCATGCGTCACCGTAGCCGTTCGAACCAGTATCACAAGGATGGCCAAACCAATAGCCGTGGTTGTTGAATATTTTCTCTTGACAATTGTTTTCGTTGTAAACCGCACCTTGTGGGTTTTGGCTCTCTTCGTATCGATATCCGTCTGCACCGCCTTCGAATGTCTCTTCACACAGAGCACTCGGTGTACCACAGTAAATGTCTGAAGGGGTTGCCGAGTAAACAGTAGCCTTGACATCATAGTCAACTGCGGTGTTTCCGTAGTTGTTGGTAGCGACTTCAATGTCGAAGATTCCTTCCGCATACAATCCTCCAGGATTGAAGTATTCGAGGTTCTCGACCATTGGGTCGTAGAGGTTGAACGGAGTGATATATCCGATAATTTCGTCGTTTTGACTCTGTTCATCCCATGAATTTCCGGATAACACTGCAGAGATACGATACGTCGTATCGTTAAGGAGGTCAGCAGAAATCGAAGTGGTGAATTCTTGACCTGGACCGAGATTATTCAGTGGAACATTGGCTTGTTGAACTTGTGGATTTGGTTGGAATGCTGTTGTTTGCTTCCAAATCGTTAGATTGTCGACTGCATATCCATCGCGTCCTGACCACTCAGACTCGTTGTCGCTAGAAATTGAGCCTTCAAATCCAGTTCGCAATCGGAACCGGATATCAACGGTCTCACCAGCCCATGGGCTGAGATCGAATGCTCCGTCACCTTCTTCAGTGAAATTGTTCCAACCGTAGTATGTTCCAAAAGAGTATACACCGTAGTAGTAGATACCTTCAGGTGCGCCACCGATTGCTTGCTTGTACATGCGGTCCATATCGAATCCACCCCACATAGATTCGCCAGATGCACATGCTCCGGCGAGTTGTGCGCTTTGTGGGCAAGAAATTGTTGACCATCCAGTTTCAACGCTGCCGATTTCAATCATGGCAATGTCATCCCAGACATCACCAGCGAGGTAATTTCCGGATTGGTCGAGGCTTCCAAGGACTCCGTGGCCCAAGTGTCTGAACAGTTCAAGACTCATGAAAGCACGGTCTGAGCCTGTCAAGTCGACGTCTTCCAAGACCATTGCATCGTCCCAATTGCGGCCATATCCGGACCATGTGTCTCCACTCGAATTGGTCTCGTAGTATCCAGCCCACATGAAGTCGGTCGGATTGTTGTAGTTTGCCGAAACGTTTGGATCATTGTTGTCGGATGTGCCACCAACTGAATTGTTGGTTTCTTCGTGCCACATCGTAGCTTGGTCGACGTATTCTTCGTAAGACCAAGTACATCCGCTGCATGAAGCCTTGTTCTCCGGAGCATCCCAGTCCATCTCATAGACCGTCGTATTGGACGAATTTGGAGCGTCGACTATTTTGAGTTCGACATCGAGAGTGGCTTGTTGACCGTTTAGAACATCCATGCCAGTGTTGGTCACTGTGACATTGATGTCGCGTGTTCCTTCGCCAACAATTCCATAGAATTTGTCAACAGGTGAGATCTCAATGGATGAAACGGACAAATCCTTGCTGTCCATTTCAATCACTGAAACGGTATCGTATTGACCATCCCATCCGAAATTGTCTCTCCAGCCACTGAAACGCCAGTTAGCGTGGCCGATAACCAAGTCATCAGAAGAGCCACTGGAACCTGCAAGTTGGCCGACGTCAACAACGTTTGGCCTGCGACCTGCAGCGTACGATAGCGGGCTAAGATGGCCACCGTTACCGTTTGAAAGAGTCACTTGAACCGTAGTTGGGAAGTTAAGGTAAAATGAGGAAGTTGAACCGCCTGCAGAATCCGATGTGTTTTGTTGATAAGCGATTGTCGGGTTGATGAAATCGGGCTCTTGGTCGCCGTTGAGGTCAGCGATTGTGACCGACCACGAGATGTAAGGGCCAAAGTAGGCTAGTGAAGGTGAGGACCAAGTTCCAACAGCAGAAGAGGTAACGTAGGTTACATTCTCGAGATTGCTGTCCATCATTACAATTGAATCAATAACATTGTCATCGTCCATGTCTCCAATATCGAAGTTTTCGGAAGTGCCGGTGTTCATGTTAATGACATGAGTGTTTGGTGGAGGGCTTGTTGCGCTGAATGTGAAGGTGGCAGGATAAGTGTTGGTTAGACAACTGAATTCAATGATGGTCATGTTATCGTCGTTTCCAGGGTTTGTGACCTGGCCGGTTCTGTAGTCAACACCTTCTGCACGTTGTAGCCACAAGTCATCATCCGTACAGGTACCTGAAAGGCCACCTGTTTCGGTTTCTCCCCAGTCGCCGACTTCCAAGTTCTGGTATCTGTCTGATGTGGAGGAACCAAGCGAAGTGACTGTACCTTGTGTGTTGCTCGTGATTGGACCACGGTATGTGACCACACGTTGTGTAGCCAAGTCACCGAGCAGATCGAGAACAAAAATATCATCATTACCGTCTTGGTCTGCGTCACCCACTGTCAAATCCCAAGCGTAGAAGTGAGTGAAACGAGCGCCAATGCTCCATGATTTTTCGTTGCAACCACCGTTTTCAATGATGGTTACGTTTCCGGGGTCGCCTGCTGGTGCTCCATTGTCATCGGTCTTGAATGGATTGTTGCGCTGATAGATGACAATGTCTGTTGCAGTGTCGCCAGTGAACTCACCGACTTCAATAAATTGAACATTGGAAAATTCGTCCCACTCGGCGTTACGGCTGGTGTTCTTAGAGACCCAAACGTCTTGGCGCTCGCTAAAATCACCGTTTCCATCGTTCCATAGGATACTGATGGTGTGGGTTCCGTCGGTCGCCATTGCCAAATCATTGTGTCCATCGCAGTTGAAGTCGCCAATAGCAACATCATGAGGGTCACGGTTTGTCGTGTATGAACGAGCCATGGACGCACTCGCTGTTGAAGCGATGGCAGCTGTGGTCGAAAGTAACATCAGCATGACAAGGAACATGCTTAGGGCGCGGCTCTTGAGGTGGTGGTTCTTGGGAATCATCAACATCACTAACCTTATCCAACCCCTGTTGCACTTTAATTCCTTTGCTTTCAAGTTCTCAAATGAAAACACCAAAAAGACCCGCAGTAACACGAATAGTGGTTTAGAAAACCGAAGGAAATAATTTCGGGAAAACGGCAGATCGTTTCAGGCGTTTTCAACTGAATTTACCTGACAACCAACGAGGTGAAGGGCCCCATCCGGTAGCATCTCCGCCGTGAACTTTGACAAGCTTTCCTGCGGTGAAAAGGGACTCCAACCAAACTTCGAGTGTTGTGCCCTCACGATTACCGAGTCTTTTGCTTGCAATTTCTTCGATATCTTCCGTCTTAAGAGCCGTGATACCATAATCACGCACTACAAGACTGAGCAGTTCTCGGAGCCAGGCTTCCGCCATTGGGTCGACGCTCATTGCACCCTGAACAGGACGAGGGGGTTCCATTTCTTCTAATGCCTCCATCAATTCAATAGGATCAGGACGTACAGGAGCTTCCAAGCCGAGTAAGTCCAGTTCTTCTTCAAGATTAAGCTGGCCAATGGGGCGGCGAACTACGGGGATTCTCGAAGGGTCAGGCGTTGGACCCATATCTTTGGGTTTCTGAGGCATCGAGGACGAATCACCGCCCTCAAAGTCTTCATCGTCATAATCGGCAACATCAATGCCAGATGTGTTTGTAGGACGCATTTCAGTTGCGATTGGCATGGTCCACCCCACGCCTTCAAGACCCAAGTCAGAAACATGTTTCTTCACCCAAGACACTTCGCCCTCCAAGACAACATGGACATCATGTTCATCCGCACGAAAACGGTAGCGAACTTGACCTCTTAACTCAGCCATCATTCTCATTCCAGTGCGTCAAGGGTATTCAAGTTGATGTATCAGGTTCACTCTTGTTTTGCTAATTGTCTCAAAACAGTATGCAGAATACCGCCGTTGCGATAATATTCAACCTCAACTGGAGTATCCAATCGAACTTGAGCCTCAAAAGTGGAAACAGTACCGTTCGGATGGGAAGCAGTAACGGTTAGCATTTGCAAGGGTTCGACATCATTCGTCACGGGTATCGAAAACGATTCGGTTCCATCAAAGCCAAGTGAATCGTGAGATTCTCCTTCAACAAAAGTCATTGGCAAAACGCCCATTCCGACAAGATTGGAACGGTGAATCCGTTCAAACGAAGTTGCAATAACCGCTGTGACACCGAGCAAGTATGTTCCTTTAGCAGCCCAGTCACGAGACGAACCAGTACCGTACTGGCTACCAGCGAGAACAATCTTTGGCCCGTCGTATGAATGGGCAGCATCGTAGACCGATGTGACTTCTCCTGTCGTGAAATCCGTAGCAAAGCCACCTTCCGTTCCTGGAGCCATTTGGTTGCGGATTCGTACGTTCGCAAACGTCCCTCGCATCATGATTTCATGGTTACCTCGGCGGCTACCAAACGAGTTGAAATCTCCTTTAGCAATTCCACGCTCAACCAACCACTTACCGGCTGGCCCATCTTCAGGGAACGAACCTGCTGGAGAGATGTGGTCTGTCGTTATGGAATCGCCAAGTTTCAACAAAACCCGGGCATTGTCGATGCTCGAAATTGGCTGAGGTTCTGCAGAAAGGCCTGAGAAGAAGGTTGGTAAACGAATGTAGGTCGAATCTGGTTGCCATGGGTAAAGTGGACTCGGTTCAGATGGAATACTGTCCCAACGTGGTTCATTCATGGCATCAGCATATCGTTGACGGAACATTTCCGGTGTAATCACATTCAATGCTTCTTGCAATTGTTCATCGCTTGGCCATACATCATGAAGCATAACCGGAGAACCATCTTGTGAGTATCCGAGAGGTTCTGTTGACAAATCGACTTCAAGTGAACCTGCAAGTGCATATGCAACAACCAACGGAGGGCTTGCCAAATACGACGCCTTGACCTTACCGTGAACCCGACCTTCGAAGTTTCTATTACCGGATATGACTGAACCAACGATGAGGTTTGCTTCATCAATAGCCGAATCAATGGCTTCTGGCAGTGGCCCAGAGTTACCGATACATGTCGTGCATCCGTATCCAACTACATTGAACCCAAGGGCGTTCAAATCTTCTTGGAGTCCCGATGCCTCATAGTATTCAGTAACGACACGGCTACCGGGAGCGAGAGAGGTTTTGACCCATGGTTTGACTTCAAGACCGTGTGCACGAGCATTTCGAGCAAGCAAGCCAGCAGCAAGCATGACTCCCGGGTTCGAGGTATTGGTACAAGAAGTGATAGCTGCGATGACGACATCACCATGATTCAAGTCGTAGGTTTGACCGTCGTTAGTAACAATGGCACCATTTGAGAGTTGGTCTTTCGAAAGGCCGTGTCCGTGGTGCCCGAGTTCTGCCGTGAGAGATTCGAGGAAATGAGATTTCATTCCAGAAAGGTCAACACGGTCTTGCGGACGCTTTGGACCTGCCAATGCTGGTTGAACAGTCGAAAGGTCAAGTTCCAGTGTTGCGGTATACGATTTCTCTGCATCACCCGTCGAATACCAAAGTCCCTGAGCTCGTGCATACGCTTCAACACCTGCAATAGCATCGTCTTCGCGACCGCTCAGGCGCAGATATTCCAGCGTTCGCTCGTCAACAGGGAAGAACCCACACGTTGCGCCGTATTCAGGAGCCATGTTCGCAATTGTCGCACGGTCTGCGAGAGTTAATTCGACCATACCTGGGCCGAAAAATTCTACAAACTTCCCGACTACGCCGTGTTCTCGAAGCATCTCAACAATTCTCAGGGTCATGTCTGTTGCAGTGACGCCGGGATTGAGAGTGCCGTTGAGGCGCATGCCTACTACGTCAGGAGCCAGCATGTAGATGGGTTGGCCCAACATCACTGCTTCTGCTTCGATACCACCGACACCCCAACCAAGAACACCGAGTCCGTTGATCATGGTCGTGTGGGAGTCAGTACCGACCAAGGTATCTGCCAGCCAAACGCCGTCCTCTTGGCGAGCGACGCTCGCTAGATATTCGAGGTTGACTTGATGCACAATACCTCGAGATGGTGGCACTGCTTGGAAATTGTCGAGGGATTGCTGACCCCACTTCAAGAAGGTATAGCGTTCCATGTTACGATGGTACTCAATGTCCAAGTTCAATTGCAGAGCGTCGCTGTGACCCCCGTCAACGTCTACTTGTACCGAATGGTCGATGACCAAATCCACTGGAACTTGGGGGTTGACTTTTTCCGGGTCACCGCCCATCTCGACCATTGCGTCTCGTAGAGCAGCAAGGTCTACGACGGCTGGAACGCCGGTGAAGTCTTGTAGGATAACTCGCGAAGGTCGGAAGGGGATTTCTCCTCGTTCGCCGTTCGGAGTCCAACCCGCAATGTTACGAATGTCTTCATCGCGAACCAAGAAACCGTCGTTTCCTCGCAGGGCGCCCTCGAGAAGGATACGAATTGAGTAGGGCAGTGAAGAGGTATCAATGCCGTTTTCATCGAGGCCGTCGAGCGCAAAATATTCTCCACCGACAGAGAGGCTTCGTCGCGCATTGTAGGGGTCAAGAGTCGTCATAATTCAACCCAAAAGGCCGATGTCTATGAAGAAAACCCCTCAAGAGGTTCATTGGCAGCCACGGTGAAATTAAGATTACCAAAACTGATACCATGGCGAACTTTCACCGCTAAATGAGGCACTGTTAAGCGACACTGTGTAATTCGGTGTGCTTCCTGCACTTCCACCGGTCTCGACTGCGTCGATTTTATCGATGACATCTTGGCCTTCAATGACTTTTCCAAAGACGGTGTGAACTCCGTCAAGATGCGAAGGCGAGGAGCCTGGAGATACAATGAAGAATTGTGATCCGCCAGTGTTTTCCTGACTGGTTTTGGCCATCGAAAGTGCATACGGTTCGTGGATGTAGCCGTTGTCTGCTTCGTCGGGCAAGGTCCATTCAGTAATATCGCAATCAGATGAGGAAGCGGAGGCTTGTCCGTTGCAGTAACCAGACCAAACTACTGCGTGACCGCCTGTTCCGTCTGAATTGGTGAAGTCGCCTCCCTGAAGCATGAAACCAGCAATAATTCGGTGATAAATGGTTTTGTCATATTTGCCATCGCTGACAAGTTGTTTGAAGTTGGCAACGTGGAATGGTGCTGCATCCTCATACAACTCAATGGT
This sequence comes from Methanobacteriota archaeon, assembly GCA_018701175.1. Taxonomy (GTDB): domain Archaea; phylum Thermoplasmatota; class Poseidoniia; order Poseidoniales; family Poseidoniaceae; genus MGIIa-L1. Next base: position 25,654 of record JABIWF010000079.1, read on the forward strand.
GACTTCGCCAGTCTCTTGAACACCGTTTTGATTGGTCCATGACATTTCAAAAATGACTTCATCCCCAGCAGTAGAGGGGTTCGCAAGGAATCCTGCGCCAGCGAGAAGAAGAAGTAGGCCTGCACCAAATGCAAGGACTCCAGCGAACGTTGGTGTACCGTCGTTCAGCAATCGAGGCATTGTGCTTTGACTGATTCCCTTTTCCTGCATTTCATTCAACAAATCATTGTACGATGAATTGGATTTCTTGTCTTTAGGATTCATCTTTACCGAATCACGGAGAAGCGAAGCGGCTTTCCTATATTCTGATTTTGAATTCTCCCGTTGAGCGATTTGGCGGGTAGCTTCACCCGCAAGGCGAAGTGTTGTCGGATGAGTTCCACTTGCGTCAACTTCCCGAAGTGCCAAAAGAGCACCTTCCGCCTTACCTTGTGTGATGGACTTTTCTGCTTTGGTCCAAGCCTTCTTTCGAGCTTGTTCAGAATCGAAAGGACTGCTCTTGTCCACGATGTCTGTTTTCGATGAAGCCTTGTTCGCTTTGTCCGCCATGATGTCGCCAGACCGGCGAAGGTTTTGAGAGTCGCGTAAAAAATTGGTTTCGATGAATGGCCTTTTTTGAGGATTTGGCGGAGATGCGCATCAACATGTTCAAAGAGTGTATGCTGAACCCAACCATAAGAGAGGCCAGTGAGTCATCACCGAACTACTCTCAGGGGAAAACACACAATGGAGACCATTGCAAACGACTTCACCATTAACATCGCCACTGCCAACGGAACAGGTTCGCAATCTGCAAACCTCATTCTCCTCCAATCCCTCTTCGAAATGGGAGTCCCTGTAAGCGGCAAAAACATGTTCCCTTCAAACATATCTGGACTACCAACGTGGTACATTGTTCGACTTTCAGACAATGGATATCAAGCCCCAGGCAATCGAACCCACATCCAAGTTCTCCTCAACCCAGCAACTTGGGACGAAGATTTGGCGAGCCTTGAACCTGGTTCAGTCGTCATTTGGAACGAGAATGCTAAAATGGAAATGAACAGGGACGATGTGATCTCATATCCTGTGCCTATGTCTGCACTGGCTCGTAAAATCAATCCTAAAATTGCAAAATTAGTAACGAACATCATTTATGTTGGCGTACTTGCTGAACTTCTTGGAATCGATCAAGAAGAACTCGAAGCTGCCGTGGCGAAACAATTCAAGGGCAAGGCTACTGCCGTCGAACTGAACATCACTGCTCTCGGACTAGGCCGTGATTATTTCAAAGAAAACCTCTCCAAGAACGACCCGTATATCGTGGAAAAGCGAGTCATTGAAAAGCCGCAATTCTTCATCGAAGGAAACGAGGCTGCGGCCCTTGGGTGTCTCTTTGGCGGTGTTCAAATGCTCGCCTGGTACCCAATCACGCCATCGTCTTCACTCGCAGAGGGCATTATCAACTACATCCCGCAATTACGTACAGACGATGATGGAAACGCTACATGCGCAGTTATCCAAGCAGAGGATGAACTCGCTGCTGCCGGCATGGTACTCGGCGCAGGCTGGGCCGGAGGCCGTGGAATGACCGCAACATCAGGCCCCGGTATTTCCCTCATGCAGGAATTTATCGGACTGGGTTACTTCGCTGAAATCCCTTCAGTGTTTTGGGATGTGAACCGCGTAGGCCCCTCTACAGGACTTCCTACGCGCACACAACAATCTGACATCACACTGCTGTACGAAGGCAGCCACGGTGACACACAACACATCGTCCTCATTCCAGGAACCGTCGAAGAGTGTTTCGAATTCGGTTGGAGAGCATTCGACTATTCAGAACGCTACCAAACGCCTGTATTCGGACTGAGCGACCTTGACTTGGGGATGAACCGCTGGGCTTGTGAAGGATTTGAATACCCAGACCAAGCCATGGACCGTGGAAAAGTGGTACGAGAACGAGATGTGTTTGAAGCATTCGAAGAGTTCGGTCGCTACCTTGATGTGGACGGCGATGGCATTCCTTACCGTACACTACCGGGCTCCGGCATGGACCCTATACTCTACCGTGGAACTGGACACAATCCAAAGGGTGTTTACTCTGAAAAACCGGATGATTATTTTGAACTCATGCAACGGCTAAGGCGAAAAATCGACGGAGCACGCGACGATCTACCTGCACCTATTCTCCGTGAAGAAGACGAATGTGAAGTTGGAATCATCTATTTGGGAAGTATGGAAAACACCATCCAAGAAATCGACGATATTCTCGAAGCCACTGGAATCAAAGTCAGCCAATGCAGAGTGCGAGCACTCCCCTTACACAGCGGTGTTGAAGAGTTCATTCGACGGCACAAGACGACAATTGTACTCGAAATTAACCGCGACGGACAAATGTACGGCATCCTGCGGAAGGAGTTACCAAACGATCTCATCACAAAGATTCGCTCTGTTGCTTACAGCGACGGCGTACCTCCACGCGCTGGAATCTATGCTAAACTTATTCTTGAAACCCTAAAGGAGGGAGACAATTGAGCGACAAACCAGCACGACCAGCACGCGCAATTAAACTGAATGTTTTGAATGAACCAAAGGAAAGTTACACAGGCGGAAAATCTTCACTATGCCCTGGCTGTGGACACGACCAAATCTCCAATGTCATTATTTCGGCAGCATGGGAAAACGGAATTGAACCGCACCGTGTAGCGAAGATGTCTGGAATTGGTTGCTCTTCGAAAACACCAGCCTACTATCTAGGACAGTCGCATGGATTCAACACCGTTCACGGCCGTATGCCATCCGTCACAACAGGTGCTTATGCCATCAACAAGGATCTATTGTACATCGGTGTATCCGGTGACGGAGATTCTGCTTCAATCGGCATCGGACAACTTATTCACGCCATTCGAAGAAACATGGACATGGTCTACATTGTCGAAAACAACGGCGTTTACGGCTTAACCAAAGGACAATACTCGGCTACTGCAGACATTGGTTCGAAGAAAAAGAAAGGTGAACCAAACAAAACCCAACCAATTGACTTGTGCGCTCTTGCCATCAACCTAGGATGCACCTTTGTTGCCCGTTCGTTCTCAGGCTCAAAGAAGCAACTCGGTTCACTTCTCAAGGCTGCAATGTCTCACAAAGGCTTCGCACTGATTGATGTTATCAGCCCCTGTGTTACGTTCAACAACAACGATGAATCAATGCGCTCGTATGGATATGTTAAGGAAAACGAAATCACACTGCACATGACCGATTACATCCCTCACTTCAATCCGGTTGAAGAAATTGAAGTCCCAGAAGGACACTTTAGAGATATCGAACTGCATGACGGCTCAACAATCCGCCTCGAGACTATCTCGGCAGAACACGACCCAGGAAATGCTGTGGCTGCTCTTACAGCACTTCACGAAGCTGAATCAAATCAAAAGCACGTTACTGGATTGTTGTATTTTGACAACACCAAACCTTCACTGGCCGAAGATATGGGACTCGTAGACATCCCTCTTGTCGATATCCCGAATGAGGACCTTCGACCAAACAGAGAAACTCTCGATAAAATCAACGCTGCACTTCACGGTTGATTTCTAGTGAAGTGTTAGGTGAGATGATGGCAATTGCACCCATCTTGGTGACGGTTGCTGTTGTTGGTGGTGTGTGTTACTACATCATCCACTCTCGGAGGAAGAAGAACAAGTTACTCAGTGCTGCGGCTCGGAGAGAGAAACACGCACCGAAAGAATCTCTTTCACCGCGACGTATCAATTCAACAGGCAAAGCGGTTGAAGACGCTCAAGACGAACAACCAACTGAGAGATTGAGTGACAGCCAGATGGCAGGGGATAGCGTTTCGAGAGATAATCTGAACACAACCTCTTCTGAAAAAGACAACGCCCTCTCTGCATCCGGATCAAAAAACACCGTAACCGAATTGAGTGATTCAAGTCGTCAAATCGACGAACTCTCAAAACAAGAACGAGAAGAATACGATGAGAGAGATCAAGAGCGCGATGAAAATCTGATGTCGTTGAGACTTTTGGTAGAGGACCTTTTTGGGGACGAAACAACGAACATTAAAACTACCGAAAACACCGGACAAACCGAGGAAAACGAAGTTCAAGACGACGAACTCACAAACTCAACCATCGAACTTCGAACCACTTGGATTGAAGAAAATGAAGAACCCTTGAACCAACATGCCGCGTTGGTAGAGGCCGAAGAAATTGGCAGTGGAATCCAAGTCTTAGATTCGTCTTCCACAATCAACGACGATATCGAAGAACGGCTTGAGCGTGAAGGTGGAAAGACTGGTGAGGTTCAGGTATCACTTGCTTGGGACGATTACAATGACTTAGATTTACACATTTTTTGTCCTTCTGGTGAACGAATTTATTTCAACAATAAGACAAGTGAGTGTGGCGGAGAACTCGACGTTGACATGAATGTTCGACCGACAAGTAAGAATGCAGTCGAAAACGTAGTTTGGATTGAAGACGCGCCGATTGGAAAATACAAGGTAGGTGTGCATTTTTACAAGCACCACCCGAAAGAGGACACGACCGATACATGTTTGTTCAGGGCAAGAGTCACCATTCACGGCGTGGTTCGCGATTATTCCGGTCAAATTACTCACGGCCAAGCCATGCAGATGGTGACCAGTTTTACTTTGAAAGAGGCGTGATTCAAACTCAATAGATTCTACCCGTTAAACGGCGCATGATACGAGTGAAAAAGGATACATTCGGCCGTTCACTCAAGCCTAAACGCCAATCAAGTTCGTTTGCATTGTCAAACTTAAGAAGTTCTTCAAATCCTCCAATCCATTCATCGTCAATGAATATTTGTGGAATCGTTTTGCTCCCATTGGTACGAACACGAAACTCCGAGTCGGTACGCCTCGATGAACCGAGACGGATTTCATCGTACGCGACACCTTTCGAATCGAGTAACCGTTTGGCATTTACGCATGCACCACAGCCTCTGTTCGTGTACAATTCGACCTTGGCCATGAAACTCGGTAATCACTAAGTGTTTCAAAACCTTTGATTCTTTGATGCGGTGGTAGTCCCTCTCGGATTTGAACCGAGGTCGGAGGAACCAGAATCCTCCATGATGGACCGCTACACTAAGGGACTGTTCGTCTGTGCCAAGAACCATTCCTTCTTCAATTGAGCGGTGCTGAAACTAAAAAAACGAGGGAGACATTTGCAGTCCTTTCAAAGAAACTACTCACCGGTCTTAGACAGTGACGAATCGGAAGAGAACCTTCGACACGGCGCTTAGCATGAGGACAATCATGAAAGAGCCCAAGGCCCAACGAGCCCATGGCCGTTCAGTCTTCTCAGGCGGCCACGGGTCAATACCGAGAGCCTCGGCCTCACGTACGAGTGCCGCGAGTTCTTGCAGTTCCTCTTCCATGGACTGTGCTGCCATGCGTCAACGCACCCGTTGGACCTACATGAGATTCACGCATTATCATCCCGACGAAACAAAGACTTGAAGCCAATGGAGTAGAGCGAAAAGTATGAGTGAAGTACCTCAAGGCGTATCATTCCAAGATGTCGAGCGTAAAGCGCCCCGTCCAACGGCCACGATGACGATGACCCGTGATGGGCCAAATGGTGTCGAAGTTCTTCTGGGACTTCGCTCCGAAACCATGGTTGCCTTCCCCGGTTACTGGGCTTTCCCTGGTGGGGGATTGTCGCGTGTTGATATTGCCGCTGTAGAGCAATTGGAAGGTTTTGACATCGACGAATCAAAAGCCGTTGCTTGTATCCTTCGTGAAATGAGTGAAGAATTGGGGTTGGCTCCTTCAAAACAAGGACTTGTTCAATTACCTCTCGAAGCTCGCAAAGAAATCATCGCTGATAAGAGCAGATATCTACCACTCGCACTCGAAGGTAAATTCCCCTACAACACGTCGGCAATTCGAGTCCTAAGCCATAGGATCACCCCTCCTTTTGGGCCAATTCAATTTGACAACGCGTTCATGCATGTCCACGCAGGTGCGATTGAAGATGTTCCTGATATCGACCTTGAACCGCAAACTGAGTTCACCGAAATAATGTGGGCGACGCCCGTGGAGATTCTCAGGAGATGGGCGAACTATGAAATCAAGGTCGCACCTCCAGTTGTCACCTTAATGATGGAAATTGAAAGAACTCTTGAACGAAAAAACCGCGATATGGAACTTGCCGCTCACGACATAAGTAAACGATTACCGAGCCGTCAATCGATTCTGTTTGCGTACGGAGTCGAAGTCGTACCTGTGAAGACAGCCACATTACCTCCTGCCGACCACACCAACTGTTACCTTGTTGGAGACCCAGAGGGCGAATTCATACTCGTCGATCCTGCCTCCCATTTACGGGAAGGTATGGAAGATATGGCACAAGCAGTTGACAGACACAAAGGTGAACTGATTGCAATGATGTTCACCCATTCTCATGGCGATCATGTGGGCGATATAGGATTGCTAAGAGAAGCATTTGATGTTCCCATTTGGGGAAGCGAATATACTGCTCAAACCGTCAAATGTGACCGGATACTCGAGGACGGAGATATACTGGAACTCGGAAACCAATCATGGGAGGTTCTCATTACACCTGGGCATCATCCCGGCCACATTTGTCTCCTCAGCAAGGCAGGATTAATTGCTGGAGACATGGTTGCTGGAATTGGAACAATACTGATTCCACCCCACACTGGAGACATGAATGTATATCTTGAGCAACTCGAGCGGCTCAAAAATTTAGACCCACACCTCCTGTTCCCGAGTCACGGACCCGTAATTGCGCTGCCTGAACAGAAATTCGATCATTACATTCATCACAGAATGGCTCGGCATCAGGCTGTTTTTGATGCCGTCAAAAAAGGAATGCAAACCCTTTCCGAGATAGCTCAGCACGCATATGCTGACACACCAAACGCTCATCCGGGATTAGCGATGGACCAAACTCTTTCGCATTTGCTTTCACACCAACGGGCCGGTGTATTGTCTGAAAAATCCTCGCAGTGGTCCATCGTGGAGACCAAAGTTTAGAACACCTGCATCCCGACGCCAACATATGGCTCGTAGAGTTGAATTTACCAAGGCAGGTTCGCCAAGCACCATTCGAGTAACTGAAATGCCGATGCCAGAACCAAAACAAGGTCAAGTACGGGTGAAAGTAGCCTTTGCCGGAATCAACTTCGCAGACCTTCTGATGCGACTCGGCTTCTACCAACCGCGCCCACCCTATCCATTCACACCAGGATACGAAGTCAGTGGAACAATCGATGCTTTGGGTGAAGGTGAATCACACTTTACCATTGGCCAGCGTGTTGTCGCAGCAATGTCCACGGGTGGACAGTCAAGTCATGTCGTGGTTGATATCAAACGCGTCTTACCATTGCCGGAAGAGATTTCTCTCGAGGCTGCAGCCGCAATGCCGGTAACGTACCTCACAGCACACCATATGTTGCATCACCTTGGTCATCTCGATGAAAACGAGTCCGTACTCATTCACGGAGGTGCCGGCGGAGTTGGAACTGCAGCGTTGCAGTTGTGTCAGTGGGCTGGAGTGAGTAAGGTTTGGGCAACTGCTTCAGGCTCAAAATCAGATATTATCGAATCCTATGGTGGAAGAGCCATCGACCGACACAACCAAGATTTCGTATCAATAATCAAAAAAGAAACTGACAATGAAGGCGTAGACCATATTCTTGACCCCATTGGAGGCGACAACCTTACTCGTTCTCTATCGGTTCTAAAAGAAGGCGGCCGCCTCTATACATACGGCATGTCTGCTGTAGCACCAACCTCGAAACGTTCAATGATTCGTTCGTTTTTAGCATGGAGAAAAACCCCCGCATTTGACCCACTCAGACTCATGACCAGGAACAGAGGAGTGTTTGGAATCCATATGGGGACTTGGAAGAATGAAGCGGTCATGTTGAAACAATTAGAGCGAATCATGGAGGGAGTCCTCACTGGAGCACTCAAACCCGTTATTGATTCCATCTTTGATGTCGAAGACGTAGCAAAGGCCCATCAATACCTCCACGATGGAAAAAACATCGGTAAAGTCCTACTACGGTTTGAGTGAGCATTGAAGAAGCGTCGATGGCAGGTTGGTTTGAGGCGAGCGAATGAAAGCAGCAATGTCAAGTTTCGACCTACGCGCAGTGGCACGTGAAATGAACGCATTTGCAGGAGCGTATGTCAAAAAAGCATACATGCCTCACTACGAGCAAATTGTGCTGCGAATCAATCCAAAAGAAAGGGATCAGTTTGACCTCGTATTGGTACGAGGCGCCCGTATTTACACCTCGAACCGAGACCGCCCAATGCCCATGACACCGCCGCCGTTTGCGATGGTCTTGCGAAAGTATCTGAAAAATGCGCGAATGACTGGTGTACGACAACTCGGATTTGACCGAGTCCTCTGCTTTGACTTCGATACGAAGTTTGGCAAGTACCACCTGTATGTTGAGGTGTTTCGAGATGGAAACATCATCTTAACCGACGAAGAGGGCGTCATTATCCAACCACTTACACACGCTTCATACGCCGGAAGGACGCTCAAAAAAGGCGTTGTATACATTCCGCCGCCTGCTGCAATGGATCCACATAACATCAGCGAGGAAGAACTTTCTGAGATGTTCAAATCGTCAGACAGAGACCTTGTATCGACACTCGGAGGCAAGGTAAACCTTGGAGGAACTCACGCAAATGCTGTCTGTTCTCTCGCAGGTTTTGAAGCAAACATCGACACACAGAGCATTGATGCTGGGAAAATACATGACGCCCTTCAGTCGTTATTGGCTGACCTTGCTGAAACTCGTGTAGGCTACTTGTTGCTGAAAGCGGATGAAGAAACGTCTGCCTCAGAATTAGAAGAAAAAGCAAAGAGTTACTCTCCCAACGGCGACAGAGATCGATTTTATGAAAAATACGCAACTGAAGCAACGCCTACTCTTCTACCGAATCATGCTGAGGCCCCAAAGGCCACTTTCTCTTCACTGTGCCAAGCAGTCGACGCTTGGAAAGGAGCGCACGACGCAATGGCGCTGGCTCGACGAGAGGCCGAAAAATTGGATTTCGCTGCACCAGGGCGAGGACATTCGACCGATGTTGAGCGACTAGAAAGGCGAAAAGCGCAACAAGAAAAGGCACTGGAAGGTTTTTCTGCGAAAATTGAGAAACAACAAATGCTCGGACATACGATTCAAAACAACTGGACACACATAGAGAGTTTACTGAGCCAAGTTTCTACAGCGGTCGATGAAAAGGGTTGGAGTCAAGTTAAAAAAGACGCAAAACAAGTGGATTGGATTGTTTCACTTAACCCAGCACAGCGAACATTCGTGACCGTTTTACCCGATGAAGAAGGACGACCGAATGGGCCTCAAGCAACGCTTTCTCTCGATCAAACCGTTCATCAAAATGCTCAACGGCATTTCGAGGCTGCTCGCAAGCAAAAGGACAAAACCTCTGGAGCGGTTCAAGCGTTGGAAGATACTGTTTTGCATTTACAACGAGCCGTGAAGAAAGAGGCAAAACAGCAAGCGAGTGGGAAACTCAACAAAGTGAAACGAAGCAAGCGGTTATGGTTTGAAAGTCACAAATGGAGCATGCTTACTGGAGGGCATTTATTGGTCGGTGGCCGAGATGCCAAAGGCAACGACTCCATCGTCAAAAAGCATCTTTCAGGAGCCGATATGTATCTTCACGCAGACTTGCACGGCGCACCAAGTTGTAGCCTACGAGCAACTCAAGGGTTCGCTGTTGACCAACACAAACCTGCGCACATACCTGATGATGTTCCTGCCTTCAGACTCGTCGACAAACTTGGCGATGAGCGAATAACAACTGAAAAACTGGAAGAAGCTGCCACGCTCGCTCTGTGCTGGAGTCGTGCTTGGGCTGGAGGGGGGGCTCACGGAACTGTGTATTCAGTCAAGCCCGCACAAGTATCAAAGACGGCCCAAACGGGAGAATACGTTGGTAAAGGCTCGTTCATTGTTCGTGGGCAACGCCAATGGTTCAAAGATTTAGATGTTCAAATTGGCATTGGAATCGTTGCGATTAATGGTGTGCCTCTGCTCATGGGGGGGATGCCTGAGACCATACGATCAATCTGCCAACGGTTTGCTATTCTTCGACCAGGTCTCACTAAAAAGGAGCAACTCGCCAATCGGATTTACAAAAATACTGGCCTTATGACCGATGATGTACTACCAGTGTTACCCGGTGCTGCAGAAATTATCGAAGATTACGGAATCTTCAGTCCTGTGAAAACCAACAACTCAGAAGAAGAGTGATTCAGTTCTTTTTCCCACCACGGTAGCCACCGCTTTTGTTACCGTAACCGCCGGAGGATTTCTTGCCACCTTGGTAGCCTTTGCTTGAATTTTTACTTGGTTTGTAATTTTGACCACGTGATTCACCACGGTAAGAATCGCTCTTGCCGTTGCCGCCACCGCCAGATTTTCCACCACGGTATCCGCCGCCGCCACGACCACCGCCGCCACCGCCACGGTATCCACCGCCGCCACCACGACCACCGCCGTTGCGTGAACCGTAATGTCCACCGCGGCCACCAGAATCGTTACGATTCGAACGTTGACTACGGTCTGCCGCAATGTATTCAACTTCAAATTCTGGAAGTACTGAAAATTCGGGTGGTTCAAAATCAACACGGATTCCGACATCTCGTTGAATGCGGCCGTATTGTTTCTTCTGAGGTTTTTGAACAAGGGAAATGACGATGCCCGTATTTCCACCTCGAGCTGTTCGACCGCTTCGGTGCTTGTACGCCTTACCGTTTTCAGGAGGATCGTAATGAATCACACAATTTACGCCTTCGACGTCAATTCCACGGGCTGCAACATCGGTAGCAATCAAGGCCATGCACTCTCCATGTTGGAAACGTTTCATTGCACCGTCTCGCTGACGTTGTGAAAGACCACCGTGGAGCGTTTCGATTGCCATGCCGTCGAATTGCATCTCATCCCCAACCCGGTCTACCCCGTTTCTGGTTCGACAGAAAATGATGGTTCGTCCACACTTTCGAATGATTTCAGAAGAAATCGTTGACTTCTTCGAATTTGGCATGAGCCAGAAGTAGTGCGTCATGCTTTCCATGGTCACTTCTTTAGGACCAACTTCGATGGTTACCGGATCGGTTTGATAATCACGTACAAGGTCAGCGACTTCGTCATCGAGAGTTGCGCTGAAAAGAATCGTTTGACGGTCTTTCTTGCATCGGTCAAGAATCTTGCAGACAGGTTCCATGAACCCCATGTCTGCCATTCGATCTGCTTCATCAAGAACAACTATTCCTACGTCATCGAGCGAAACTGCACCCCGCTCCATCATGTCAATCAAACGACCTGGGCAAGCCACGAGAACATCGATTCCACGTTCGAGTGCACGGTATTGTTTCTGGTAAGAACTACCACCGTACATGGCTTGAACATAGAGTTGCAATTCGTAGGCTAAAGGATCAAGGACATTGAAGATCTGCTCGGCCAATTCACGGGTTGGTGT
>JABIWF010000097.1 GCA_018701175.1 Methanobacteriota archaeon
GAATCAGTTAGAAAACCAAGGTGTTGAAACATTGCGAGGGCAAGAGAATATGCCTCGTTTCGAACCGTAGAGCCTTTCTCAATTCCAACGACATGAACTTCTGCGGGGGAGAGAATCTCTCCGAGTTCCCGATTTCCTGCCGTTCTTGCTTCCAACTTCATGGCTTCGAGAACCTCGAGATTAATTGGTTCACGGATGAATAAAGGTCGTTTTGGACGAGCAATTGCAGCCTTTTCACGAGCGATAGTGGGCAAGTCATCTCCTAGGATATCTGTGTGTTCTTGAGTCACTGCAGTCACCAAGCATGCCGTCGCAGGCCCGCAGCGTGTTGCATCTAAGCGTCCCCCTAATCCGGTTTCGAGAATCAAGACACTGCTTCCCTGAGAGGCAATCATAGCAACCAGATAAGTCACCTCAAAGAACGTCAAATCAACGGTCGATTCTTGAGTTTCGCCACTTGCAGCATCGTGAATTAAGAGAAGAGCTTGGTCAAACTCTTCGCTTGAGATTGGAATTCCATTGCGCCGTACCCGTTCCTCAAGTCGAACAACATGAGGTGAACTGAACAATACATTCCCAATGCCGTCCAAACCCAAGCCAGTTGCCATAAGTGCGCACACTGTTCCTTTTCCGTTGCTACCTGCGACATGAAGAATATGTTCAGGCAGCGAAAGTTGCAAACGGTCAAGTACGGTTCTTGTTCCCTTCAAACCTAACGCCATACCACGCTTTTTGGTCGATTCAAGCCAAGTTCGCACTTCAACCACATCCTTGCGAGGTGTTGGTGTGATTAGTCCTTTTCTTTGACTCGAAAAGGGACGCTCCCATTCGCCCCCTACGGGGGCGTGGTATGCGCGACCCTCATATGAGTGTCCGAAGTCGACAGGGTATGAGCGAACAGGAGTCAACCTCAGAACCGAAGCGAAAGGTTTCGGAGGAATTTGCCGCTGTTCAAGCCCAATTACGCAAGGAAGACACGTTGTTTTGGATGATGAAAGAGCAACTCCCCTCCATGATGGGTATGATGTTCATGTTCATCCTAACCATTGCAATCTCGCTGTACATTCGACCATGGTATGACATTGCAGAGTTGCAAGCCTATGGCGTCGAAGGAGCACGGCAAGTTCGATACATTGCGCTCCAATTGGTCATGATTTTCATCTTCACTGCAGGAATTTTATTACTTGCGAAATACAAGAAAGAATGGATCATCAAGTACGGGATAATGGGTGTGCTCGCTATTGCACTCTTGTATGCCACTGTTCCTCTTACACATGTCATGGTACTCGACTTGGAAGCAGACCCGTTCAACTATGACAGCGATACGGAAGTTGGCATGTCCTACCATTCACACCACGGTATGGACACGCACATTACCAACTCGCTCATTGGTACACCAAGCACTTGGAACGATTCAATAAGCGTGTACAACGATGACGGGCTGGCAACGAACACCACGAAGTGGAGCATTAGTCATGAGCGGCTTCCATACGCTGATACGGGCCAACTCAACATCGTAGTTTCAGACGACTACTATTCCTTTACCAATCAAGGCTTTATTTGGTATGTTGATGCTGAAACCGGTGAATTGCAGGATTCTTATGCTTGCCACCGATACCTCGACACCGATGACCCTGTTCCTCTAGGCAATCTTGAAGGTGGCTGTACACTTGCTTTCCATGCCGATGATGCAATGTATGTTATCGACCAAAACGGTCAACTGGTTCGCTTCAATACATTTGATGATAGCCCTGGAAACTTGACCTATCAAGCAGCATGGTCACTCCCTCCTGCATTGAAAACGCATGAAAGCGTTGTTTACTCAGAAGTTATTGACGACGACAAAGTACTCATTGTAACACCTACTGCTGCTGCCGTTCTTGAATTGGAACCAAACTCAGGTGCTCTTGACTTGAATCAGGATACGAATGATATGGCAAGCGTGTTGTTTACTGTTAACGCCACGAGTAATTTCACAAGTGCCGATTTTGGCCATTCTCCATGGTCATCCGTTGACATGAACGAAAGCAATGGGCTGGAAGGTCTGTTGTTACTTGGTGATGAAAACGGCGACGTTACTGGCTATGAATGGAATGAATCCGATGGTGTTATCTTTGAACCTCAAACGCGTATTGCGCTGCTCGGTTACGGCCAAACCATCCAATCTGTACGAATCACGGACCTTGACGAAAGTGGTTTCAGTGATATGCTCATTACAACCGGCGAAACTGCCGACTGGCTCCATACACAGAGCCTCAAAAACAGAATCTCCTTTGATGTCGAACAAAATCTCAAGGCATCTTGGTTCACGTTCTCAGACGATTCTGTTCAGTTCAATGCAGTATACGATAACGGCACAACCTCTCTTACCTCAGGGCCTATTGAAAATGGGATGTTTGCCCTTGATGGTCCACAGTTTTCAGAAGGGCCGCTCATCGCAGCGCTGCTCATTACCACGGTTCTAATGATTCTTCTTTACGTCCACAGCGAATGGTATGTTGTCAACACAGTTGGCGTATTAGTCGGCTCTGGAGTCATAGTCATGCTGGGTGTTACTTTCGTTCCAACGTTGATCATCATCTTCATGATTGCAGCAGCAATCTACGATGCTTGGGCTGTTTATCGCTCGAAACACATGCTTGACTTGGCTGATACGATGATTGGACTACGGCTTCCAATTCTGCTGGTAGCACCTCAAGAAAAGGGATATTCATTCATCGATGAGACCGTTTCGATGAAGGAAAAGAACGCTGCACCTGCACAGCAGATGGTAGCCCCCTCACAAAGGCCGGTTGCCAACAAGCAACCTAAGAAGCAAAGCAAGGATGCAATGTTCATGGGATTAGGTGACGTCATCTTCCCAGGTATGCTTGTCTTATCTTCGGCTCAATACATTGAGGGAAGCGAAGGTTTCCAGATCGCCATGGCGACATTGATTGGCGGCCTTGTAGGCTACTTCGCATTGATGACATACGTTGCTCGTGGACGGGCACAAGCCGGACTCCCGTTGTTGAACGGTGGAGCGATTCTGGGTTACATCATCGGCGGAATTGTTACCGGTGTTGGTTGGGTAATCTTTGACTTTGGACTGACCTTGTGAGGTGTAAAAATGCTGGATATCAACTTGTTTCGAAATGAGCCTGAGACGATCCGAAAGGACCACGACAAGCGAGGCATACCCCATGACAAGATTGACCAAGTGATTGAACTTGATCAAATATGGATTAATCTTCAGCATGAAACAAATCAATTGCGGGCGCAGAAAAACACGGCAGCAAGAGGAATTGGTGCTGCAAAAAAATCTGGCGACCAAGAAGCAGCACAACGTATACTTGCTGAAGTGGCTGATTTAGGATCACAAATCGCTGAGATGGAAAAGAAAACTGAATCAGCAGTGGCTGAACGCGATAAGCTCCGTATGTCAATCCCGAATATCCTTCACCCGGATGTACCCCAAGGGGCTGATGAATCTGGAAACACGCAGCACAGCGTTCACGGTCAAAAACCAACCTTTGATTTTGAACCTCGTACGCACAATGAACTCATTGAAATGAACAAATGGGTGGATTTGAAACGAGCCGCAAAAATTGTTGGCAGTCGGTTCTTTTTCCTCAAAGGCGATTTGGCTCGTCTTGAGTTTGCACTCCAGCAATTCTCAGTGAACTTCATTCGTGAACGTGGCTATACATTCGTCCAACCTCCTGTAATGATGAACCGTGATGCATATGAAGGCGTTACAGACCTCTCTGACTTTGAAACGGTGATGTACGGTGTTGAACCTGATGGCTACTACATGATTGCCACTGCTGAACACCCGTTGACGGCGATGTTCATGGGTGAAACAATTCCTGAAGCAGACTTGCCGTTACGAATCGTAGGTGTCTCACCCTGCTTCAGAAGAGAAGTCGGCTCACACGGACAATCAGATTTGGGCATTTGGAGAGTTCACCAATTCACGAAGATTGAGCAAATCATTATTGCCACGCCAGAACAATCGTGGGAACTGCAAGAAGAATTACTGCAAAACTGTCTCGACTTGTGGGATGCTCTCGGTATGCATTACGAAGTTGTAAACATCTGTACCGGTGATATGGGGACGGTCGCTGCTCGAAAGTACGATCTTGAGGCATGGATTCCGGGTGCAAATCAGTACAAGGAAATTGTATCGTGTTCCAACTGTACCGACTACCAAGCGAATCGCTTGCAGATTCGCTATGGTCAACCAGGCCACGCAGGACAGCCGATTGCACACACACTCAATTCAACTGCTGTAGCAACCTCACGAGCTCTTGTAGCGATTATGGAACAAAATCAGATGGAAGACGGTCGAGTTCGTATCCCTGAAGTCCTCCAACCCCTCATGGGAGGGCAGGAAACCCTTGAACCATGCACTTGGGGTTAAGCGTAAGTGTTGAAATAGCCTTGCCGTGATGGGCAAGCATGACTGGAGAGGAGATGCTCTATTTTGGATACGGGTCCAATTTGGATTTGTCCGACTGGAAAAGTTGGTGCGAACGCAAACACCTACCCTACGATGGTTTAGTCGAGATAAGCCCGTGCTGGTTGCCGAATTACACCATGAAATTTCATTATTTCTCGAGGAGCAGAGAAGGAGGCGCTGCAGATATTGTCGAAAACGGAAGAGGACACGCAGTTCCAGGTGTACTGTTCTCAATGAACGAAGATGCTTTAGCCGCAATGGACCAAAAAGAAGGCACTCAAGCAGGCGTTTACGCCCGTCGTACTGTTAACGTCGCTCTTCCGGATGGAACCTTCGTCGAAGCGCTGACCTACTGCGTCACCTCACAGCGGCGAGAAGACAGGTTCATTCAACCAACAAAGCACTACATTGGTCTAATTGAGAACGGGTTGAAAAGTCGAAGACTTCCAATTGGAGAATTGAAAAATGCTATTGAACATTTCTCACCAAGTTTCCCCTTAGAAAGGATATTTGTCTATGGCACATTGATGGAAGGAGAGATTCGTTCATCGACGACCAAACAGTTGTGCAACGGTGAAGCACGCTCAGCGAGTGTAAAGGGCGATCTTGTCGATTTAGGGGCATTTCCGGGTTTGATTGCGGGCGATGGAACTGTCAAAGGCGAACTGTATCACCTCGACCAGGTTTATCCGGCACTGCAAACGCTCGATAGTATTGAGGGATTTTACGGCTATGGTTCTGATGATTCGCTCTATACTCGCACGATAGTAGAGGTTCAAACAGATGATGGAACGGAGTGGGCTTGGACCTACATGTACAATGAACAGAACGGTAGTTTGAATCCGAAGATTGATTCTGGCGACTGGCGTGTTCGCTAATCTTCTTCCTCAGTCATTGCCAACAGAACTGAGCCTTGTTGAACTTGGTCACCTGCGGAGAAATAGACTTCGGTGATGGTACCGGTTGCTGAAGCGAGAATCCTGTGCTCCATTTTCATTGCCTCAAGGACCATAAGCGTCTGACCGGATTCAACGGATTGTCCTTCTTCGACCAATACATCGAGGACTTTCCCAGGCATCGGCGCAGTTAATCCGCCATCGTTTCCACCTTGGGTTGCTCCAGGTTCAATGCGCTCCAAGTTGAAAGTGTGACCTTGGAAATGAACCCACCAGTTGTCGCCTACTTTAGCGACCGTAGCATAACCGGATACACCGTTAGCAAGATGGATTCGAATACGCCCATCGCTTTCAAGAACGGCTTTGTGTTCGCCAAGAATCCAGTCGTCGCCTTGTTTTGCAACCGTTACATCGACTGGTCCATCAGGACTGTTGAACTGATGATGCATCAGGGATACCTCCTGTTAAGAGTAGCAAAGGGACTGGCAGGTCCTGATGGGTCGTCAGAACGGGTTGAAGGTGTTGAACGAAGACGGTGCAAACCTGCGCTCTCGCCAACGGCCGCTGCCATGAGGGCTGCGTCTTCAATGTGGACAGGAACGGATGGCGACCATCCATTAGGCCATAATCGGTCAATCATGGTGGTATCTGTCGCGCCTTCCATCACATCCGGAACATCACATAATTCGCGTAAGAAACGTAGATTGGTCGTCGTTCCAAGAACAACGAATTCTTCCAATGAGCGTCGCATCCGTTGCAATGCCTCTTCACGTGAAGGAGCCCACACGATCAGTTTGGCCAACATCGGGTCGTAATTAGGAGTGACTTCATCTCCTTGACGAACACCGGTATCCAATCGAATACCAGGGCCTTCGGGAGGAATGAAAACTGCAAGTGGGCCAATTGCCGGCAGGAAATTGTTTGAAGCATCTTCAGCATACAATCGAACCTCGATTGCATGACCTCGAATATGCAGTTCACCGCACGACATAGGTTCTCCAGCAGCAATGCGGAGTTGTTCTCGAACTATATCCACGCCCGTCACCAGTTCAGTAACAGGATGTTCGACTTGAATCCGAGTGTTCATTTCCAAAAAGAAGAACTCTCCGTTCGGTGCCAGAAGGAATTCAACCGTTCCAGCACCCTCGTAATTGACGGCCATTGCAGCGGCAACAGCCGCTTTGCCCATCGCAGCTCGGATCTCTTCGGTCATGGTGGCGCATGGTGCTTCTTCGAAGACCTTCTGATGACGGCGCTGAACACTGCATTCACGCTCACCGAGGTGGATTGTTCGTCCATGGCGGTCTGCGAGAACTTGAATCTCAACGTGCTTTGAGCCAGTCAAGAGTCGTTCAAGGTAAACTCGCCCATCGCCAAAGGCAGCGAGGGCTTCTCGACGAGCACTCCGTGCTGCGTCAAGCAACTCTTCAGGATGTTCAACAGCACGCATTCCCTTTCCACCACCGCCTGAAGATGCTTTGAGAAGGAGAGGATAACCGACTCGAGTACTCGCTTGTTGAATAGCTATCAGAGCCTCTTCTTCATCGGTTGATTCGATTTCTTCTCCGGGAATGACGGGAACTCCTGCGTCACGCATTGTGATACGAGCGGTCATTTTATCGCCCATTTTCTCAATTGCGTTAGCACTTGGACCGACCCACTGTATGCCTGCAGCGGTGACTGCACGAGCGAAATCCGCCCGTTCGGAAAGAAAACCAAAACCAGGGTGTATGGCATCAGCACCCGTTTCACCCGCAATCATCAAGATTTGATTCTGATCAAGGTAAGTTTCTGCAATCGTTTCCCCATGCAACATTACCGATTCATCGGCGAGTTCGACAAAGAGAGAAGCAGCGTCGTTTTCAGCATAGATCGCAACGCTCTCAAGACCCGCCTCAGAGCAAGCACGGAGAATTCGACAAGCGATTTCCCCCCGATTAGCAACCAAGACTTTGCTGACCATTGCGTTCACTCATTCCTTCTTCCAATTCGCTGCTCGCTTATCGAGGAAAGAGGAAAGGCCTTCTTGTCCTTCACTTGAACCTCGCATGCGGCTGGTAAAATCGAGTGTGTATTCACGGAGTTCTTCGTCGGTACCGTTCCAACGGTCGAACTGGAGAGTGAGTTCTTTGGCAAGCGTCACGGCTTGCGGGCCCGTGGTAAGTACCTCATCGATAAGGAGGTCAACGGCCTGTGAAAGGTCGTCAACACCATCGACTACTGCTTCGATAAAACCGGTACGAAGCGCTTCATCTGAACCAATACGGCTGGCTTGCATTGCAAGTCTCCTAAAACAGGCTGAGCCTAAACGCCGGTACACATAGGGTCCAATCACAGCAGGAAGAATACCTAATTTACCCTCGGAAAGAGCGATCTTAACATTTGAAGTTGCAATGACGTGGTCTAAACAAGCCACAAGTCCAGCGCCTCCGCCAAGTGCCACGCCTTGAATTGCACCAACAGTAAAACACGGATGTGCCCAAAGTCCGTTGAAAAGACGGTCCAAACGTTCTGAGTCAATTCGATTCTCTTCGGGTGTGTTTGCGCCTGCATCTCGCATCATGTTGATGTCAGCACCTGCACAGAAATGACGGCCGGCACCCGAAAGCACGAGCGTACGCAGGTAAGGAGTTCCATTGGCGTCTGCAAGCGTTCCTTGCGTGCCAACACTGCGCTCAGAGGTCCAATCGAACAGCGTACAGAGTTCAGTAATCATTTGAATATTCAAAGCATTGAATTTGTCTTCCCGGTCCAATTTGATGTGGCATCGTGAATCTTCGATGACAATTGATACAAGTTCGGTTGAAGGGGGTGTATCCATGAGTGTCATCTGAAAAACTCCAATTGCATTTTTAATTTTTAAATTGATTTATTCACATCCGGAAGACACCGAATCGGTCGTCAGGTAGTGGAGCATTCCGAGCGGCAGCGAGGCACAACCCGAGAACATCCCTCGTGTCCCTTGGGTCGATGATGCCATCGTCCCATAATCGAGCAGTCGAATAATAGGGGCTGCCTTCAGTCTCGTATTTTTCCAAGAACGGCGCCCTGAACGCTTCGAGTTCTTCGCCAACCAACGCAGCAAGTCCTTCTCGTGCGCGCTGATCTTGTTTGACAGTGGCAAGAACATCGGCGGCTTGCGGACCACCCATAACTGAAATACGGCTGTTCGGCCACATGAAAAGGAACCGAGGGTCAAAAGCACGTCCACACATACCGTAATTGCCCGCTCCATGAGAACCGCCAATGATGACAGTAAACTTGGGTACATTGACGCATGAAACTGCCGTGACTAACTTAGCGCCATCCTTTGCGATTCCACCTGCTTCGTAGTCCTTGCCCACCATGAAACCGGTAATGTTCTGCAAGAATACGAGAGGAATTCCTCGCTGCCCACACAGTTCAACGAAGTGTGCGCCCTTGAGTGATGATTCAGAAAACAAAATGCCGTTGTTTGCAACTATACCGACCTTATGACCGTGAATGTGAGCAAAACCGCAAACCAATGTTGTCCCATATCGGGATTTGAATTCATGGAAGCGAGAACCGTCGACGACACGAGCGATGATCTCCATAATGTCAACTGGCGTTCTATTGTCGCTGGGGACAAGGCCGAGCAAATCATCGACATCGTGTGCTGGCTCTTCCACTGGAGCGCTCGCCACGGGTGCAAGCGTTCGTGGGCCGAGGTTTTCGACGACGTTGCGAACCATACGCAACGCTTCAGGCTCGTCTTCAGCGAAATGGTCTGCAACACCAGATTGAGAGGTGTGTACATCTGCACCCCCGAGCTCTTCCGCAGATACTTCCTCACCGGTTGCTGCTTTGACAAGCGGCGGACCTGCAAGGAAAATCGTGCCGTTGCCCTTGACAATAATTGATTCATCACTCATAGCAGGCACATAAGCGCCGCCGGCGGTGCATGAACCGAGGACTGCTGCAACTTGTGGAATCTTGTCTCCTGACATTCGAGCCTGATTGCGGAAGATTCGGCCAAAGTGCCCGATGTCAGGAAATACTTCATCCTGCATTGGTAAGAAAGCCCCACCAGAGTCAACCAAGTAGATACAAGGGAGATGATTCTCATGAGCCAC
>JABIWF010000098.1 GCA_018701175.1 Methanobacteriota archaeon
CATTAACTGATGAGCAAAAAGAACGGGGTGTCAAAACTCTTGATCTCAAAATGACACTCACCGGCCCAGTTCCAATCACCAATGCTGTTACAGAACGTACTTTCGATATGTTCTGGGATATTTTCCCACTCGCCGTCGTGTGGGTCGCACTTGGACTCTTCGTATTCCACTGTGATATTTTGCAAGCTGGCCTAACTGGATTCCGTCCAATTCAAGGACTGAAAGTGGTCACAATTGCAGGTCTTCCGACGTTGTGTGCAGTATTTTGGACACTTGGAATTATTGGCTGGTCAAATTATGAAGTGACGATGACGGTGATTATTGTCGGTCCGATTTTACTGGCACTCGGGGTGTCGTATGGCCTACACATCACCAATCGCTATGCCGAAGAAGACGGTACGAAGGCAGAAAAGATGCGAGGTGCACTTTCATCAACTGGAAAAGCCGTGTTCTTATCTGCTGTGACAACAATTATTGGTTTCGTATCGCTTGTATTCACTCCGATGGCTCCGATTCAAACCGTCGGCATCGCCCTTTCCGGTGGAATTGTTGTCGTGTACATTCTTACCATGTTTATGGTTCCAAATTTGACACTGCTTCTTGATTTACGCAAACCTAAACACCCCCCACTCAAACCATTCGAGTTGCTAGTCGAGGTGCCTGTCAAGTACAACCGCGGAGTTATTGGCGTATTCCTTTTGCTGATTCTGGTATCTGCAACTTACGGCCAAGCCAATGTCAATGAGAACATTGACATGTTGAAAATGGCGCCGTACGACGAACCATCGGTCCAATCGATGGTCAACTTCAGCAGGGAATTTAATTCGGGCCAACTTGGAATGGTTCTCGTTCAGGCGAACTTGACAGGCGACACTTCAATCGAAGTTTCTCAACAAGATCCCGCTGAAAATTTACGTCAAATTGACACATTAGAGGGTTTAATGAATGACGTGGATGATACAACCGCTGTATCCATCGTTTTCTTGATGAAATCCTCCGGTATTGCTCCGACGGTGGAGTGCGTAGGTTGCAGCGAATTTGTACAAACTCTGCCGTTCTTGACACAAGATGTGAAGGATACTGCAAGTATTCTACTGGATAGTTCAGTGACACAGGATGCATCGTTTTGGGATTTACTCACTACACCGGATGCATACGGGTTGCCTGCTTCACGGCAGAGTGAGGTTTTCCTGCTGAACGTATTTTATTCGTCTATTACGGATGAAACCCGTGAAATTTTCATAAGTGAGGATTTTGATCGAAGTTTGATTTTGGTGGACATGCCTTACCTACCAGTTGCAGATACTTCCTCCAATGTTGAAACAATCAACGAACACACCAAGACGTTCAGCGGGACTGAGCCGGGCAATTATGCCACCGAACTCACTGGTGTTGCACCGACTACAATCGAAGTCAACAA
Organism: Methanobacteriota archaeon; assembly: GCA_018701175.1. GTDB lineage: Archaea > Thermoplasmatota > Poseidoniia > Poseidoniales > Poseidoniaceae > MGIIa-L1. The sequence continues at coordinate 1,421 of JABIWF010000098.1, forward strand.
GTTGATTGTCGGATCCCAATGGACTTCCCTCGGTTTTGCAGTTATTCTCACTCTAATCACTCTGGCCATCGTTTTCAAAGACATCAAATACTCAATCTGGACGACTTCTCCAGTTATAGCAACCGTTGCTCTTCAATGGCTGGTCATGTGGCGAATGGGCGTAGATCTTTCTCTCGTAACCGTTATGATTGGTTCAATTCTTGTCGGTGTGGGTGTCGACTTTTCAATTCACATATCGAACCGTATACGAGAGTTGGGCGGGGGTATCCAAGCGATTCGCACTGCTGCAATCGGTACGGGAATGTCTCTGCTTGAGGCTGCGGTGGTAACGAGTCTTGGAATGGTAACGGCGTACGGTATTCCTATCGAAGCTATACGTCCGTTTATCACCGTAATCCTCATTCTGCTTTGGGTCGCTGCTGCCAGCGCACTGATTTTACTGCCTGCCATTTTTGTCACCCTTGAAAAGGCAGGTTTGGGCGCTGTTGGCGGACGAACCTCAATGGCGAAACGCCTGGGTCTTGGTCAAGCCAAAGTTCTCGATGTAGACGTACTTGATGCAGCACTTGTCGATGAAGTCATCGATGCTTGGTGAACAACAATACAAAGAGTCTCCACCACTTGGCACTGTCATGGTCAACTATTGGTTGATGAAATCTGAACCTCATGTCTATCCGTTTGAGCAACTTGTAGCCGATGGTTCGACGCACTGGGACGGTGTTCGAAATTATCAAGCGAGGAACATGATGCGAGATGACATGAAAAAAGACGATTACGTCTTATTTTACCATTCCAATTTCAAACCACCACATATCGTTGGAATCGCACGAGTCTGTAAAGAGGGCTACCCAGACCATACTGCTCAAGACTCCAGTTCAAAGTATTTTGATCCGAAAGCCACACCAGAGAATCCGCGCTGGATGATGGTTGATATTGAAGCAGTTGTAGAACTGCCGAATATTGTTCCGCTTGAGGATGTTCGTAACAATCCCTCTTGTGAAAACATGCTTCTTGTTCGCAAAGGCCAACGGCTTTCAGTACAACCTGTTGAGGAAGTAGACTTCGATGAAGTTTTGCGCATGGGCGGCTTTTCTCGAAGTCAGTTGGATGAAGTTTGAATGCATCGAGGTGTGTTAAATGTCGAAAGAACAATTTCCTGTTTCACCTCGTGCGTCGAACATCGAGTACGCCATTCGTGATGTTGTTGTTCCCGCTCTTGAACTCGAAAAGCAGGGCCATGAAATTCTAAAACTCAACATAGGCGACCCCATTGCATATCCTGGCCTCCCTACACCGCAACACATGGTTGATGCTTACATTCAAGCATTACAAGACGGTAAGAATGGCTATTCCCATTCATACGGACTACCTGAACTGCGTGCAGCGATTGCCCGAGATGAATCAAGAAAGGGCTGGGATGCCAAACCTTCAGATGTTTATGTTTGCCATGGCGTCACTGAAGCACTTCAGATTCTGTTCGCTTCAGTTTTGACAGAGGGTGACAAAGTTCTCGCACCTGGCCCACATTATCCACCCTACATGGCTTATCCACAAATGTACGGAGCCCAAACGGTCGAATACAAATTACAACCGAACAACGGCTGGAAGATTGATCTTGAAGATATTGAAGCTAAAATGGACTCGTCAGTACGCCTGCTTGTACTGATTAACCCGAACAATCCCTGTGGCAGCGTTGCAGGCAAAGAGGAAATTGAACATCTTCTTGCCATCGCCAGGAAGTGGCCAGATTGTATGATTGTGGCTGATGAGATTTACGACGGTCTTGATTTCACTGGCCTTCACCGCAGCGTGGCTAGCCTTTCCAGCGATGTCCCAGTGATTTCCTTGAATGGTGTCTCAAAGGTGTATTACGCACCCGGATGGCGGATTGGATATCTTTCTATTCACGACCCGACTCATCGATTACTGAATGTCCGTGATGGTATTGAGAGAATGCTTCGTTCCCGACTCTGTGCATCAACACCTGCACAATATGGCTACCTCTGTGGCCTCGAATCTGACCGCTCATGGATGAATGCGTATGCGGAGAAAGTCGTTGAACAACGTGATGTCTGCGTTGAACGTATCTCTCGCATAGAAGGCCTCGAAGTCCAATCTTCTGGGGGGGCTTTCTACATGTTCGTACGCTTGTTGGATGAAAAATGGGCCAACGACGACAAGCAATTTGTGTTGGATCTTCTGCATGAAGAGCATGTTCTTGTCGTCCATGGGAGTGGGTTTTCACCGCAACTTGGAAAAGGTCATTTTCGAATCGTCTATCTACCCGATGTTGATGTTCTTAATGAGGCATTCAATCGTATTGAATCCTTTTTGATTCGACATCGTGCCTCTTCGCTATCAATTCGGCGATGACTTGATGACTGAGTGTTGAATCGAAAGCATATGCGCAACAATCGAAAGAGGGTACACATCCTCATCTGGTCTGCGCTTATCTCCTTCTTTTTTGTACAGCCCGTTTCAGCCGTAGAAATCGCAGATGCGACTGACTTCAAACTCGAATATTACTATCCCGTTTTTATCGCCTTTGCTATTGCAGTTCCCGTCTGGCGATGGTTTATCCCTACCCAACTTGCGAATCTCCAAGTGGCATTTGAGATTGACGATGATTTGTATGAAGTTCACAAAATCACTGGCAGTATGTCCGATGCTCGTGAACTTCTTGGTAATGTGAAATACGGAATTGGGCTCTACATGATGGGCATGACTGGCATACTGATCCTCATAGCAGAATTATTGCTGGAAGCTGAAGTGTATTACAAGCCAAATCTCATCATTGCAGGAATTCTCATCATCGTACCTGTTCTCATCTCTCCATGGGAAACCTTGAACACACAACTGAGAATCTTTGAAACAGGCGGTAAAAAGGCCGGCTTGTTAACCGGTTTGCTACGCAGACTTACGACCCTCCTCATCCTAATCGGCGTAACATTCGCTACTTTGCTGTACGGAATTCAGCTCAGTTCAGACAACACCCTTTCGCCCGTCTGGCTTGCGGCAGGGATGCTGACCTTCATGTCACCTACCATCATGGCCTATGGCCGTATCATGGGTGCTTCATGGAACATGCTCATCATCAACAAGTGGCGTACTGCAAAGGGGCGAGCGAACCCGATTGACCCGGTGAAGCCGCGATTTTTCAATCGATTGTTTTCCCTGATTCTTGTTCTCTTCCTACTTACCATGCCGGTTACAGCACTGAATGGAATTGTTACCGTATTCTACGTGCTCTTCAATGACCCGGCAAATGGAACTGAAGTACTGAACTATGGTGGCATCATAGGTCATTCATTGTATACCCGCATCGATTTGATATCGGAATTGCTGTTTCAATGGCAATTCATCAAGGCTTTGCCTCAATTCTTATCGCTCTACCTTTCCCTCAATATTGCGATTGTCGGACTTGCATTCATTTTCGAACTAACTCGTAACCTGATTCTTGGGGGGCAGTCCTTTGGTGGCCTTTTCGGTGTAACACTCGACTCACCTCGCGAAATTCGTACCGAAGTCAAAGCTCAAAATCGTCAACTAACGTTCGCATTTGCAGGCTTTTCGGGTTATACGGTTCTTCTTTTGGTACTCGTTTGTTACAAAGAATTTGGAGATTTGATGCCGTTTACTCCATGGCTTGAGGACAGAGGATTTGACGAAGGAAACCGCCTGCTAACGACGTGGATGTTCATTGGATTTGGTCAAGCCATTTTTCTCTTCACTTGGCTACTGTCAATTATTCGTTATTCCCCCTTGCTTAAACTTCGGTTCGATTTGAATCCAGATGAGCGAAGAGAAGGTGCAGTCAAGTTTGCAGGCGGCGATTGGATGCGTGACTTAGTTGATGAGGCTGCAATCAACGAAGATTTGGACGGGCTCATTCAATTCCAGCGCCGATCGATTGATGGAGACGCTGCTTTGGTACGACATGAAAAAGCTCGTGCACGGATGTGGGAACTCGCTATCCGTGGGCTTTGGCCTAAAGCGATTGAGGAAGCAAAGAAAGTACTTGCCCAAGGCGGAGGAGATGATGACATTGCTCGTATGCTTATTGCAACCGGCCACATGGCATCTCGCCGTCTTGATGCCGCTCGGGAAGCGCTGCACGGTTTACAACAGCCCGAAGGTTACGACGAACCCGAACTGCTTGCATTTGTTTGTGAATGGTTAGATCCTTGGCAGGGCATGGTCACGGAAGATGACTTCTGGGATTGGGAAAACAATTCCTGTATCGATCATCTCCAAGCACTCATGCGTATGATGCGTGGCTGGCAACCGTCGCCAAACGATGATTCAATTCACAACGATCGGTTGACTCGAGTTGCTAAACTGTCGATGGTCTCATTGATGCGAGCACAGCGAAAGCACGATGATGCCCTCGCCCTTTCACTCAAACTTGTTCGAGAAGAGCCAACGGGTGTCCGTCCACGTATTGCCACCGCACTGTGCCTGATTGACAAAGGAGATTGGCACAGTGCACGCTCCATTCTTACTGAATTGAAAGAAAGCGATGGTCAAGACCCCCGTGTCATGGCCCTCAGCAGTATTTTGGGTCAAGTTGTTGACGAAGAAGAGATTGAAGTCGCATTGGCTGTTGGCAAGGGTAAGAAAATGAAAAAATGGATTAATTCAGCCCCTGTTAATGCGATTGCAGGCCTCATGGTTAAGGGGGGGATGGATGAAGCAATCAGTGCAAACGTAATGATTGCCGCTCATGAAGCGTCTCGAAGAGGAATGCCTCCGATATACAGAGATAGCATTCTTTCGACCGTATTTAATTGGCTTGTATTACTACCAACATGGATTGTTCTCGGCATATTTGTATCGCAGGAAATCGGTCAAGCGCAAGGCATTGTCATCGTTCTTTCACTGACTATGATTCAATTCGGTGGGCGTCGTTTCTCACGCCAGCAGCGGCGTGTTATTCGACATCGTGATCAGAAAGCAATGCTGGCATATTCCAAGCGTATGAAACGGTTCAAGGTCGTACCAGAACGTTCGAACATTCCTGTTGGAACCCATCTTTTGCTGTCAGGAATGCTCGTTACGGTGAACGGTGTTGTTCTGGACCTCGGACTGCCAGGTTGGATGTCTGAACGTCTGCCAAAGGATTCAGAAAAATCAGTCAAGGCTCGCCTCATGCGTCAAGCAAAGATCATGTCAAAATCACGGCCACCTCGCCTTCAACCCCTAGGAGAGGGTTGGTGGCTCAAACGTCCGAAAGAAGATGGGGCTGATATACCGGTACTTGAGCGTCTTATCGGTGCAGTTGCATACCGTGGTCGACCTCAATATATCCAGAAAAAGACCGGTCGTCCAAGTAAAGCAATTGCATCATCGCCAGGACAATCTCGGACCGTCTCCAACATCAATATGACCCAACGTGGAATTCCTCAGAACACTCGTGTATCTGAACGTAAGCAACGTCTGAATTCACCTCGAAAGGATGTACGTGTCGGATCTAAAACGATAGGTCCAAACGTGCGTCCAAACACAACCAATTCACTCACGAAAGAGTCTGATGATGACCTCCTCTCGTTTGATTAGGCCATCATCTTGAATCAATGAGTTCAAAGACCGACTGCTCAAGCAAACATCATGCAGCGCGAACGTGGTTCTTGGTCACCTAGTACCTCTACATTGTCAAAAGCGAACGCGGTTCTAGCAGCGACTGCGGCGAGTGGAGATCTCTACCGAAACGGTTTGGGCATGATTGCATCGGAAAACATCGTATCTCCAATGGTTCAGAAAATTGTGGCAAGTGACCTTCATGGGCGCTATGCGGAAGGATTGCCGGGTAAGCGATACTATCAGGGTTGCAATGATTTTGATACGATTGAGAGCATGGGAATTGAATTGGCACAAAGCGTATTTAATGCACCTTTTGCTAACATTCAATCAACTTCAGGAACTGTTTCGAATATTGCTGCTTTGAAAGCTCTTGCTAAGCCAGGGGATAAAATCACAGCGGTTTCAACTGCAGATGGAGGTCATATCTCTCACGCTCGAATGGGCGCAGTTGGACTGCGTGATCTTGATTTGTCGACATATCCATGGGATGAAGAGAGGATGGAGCCAGATATTGATGGAGCATGTGCTCTCATTCGAGAAGTTCAGCCTGAGGTTTCGCTCATCGGACAATCCGTCTTTTTGTTCCCTACTCCTCTTCGCGAAATAGCCGATGCAGCCCATGAGGTCGGATCAACGGTGATGTACGATGGCGCACATGTATTGGGCCTCATTGCTGGTGGCGTATTTCAAGATCCTTTGAGAGAGGGTGCTGACGTCATGACCGGCTCTTCTCACAAAACCTTCCCTGGACCCCAAGGTGGATTCCTTCTCTCGTCCAGTGAAGACCCTAAGTTCCAGCGGAAGTTGAACACTGCAGTATTCCCTGGTGTCTGCTCGTCGTATCATCTTCACCACGTTGCGGGAAAAGTAGTTGCTTTGGCTGAGTTTGAGGAATATGGAGAGGCGTATGCAACCGATATCGTTCGCAACGCACAAGCATTTGCTTCAGCATTGGCAGCGGAAGGTTTCGATGTCCTCGCTGAATCTCGAGGATACACTGCTTCGCATCAAGTACTGACACGTCACGGTTCTACCGATTCAGGTGCAGGTGCAAAAGCAGCTCAATTGTTGGAGGATGCAGGTATAATTACCAACATGAATATGCTTCCAGGCGATACTAAAGCGATGACTCCGTCAGGCTTACGTCTTGGAGTTCAAGAATTAACCCGTGTCGGCATGGGTGTTCTAGAAATGCAGGAGGTCGCTCAACTTTACGCAAGAGTTCTGTTGCATTCTGAAGAGCCATCGAATGTGAAGAAGGATGTGTCAAATTTGAAATCGAATTTCCAGACCATCCGTTACTGCTTCAACGATGAGCAAGTTACTGGCTATCCATTTTGAGGTTCTTCTATGTCATTTGATGACGTGCCAAAGCATCCAGGTGAATTGGTTCTTTCAAACTTAAAAGAGTATTTTCGCTGTGCTGATGATGGCTCGGTTCGTGATCCTGAGGGCCATATGTGGATGATGTGGAATCTTGTAGATTTCCACCGCTGGTGGCTGGCCGTGGAAACATTCTCCGGTGTTCCCTTAGGCCGTAAACTACTCAATGCCGCCGCTGACCAAGAGGAATATTTTCTCACATCCACTTCGATTTTGGATGTTGCGTGGTTTCGTAAGAAACATAGGCAAAATACTGCCCTTGCCAACCGTTGGAGTCTGATGGGATGGGGCTCCTTTGACTTTGATACGTCTCTCCTCACATCGAATCTCATGGCTCCTTTGTGCAGCGGCTTTGCTCTTGCTGCTAAAGAGAACATTTCCCAATCACGATATAAAATCCAATGGCAGCAACTCTCCAACAATTCGATTCGTCTTGAGTTGAAACCCATGGAGCGTCGATTTTCAGCAGCCCCAGCCAGTCCAGTTCTTTGCTGGGATTCCCCTTCTCTTCCAAACATCTCTTCATTTCCATTTGACCTTGACTTACAAACGGTCTCCAATGGATGGACTCATGCTGGTGAACGCAGCACTATGTTGGCGAATGGAATTTTTGCACGATTTTTTGAAACATTAACAATGCAAGGAATACAACTCCGTCCCGACTGGTTAGAGTGCTGGAAATTCCCTGAAAGTTTCGATAAACGGTCGCAAGTCCCACTTGTTCTGTGCACATTAGCCGTAAATCAGTTGGTTTCTGAGAGCGAGCAACCAATCTACATCCAAGATGTTCAGAGCTGGAATCAGCTTTGTGATGCTTACCTTGTGCCTTTTGGACTTGGAAAGCCACTTCAAATCAATTCCTTGGACGAACAAGGTGGAGTCGAATTTTTATTGCGTCCATGTTCTCAATGGCCACTTTTGGTTGGATATTTGTTTTCGTTTTGGCAGCGGGGATTTGGTCGTAAAGCAAAGGTTGAAATTCAACAAAACGACGGGAGTTGGTCTGTCAAAATCTCGTCACTTTTGTCGTATGTAGGCTGATACCAATCATTCAATACGTACGCATATTCTCCTGATAGAATAGCACATTGAGAGTTAAGGTCTATAACCCATACACCAAGTCGGTAAATTTGCACTGATGTGCGTGGTGTATGAAATGTCTCTAAATCACAACCAAATGGCCTATGCCGCAATCATATCAACCTTGATTTTTGGCTCTCTTTTCGTCGGTTTCTCCGGCTACTTCCAAACCAGTGAAGGTATTGGCGGTTTTGAAAGCGCAGCAGAGGAGGATTTGATTGGTTCTGGTACCTCAATCAGTGCGGCACTGGATACCGACGGCGATGGTTTGTCTGACCTTCTTGAATCGACTCAATACGGAACAGACCCTCAACTCGCTGATACTGACTTTGACGGTATGAGTGACGGCTGGGAAGTTGATCATGGACTTAACCCCCTTGACAACGGTGAATCCGAAGATCTTGACCAAGACAGTTCAAACAACGACAATACTGACGAAGCAAACATCGAAAACGAAACTGATTCGTGGCCTGACCCTGAACAAGGACCAAACGGTGACCCAGACAATGACGGTCTGACAAACCAGCAAGAGCAAGAACTCCAAACGGACCCTCAGCGGTCCGACACAGACAACGACGGACTCAATGACCTCTGGGAGTCCAAGTACACACAAACTGTTCAAACCCCTGGTGGCGACGTCGTGTTGTTCAATCCACTCAACGGGAACTGGGATTGCCTTTTACTTGACCAAGCAATGGAAGAAACTCTCTCGGTATTCTACGATTCCTCCGACGCCCTTCCATCTTGGGACCAACTCGCAAACCCTTCAGGAGCCCACTCTTGTGACATGGTCCTTGACACCGACGAAGACGGTCTTCCTAATTTCCAAGAGGAGATGTTCGGCACGAATCCAAACGCACGAGACTCTGACATGGACCTTCTCGATGACATTGTGGAGGTAGGCAACTTGACTTCCACCCTTTCCACCGGTGTTGGCGAAAACTGTAACATCCCTCTCCTTGATCCTATTACTCGTGCATCACCGTTCGCAGGTGTTGAGAACTCGTGGTTCCTAATGGATATGGACGGCGATGGCCTCCTCAACGGGCCATCTGACTGGGATACCGATGGAGATGGAATGCCAGACGGATTCGAATTCTGCTATTCCAATGTAAACGACCATCCTCAAAATGATGCCTCAAAGACACTCAATCCTGCCAACGCTTCCGATGGCTATGGGGACTGGGACGAAGACGGCCTAAACAATCTTGAAGAATACGAAGTGGCCGAGATTTTTGGCCCAACAAATTTCACTTCACCATGGCGACTCGACACCGATATTGATGGTATGCCAGATGGATGGGAATCAACCAACGGCCTTCACCCTCGAGACGGTGCTAACGGCAATCTCGACCCGGACCATGACGGCTGGGATGTAGACGGCGATGGTGGCGTGTTTTACACAACCTTGGAATCAACGACTATTGTTGTCGGAATTGACGTTGTCAAAGACCAGTGGGTCGAAGCAAACGCAACAGTCGCACGTGGTCAAATCACTTTAGCAGGTGGGCAGAAGCAAACAATCGCTATGCAGGCCCCTGTATCTGGATATGTATACCAGATTGATGTCTCCGTTGGACAAGCTGTCGAATCTCGTCTGTTCCAGTGGATGGAAATAGTCGAACCTGAAGAGCAGTTTACGAACCTCATGGAATACAATGCCCGTGATCGTAACGGTGATGGAATTATCGATGGACGTTCCACTGACCCACTGAACCCTGATACCGACGGTGACAGCCTCCTCGACGGTATAGAGGTCATGGGCTGGGAAATTCTTGTTGTCAACAACGGTGTTGTCAAGACTTGGGTCACATCCGACCCCGGGCTCTTCGACACAGATGCTGATGGCCTTTCAGATTATGACGAGTTTGCGAACACGTGTGCCGGCGGATCGAATGCCTCCAACCCAGATACCGACGGCGACGGTGAACTTGACCAGATTGAAGCACTCACCGGATATTCATGGGAAGGCGTTGCATACTTCACGAGCCCTTGCATGTTCAATACTGATAACGATGGACTTGAAGACGGAGAGGAAGTCATTGCAGGAAAGGATAATTTCCTTACCCACGCAAACAATTCAGACACAGACAACGATAGTCTGATCGATGGTAATGAAGTTCTTTTCGTTCCACGACCTTTCCAAAACCCAACGAATCCTCTCCTCAACGATACTGATTCAGATGGAATGCTCGATGGTTGGGAGATGCAGGTGAAATCAGCAGAGGAGAATACCAACTCACACAGCCTGTGGGTCGCCACAACCTCCTGGCAGCGCCCGGGATGCGTTCCATCGCAGAACAACGACTGTTCAATGGATGCAGGCGGCTATGTTTGGCAAAACAATCTCGGCGGATTCATTATCGAAAAGAAGTATGAAGTTTCGGAGATGAACTTAACTGGATTCTCGATGCCAATCAATGCTTTCTGTGATTGTAACGGCCGTTGGGCGCTTGACCCTTCTCTCGATTCACTGAAAGATGACACTTTTGACGTCGACAATGACTCACTTTCGAACAGCGCAGAAGCTCCAGATAAGTGGAACACCAACCCCGTCGATGATGATACGGACTCCGATAGCCTACCTGACGGCTGGGAAGTGTATTACTCACGGCTAGCCTTGGAGAGCGGACTTGTCGAAGAAGGCGCTACCGATGCGTATGGTGCTCGTGGTGTCATGGACCCATCAATGCCTGACAGTGACCTCGATGGAATCATGGATGGTGCGGAAGATCCTGATAACGATGGACTTAACCGCTCTGGCCTTATCAAGAAATATTGTTCAGGTTACAACGACAGTACAAACTCTGACTGTAACATTGACCCTGACTCACCCGACGGCAAGCGTTTCTACGACAATCTTGAAAATTACACGAACTTCGAAGAGAAGCAGAACGGAACAAATCCAATTTCAAATGATTCTGACGGCGATCAATGGAACGATGGCCCTGAGGTTTACTATCAGGACCACGATGATGATGGCATGGCAACAGGTTGGGAATTCCACTTCCAGTTTGATCCGGATGACCCTGCAGACCGCATGATCGATACCGATGGCGATGGCCACGTAAATTATTGTGAATTCAAATGGGACACGAACCCTCGTAACCCAACCAGTTTCCCCGGTCAGGGTGAATTGTGCGACCCATTTGCTCAATGATATCGAATAGTCAATACTCATTCCGGACGAACCTTCATGTCCGACGGCGTGAGGAGTAATACCATGCGACCCGTGAAAGCACTGTTTTTCATGGCCGTGGCAGGTCTTCTCACATCATGCATCCCTGTGTCCAATGCCTCATCATCAAGCACCGTGGATTCATCCATTATGATACATCAAGGTACTTTGGGGCTAGAGTCTCAGGACTCGCTGTATCTCAACGGCACTTCCTCAATTCCCCTCGCCGATATTGATTGGCACCTTTACGATCTTTTCGATAATGCAACCATTGCACTTGTATCAGGAAAGCTCTCCAATGTTAATGCAGTGAGCAATGGTATATGGGAGTGGAATCTCGAACTGAATGTATCTACATACGATTGCACGTGCCGATTGGTCATTGGTGACTTATCGAACGCGGATTCACACAACTCACGAGTTGTGTACCTTGGCACCTCAAACCATTCCCCCTACATTCATGAGTTTGGCAATGAGTATCAAAGTGTCGACAGGCAATACTTTCTCCTTTCAGCACAAGATTTGACAGTAAATGTCCCTGTAGTTCTGCCATCATACAGTTTCAACGAGACGTTCGTCACGATGCATGTATGTTCAGCCCCCTCTGGAAACTGCCTTGAGGAAATGGTTTCTTTCACAGATTTTATTCCTACCACGAGCAACGGTGGACTTACGCTGGATTTCGAACTTGATTCAATTCAATTTGATGATGGGTACTGGTTGTTCGACATGACGGTGACTGATACACTTCTGCACACCTCAAACATTGCGAGTTTCCGCTTACTTGTTGACAGGAATCAGCCAACAGTCTTGCTCACCAGCGATGCACAGGCAGTAGAAGATTCATCCTCGGTGCAACAGTTGGTCTCCGAACTACCTGCTGTGCATGAAGACGAAGAGATTTCATTTTCAGCAGTAGTAGAAGACGGTTATATCGGCGGTGAAAACAGATTGACATGGACATTGGTAGAACCTGATGGTTCTCGCCGTGCCGTTGCTGATACAGAGTATGTGTCACAGTCGATTATCTCCATTCATCCACCTTTCTCTGGAACTTGGACCGTGGAATTGCTTGTCCGTGATACTGCTGGCTGGCTAACCGTCTCTGAGGCTCAATTTTTGGTTACGAATCTCCCTCCGGTGGTCAAAGTTGAAATTGATTCATTTGTCGTCGTACCAAATTACACAATTACTCTTGGAAGTGATGAAGTTTGGGAACTGAACGGTTCCATGAGCGCTGACACTGCAAGCGATGCTCAATCGTTATCGTACACATGGTATGTCAACGGCAATACGTTTTTGGCTGGAAAAGCAGTCCTTGATTCAACAACATTTTCTGAATCTGGATACTATGATATTCGACTTGTGGTAGAAGACGACAACGGGGCCTCAAGCGAAACTCAGTTTTCCTTGATTCTTGAAAATTCATCTCCAACAGTCCAAAACCAACCCCGCACGGCGCTTATCGTTGCCTCGGTCTTGGCCTCACTTCTCGTTGGAGGCTCTATCACGTTGGTAGTATCACGCTCCAAGTCATCAGATTCGTCGTTACCGAAATGGAACGGCAAATCACTTTCATCTGATACGAAGAATGAAGAAACGGGTCAATTGTAATTCTGTGAATGCAATTGTTGAATACTACCGGGCGTGTGGGTACAGCATGAACGAAGCGGCTATGGCGCATATTGGGCCTCAACCTGCTGTAATATCTCAACAGGAGTACATTGCACGTCAAGGGCGATTAACTTCTCAACTTCGACCTGATGACTTGGTCATTCTCTGCGCCGCTGAAGAATCAACCCACTCGAACGATGTCCACTATCCATTTCGGACGATGAGTGACATGATCTATTTTGTCGGTTGGACTGAACCCGAGGCAGTTTTCACCTTACGTTGTGTGGACGGCGAATGGGTATCAACATTGTTTGTACAACCCAAAGACACTCTGAAAGAGATTTGGGAAGGACGTCGACCTGGCGTTGAAGGTGCATTAGCCAACTGGCCAGTTCGGGAGGCTCATTCGATTGATGAGCTTGAGGATTCTCTTTCCGAATACATCTCAAAGTCACATAGAATTTTGCTTCGGACTGGCGTGCAGAGCGTAGTTGATTCACTCGTACGTCAATCAGTCGATCGTCGGGACCGAGCCCGTCAACATTTCGGAACTGGTCCAGTCTCAATTGAAGATCCAAGTGCCCGTATCGCTGAACTTCGGTTGAGGAAATCTGATGCTGAGATTGCACAAATGCGGTTCGCTTCTGATGTGAGCAGCTATGCACATGTAGCAGCAATGCGGCATTCAAAACCAGGACGTATGGAATATCAATTCCAATCAACCATCGAGGGTTTCTTTGTCTATGCTGGCACCTCTGGATGGGCTTATCCATCCATCGTAGGCTGCGGTGATAACGCAACAGTTCTCCATTACAAAGAAAACAACGATGTATGTGAAGATGGAGAGGTTATCTTAATCGATGCAGGTGCTGAATACCGCGGTTATGCTGCAGACATTACTCGTTCTTGGCCAATTAACGGTAAGTTCACTGATGCGCAGAAAGAAATCTATCAACTTGTTCTAGACGCCCAAAACGCAGCAATAGATTGCTGCCGTGTAGGGCAACCTTACACAGCCCCTCATGACGCTGCTCGCCGTGTTCTCGCTGAGGGAATCATTCGTTTGGGCATCAGCAATCAATCCGTCGAGGAGGCATTGGACATGGATTCTGGAGATCTACGAAAGTGGTACATGCATAATACGAGCCACTGGATTGGTCTTGATGTTCACGATGTCGGAATCTACAAGCCGAACGGCGAACCGAGACTATTGGAAGCTGGAATGTGTCTAACTGTCGAACCGGGGTTGTATTTCGGGGCATGGCGGCCAGATGTCGATTGCCCAGAAAGGTACGCAAACATCGGAATCCGCATTGAAGATGACGTTTTGGTAACATCAGGCGATCCCGATGTATTGACATCAGCATGCCCAAAATCCATTGCGGATATTGAGGCAATTACGGGTACCCCATTTTGAGGTGTAATAATGTCATGGTCTACAATTCTAGAGAGACAGGCCTTGTGGCACAAGGATTCAGCCTCGCAATATCGTCTGAATTCCGAGGATGCAGTTGAATTGTACCAAAATGCACCGCTTCACCAATTGATGAGTGCTGCACTTTTGCGACGAAACGCAATGCACGGTGAAAGTAAAGTTACCTATCTCATAGACCGGAACATCAACTACACCAACATCTGTACTATCAACTGCCAATTCTGTTCTTTTTACCGCCCACCCGGTCATGAAGAAACATACACTCAATCCATCGATGAGATATCAGCACGAATTCAAGAACTCGAAAATATCGAAGGAGTTCGTATTCTGATGCAGGGTGGAGTGAACCCGGAACTCTCATTTGAATGGTATGAAAACCTCTTGCGGGAGCTTTGCACTCGGCATCCATCGATTGCAATTGATTGCTTCAGCCCCATTGAGATCGAAGGAATTGCGGAAGTAAGTGAACTTTCAACGCTTGAAGTTTTGACCCGACTCAAGGCTGCCGGTATGCATGGTCTTCCCGGTGGAGGGGCAGAAATGTTGGTTGATGATGTTCGAAAAGATGTATCTCCGAAAAAAGGTCTTCCTGCGAACTGGCTCAGGGTCATGGAAGAAGCGCAATCGCTTGGATTGACTACGAGTGCAACGAATGTCATTGGATTTGGTGAAACATTGGAGCAGCGTGTCGAGCACATGTACCGTCTTCGGCAACTGCAAGACCGTTCCCTAGAACAGCACGGAATCGGGTTCACCTCATTCATCGCCTGGCCAGTTCAGCTTGAGGTCAACAGTTTCGGTCGAAGGAACAGAGGCCAAAACAAGATTCAACTTGGCGCTGGCTCAACAGAATATCTTCGTCACGTTGCAGTTTCCCGCCTGTTCCTCGATTCTATCCCGAACATTCAATCCTCATGGCCCACAATGGGCATTAAAACCGCCCAAATGGCGCTTTTCGGTGGTGCTAACGACGTCGGCTCAACCATGATGGAAGAAAATGTAGTATCTGCTTCGGGTACCACCAAATTCAACGCTTCTGAAATCGAATTACAAAATGTCATTCTTCGTGCAGGCTTCTCACCTCAACGTCGTGACAGTGATTATGTCTTTTTGGATACACCTGAATGTGGAACGGAACTAAAAGATTTGCAATCCCCACCGCCATCTCAGTTTTGAATCAGGGTAAAGTTGTCGAATCATAGTAGACAACCCATATTTCTGCGTGGATGTTCCGCTCTCCGTTTCCTACACCGTCCGATGGTACATACTCTTGGCCGTTGAATAATCCTCGATAAGTGAGGTGATTCACACCGCCGTTCATATCACTCCAATCGGTGATGTCATAGGTCCATTGCTTGACATCTTGGCCGGCACACCAGCCCGCTCGACCAAAGGGCCAAGAACCAAATTGATTAGCGACGACACCGTTCTCAACTTCATTTTCGCAACCTTCGTTTGAATATACAATTGGGTGCCATTCGTATGTCGTGAATCCATTCATCGAATAGTGATGTTCATGGTCACAGAATTCAGCACAATTTGCATTGTCTTTACCGAACCCATGCCCTGTTATTGTAGCAACAATTTGAACTTTTTCTGCCCATGAAGGTACAGTGAAATTAAGGTCACGTGTGTATTTTGTTACATCGTTGTAAGTTCCGTCGAATTGCCCGCCAGTAAATGCAAAATCAGCCGTAGTGCCGCGTAAACCGCTGCCCCAATTACTCAATAACACTGAAATTGTGAGGTCGCCTTTGTTCGCACCTCGATATTTAAATGTCCGATTATCATCGTTTTCCAACATGAAAAGATACGGGGAGATATCCGTGAGCCATTTTCCTTCTCGACCGTATGTGGTTATCCATCTCATAAACTCCGTACTGCACGAAGAGGTGTTACCACGATCACAAATTCGTAGATTTGCCTCATAATCCCACTCGTGGCAACCAGCGTATGTTCCCTCGCTTGTTTGGTATCGATTCATACGGTCGAGACACGCATGCTCATGATAGACCTCCATTGTGTCGTATTCTGTGAGATTGTTTGGGAACTCAGCGCTCATTGTTGACGTAAAGCCGCCTTGCCATCCGCCCGTGTGACGGTCAAAATCCATAATCGATACTTCTTGGACACCAGGGTCAGACCTGCGTATCTCAACCGGGAACTCGGCATTCCATTGTGCAGGCTCATGAACCAAATGCATGGGGTCATTGTTGGATGACGTCCACGCATACAAACTTCCAGTTTCTCTTGCGAGTTGGAATCGGTCTATGCCCATGTACAAGGGGGAATTGAAGTTTGAAATCATTTGGCCTAAGCCTCCAGAAATGCTGTTTGCTCTTTGGTCAATGTAGTGTATCCGCCCATCCCATTCCGCCTCTTCGTTCGGGTTCAAGGCATTCTCGACTGCCGTTTTTCGACTAACGATATCGGTGTGATAGGATGAATCAAACGAGCCATAGAACACATGGACATTATCGGGCATGGCTCGAAGAAACTGTCCAGGGCTTTGGCCCCAAGTTGCAGAATTGGAGTTGCCACTTGAATCCGTATATTTGAACATGAAAAAGTAAATGTCGTATCCGGTCCACTCTTGTTGGAAGTAAAAGGTTCCTTCAAGCGTGGGTATCGAAAAGTCAGGAACGGATTGCATTGGTGCATCAAGCACAGAAGAACTCGTCCATGGAATGGCAGATTGAATCACTGCACACCCATTTGAATCAATGGTCCAGCGCCCCGGTGAGTTTGGGCAGAGGTCAACATTAGCAAACACACCATCAGCGTCAATGTCTGCGCACCCGACAGCATTGACTGGTAGTTGTGCTGGTGTGCCTGGACACTGATCTTCCAAGTCATTTACACCATCAATATCGGTATCACGTTGAACTGCTGCGCATCCATTTTCATCGATTTGGGTCGAATTGAGTGGAGTTTCAGGACACAAGTCCAGGGGGCTTCCGGTGCTGTTAACATCATCAACGGAGTCGTTGTCGTCGTCAAGATCTTCAGTTGAATCTGAGCAACCATCGTCATCAAAATCAGTTGAGAGGTTGCGTATCCAGTTCGTCAATCCCTTCGGACATGAGTCCATTTCATCATCCAATTCATCGTTGTCATCATCCATATCTTCATCGAGATCCGAGCAACCATCGCTGTCCCAATCACTGAAGGTGCTTGAACTCCAGCCGATGAATCCCCACGGGCATAAATCATCCACGTCGAGGATTCCATCGTTATCATCGTCATCATCTTCATCTGCGTCATGGCAACCATCTGAATCATAGTCTGCATTGGGGAAGCTAACCCACCCAAAGGAAGTTGGGCAAAGGTCGTAGTCGTCCCCAACACCATCGTTGTCATCATCTGTATCTTCCTCAAGGTCATGGCATCCGTCTTGGTCTTGGTCGCTTGCAACCGATGATGTCCATCCATCTGCGACACCGTAGCCGTTCGGGCATCGGTCATTCTCATCAGGTATTCCGTCTCCATCGGAATCTTCACCTTCATTTGCGATGATGATTTGTGTAACAACTGTGTCATTTTTTGGAGTGTATGTGCCACATTCGACGTTTGCGAGAATGTCAAAAGAAGATTCAGATTCAGAGAGGTCGAGCAAAAGTTTCCATGTCCCATCATCCTTGACTGCAGGTGATTTTCTTGAACCCTCTTCAAGCAGTATCTCAAGTGTACAGGTAGCAATATTTGCATGGCTTACAGTTCCTTCATACCATATGAGCCGTTGTTCTTCAATTTCGATATATACCGGTGCTGTAAGGATTGGAGCATCTTCCTCTTCGGGTTGAACTGAGATGACATGGGTGAGTCGTACCGGCTTTGGGTCACTAAATTCAGCATTATTCATTGTGGCAAATTCGATTTGAATTGAATAATCTCCCGTAATTTCGGGAACAAATGAGAGTTGATATCCTTGTTGGTTTTTCTCCCACTCATACAACGAAAGTGATGTGAAATTAGGCGTAAGAATTGTTGGCTGTGCTTCCCAGTCGTCACCTTCGCTTGCAATTACGACTTGAAGGACAATTGGAGTACCATCCATTGGAATTGATTGGATCAATGCGCCCCATGAAGCATTGAGTGAAAGAATACCAATGTATTGATTTTCATCCTCAGGAATTTCGGATTCAATGTCGGCGTTTCCGAGACAACCCGAAACAACAAGCAAACCAACAAGGAGTATGGCATAGAATGCGCGCCCTTCCATGGATTAAATACATTCCATGAGAGACTTGAATGTTTGCCATTCAAATCGGGACTGATTCAGCACGACCATCGTTTGTTGGAAGGGTTGCAATTTGGGAACTTGATTTAGGATGCTGAACTGGAAGAGGCAACACCCACAAGAGTGGTCCGCCTTTCGTTCGTTGAATTCGAATAATAATTTCCCAGTGAATCCGAATCAGTTTAGTTGACACTGTACCTGGCCATTCCATCGTTGGTGGGTCAAGGGTCATGACTTCTTTACTTAGCGAACATCGTCCACCAGCTTCCATGCTTCGCATTGGCCTCAAGAACAGTCCACCTTTCACTTCTCGAGCTTCCATTGGAGCCTCTTCCCCCCCCCCAGTTCCATCATCGAGACCTATTTGCCAGTGATGTGGTAATTCAGTCGTGAGACCCGCAGGTGGCTGCTTCGATTCAGCAACTCCAAGAGAGCGAAAAACCTCTTCTCGAGCGGGAGGGAGAGCACCTACTCTCCATAGTACTTCGATGTCCTTCCAATCTTCTCGAGTCTCTTCGATAGATACTTTCAATTTGAGAGGTTGCCCTGCAACCGGTTGTTCAATAAGGGTTATTGAAGGGTCAATTGGCTCTGATTTCAAAAAGTTCTGTTGTTGAACTAAATCTGCTAAGTTTGCACCAACTCTCAAAGCGAGAGGCCCCAAAAGTAACGGAAGCACAATTATCGTGAGCAGTGGATAATCCAGTAATCCGATTCGAACCGTGCCTGTACCGATTCCTTGTATACCAAATGAACTGAGGAGGGGCTCAATGAACAGGTATCCCAAAGCAATGAGCAAAAGGACAACAGTTTTCGATATGAAATTACGAATTGCAGCATGGATTGGATTTGGAGTAAGATACCAACCCTGTCTTTGTTCATTGACAATCAATGGTTTTTTGTTTGATTCCAAGACGTGTTCATTCCGCTCCTTCTCTTCATCAGTGTACGGCTCGCCATCAATCAAATATCTCTGTTCGACGATCCAAGATTCATCGCTTCCAAGTTTGAAACTCGGTGCGAGATTTTGAACGGTGTTAATGAGATCATCGCGAGTGCCGGTTTCGATGACCTTTGTTGAGATCGCAATAGGCAGTTTCGCTGGAATGAATCGATGTGATTCAAATGGCGGATACCGGATACGCTGTTCAACTTGTAATTCGATCATAACAGAACCTCATCTGAACAAGAGTTTCGAACCTGCTCTAAGAGCGAGTCTGCGGAATGCTGGCACTTTTTTAACGAGAGCTAAGCCTAGGGTCACCGGCTTTTCGATATCACCGATTTCATTGATGAGTTCTAACACATCTGGTCGAGCAAAATTCGCAAAGTGTCCATCGAGTTCTGCATCACTCACATCACTTACAAGTAAATTACGAAGAGCACGCGCTTTGTCTTGATCCTTTTTCATAGCTTTGAAGTGCTTTGAACTAATTTTAGTGAGGTGTTTTTCCGATAAGTTGTCATCTGAAATGGCTTGGCTCAATGGATTCAATATTCCTTTAATTTGGCGGAACCCAGGGCCGATACCCCCTCCAGTCGTTGGTTTGGCCATTCCGGCAGCATCACCCAGCAGCATGACTCTGTCTTTCACAGTATTTTTCACCATTCCACTCGGAATCGGTCCACAATATCGGGCGACTTCCTTTATGTTCGTGAATCTGTCCTTCCAGAGCGGGTGTGATCGAAGATCGTCGTAGCATTGCTCGACACTCCTTCCATTGAGGCGGTCTGGAGTCGACCAAACTCCGATTCGATGTGTTCCAAAGCCAGATGGAATGACCCAAGCAAAGAAACCTGGAGCGATTTCAGAGCCACTGTACATGTCCAGCCATCTTTTGTTCCCGTTGTATCCAAGGACTTCTGCTTGGAAGCCAATCATCATTTCTTTCGGTCTTCCCATCTTAAAGTGCCGACGAGTCCAACTGTGAGCCCCGTCGCACCCTATCAAAAGTTTACAGGTAAGAGAGATGTTTTCTCCCTTGGATTCTACTTCAACTGAAACATTTTCTTCATTCACTTCAGCATGAACAGGTCTTGAATCGAGCCACAGTGTCGCACCTGCTTCCATTCCTTGCTGTACCACGCCTTGGTCGAATTTTTTCCGACAGACCACATAAGTTCTCAGTTTGCCATCTGTACCGACTGGAACGAGCGTTCCACTTGGACCGTGAATTCTTGCGCCATCGACTTCTTCGAGAACCGAGTCAAATAATCCGACTTCGCGAAGTGCCTTCGGAGTGACGAGTCCTGCACACTGGAATGGGCGACCAATTTCAGTGTGCTCTTCAAGCATGAGGACACTGTGTCCGCGTGATGCCAAATGAGTTGCTGTGCGTCCTCCTGTCGGCCCTGCGCCAACGATGATGACATCCCATTCGGACTGGTTCATAGTGGAGGTGCGTAGTCGGTCGAACATCAACCTTCGCTCTCATTTTGGAGCAAAAGTGCGTTCTAACGTTTCGCAAATTTGTAGCCGATACTCTCGTTTTTCTTCAAGTACAGTTTAGATGAAAACGGTTTACCGGTTTTCTTCGACAAGAAATCGTCAAAAGGACCAATTTCACGCTTTTCAATCATGAGTTTCGCTTCTTCACGGGTAATTTCACGCTTTGAAACTTCTCGGAGAATTTGAATTGAGCATCCACTTGAGCCAGCTTCCGGTTGATAATGTGTCTCAGTTTCCACAATGTTGACTTTGTGTGTTGGGCATACACCCACGACTCCTTCGACGACTGGGTAACGTTTCGCGTCAGCAGCTGCTTCTCTTGGTGGGAACTCAAACTTAATCCGAGTGTTATCCAACACCAAGAAGGCCTTGAACGGCCGTCCACGCTTTGAAATGAAATCTTCGAGTAATTCGGACTTCCCGTTTTTGAGTATGTATTTGGCTTCTTCTGGACTGATTGGACGTTTACACATCTCTTTGGATACGCCTCGGAATTTGCATTCATCATGGTCACAGGCATACATTGTTTGTCCGATTCGTACAGTTCCATGGTCACAAAGTGGGCAAGCACAGACTTCCTCGTCAGTTGCACTGGATGAAGCCTCTCCACCGCCGATGAACTCAACTTTTCCTTCATCACTGATTTTGACTGTGGCGACGTATGGTTCTCCAGAACGGTTAAAGAATCCGTGAAGGTCTTCGATCTGTCGGTTTTCCAGCAATCTTTGTGCTGTTGTTTGGTCGAACCATCGCCCCGATGTATCCTTCCATAAAACAAAAGAGCATCCCTTGTCTCGACCTTCGTTCTTTTCACACTGATAGTTGAGTGTAGTTTCAATGATTTTCCCTGAACAAACGGTACATGCGCCAATCGATGGTTCGTTTTGATACAATTCAGCTCGGTCGTGATTTTTGATTCGTTCGACCATGATGCGAGTTTGTTCGATGACAGCGTTCATGTAGTTTTCACGTGGCTCATCTCCACGCTGGACGCGTAGTAACGATGATTCCATTTCACCAGTCATTTCTGGCGATGTTATCCATTCGACTGGTATTTTACGCAGGACATCGATAATTCGAATGCCATGAGCAGTTGCACTGATGCTTCCTGCTCGAGAGCGTTGAATATACCCTCTGTCTACGAGTTTTTCAATTGTGTCTGCCCGAGTTGCGGGTGTTCCAAGCCCTTTATCCTTCATCGCATCTGCAAGTGCCTCATCATCGACCTGTTTCCCCGCATGCTCCATCAAACGAAGCAACCCTGCTTCCTTCAATCGACCTTTGGGCTTTGATTTCTCTTCAGCGAATTCATAGGATTCTATTTCTCCCTCACATGGATTAGACGGTAGCACGTTCCAATCTTCGGGAAGTGCTTGCTTCTTCGGTCGGACTGCACGCCATCCTGGTGTTTTGATTTGGCGTGCTTCTTTCGAGAATTGTTCCCCCTCGAGTGTCGCAGTACGCTTTTGAACATCCCATACCGCTTCGGAGTGCCAAGAGGCAAGGAAAGTGCGTACGATGAGGTCGTAAAGCCTCTTATGGTCAGCACTCAAATTGGAGTCAGGAATCTTTCCTGTTGGTATAATAGCGAAGTGATCGCTCACTTTGCTGTTGTCAAAGTTACGTCCAGCGTTTTTCATACCTTCATCCACTATACGCTTCGAATGCGCATTGTATTCATCTTGTGCTCCAAGTTGGCGTACAGTTTTTGCAATTTCTTCATGCATGTCCTCGGGGAGATGTCGAGAGTCGGTACGAGGATAGGTAGTCAACTTGTGAGAGTCATACAAATCTTGAGCAACACCAAGTGTCCTTTTTGCAGACCAACTAAACGAACTGTTTGCTTCTCTTTGGAGTGTAGTCAAATCAAAATTAAGCGGTGCCTTTTCCTTAGAATCTCTTTGAGTTTGGCGAACAGAGGCTGCTTTTCCGGATTTGAGGATCTTTAGTAGTCTGTCATGTTCGTCTTGTTCAACAATGCGGTGAGGTTTGTAGTCTGGTTGATCAGGGTCGTCAACATGGTTTTGCCTTTCCCAACGACCAGTCCATTTTGCATCATCTGACTGGAAAACTGCTTCAAGTTGCCAGTACGGGAGTGGAATGTGTCCAAGAACATTCAATTCATGTTCAACGATCATAGCGAGTGTTGCAGTCTGGACACGGCCCAATGAAATGGCAACGCGTTCGTTTTTCTTGCGAGGTAGGAAGGAATTGGCAACACGTGAACCGTTCATACCGATGATCCAGTCCGCTTCGGAACGAGAGTATGCAGCATCGCGTAGGTCACTGTATTCATCTCCGTCAACCCTCGCATCCCATGCCTGTTGTATCGAATCTTTGGTCATTGATTGCAACCACATTCTCGAAGTTTTGGTCTTGGACTTTGAATGCTGAACAATCGTTCTAAAGATGAGTTCACCTTCACGGGCTGCGTCACATGCATTCACAATCTCCGTGACATCCTTTGACTTGATGAGTTTGTTAATTGCAGACAACTGTTTTTTGCCTCTTCCACCGATTGGCTTGTACTCAAACTCCTCTGGAATGTAAGGGAGTCGGTCGATGGTCTTACGCCAGTCTTTGAATGCTTCATCGTAATCATCCATGTACTTCAATTGCAGCAAATGGCCGATAGCCCAAGTGACGACGATGTCCTTACCTACCCAGTGCGTATCTTTTTTTGAAGAGGCTCCAAGAACCTTAGCGATGTCGTTTGCAACACTCGGTTTCTCGGCAATGATGACGACGCTCATGGTTTTACATGCGACCGACGAGGCTACTTGAACTCTCTCATTTGCAGACAATGGGCACAGATACTTTGGTATCTGTACCAAAAAAACATGTGAATGTATATGTTTCAGAGAGTGTGCCGAAGTCGATTTCTTGGTTCATCCCATGGCAGTTCAGAATTTGGCCCTCCGCATCCAATACATCCCGGATAACCAGCTTCGTGCAACTCTCTGCAAGATTCGATGATGTGTTTCCATCCTTCGTCAACGTCCATTTTCACCCAACGCACCGTTAAGTCCGGTTCATCGAGGCTGACATGAGCCAAATGCTCGAAACCAATTGAATCACTGTTCATTTGGTAAACATTGATTGCATCAAACTCAGTTGAAGTGTATTCAGGGTAATCGATTTTTGCAGGCTGGTAGTCACTCATTTCCAATATCAATTTACTCAAATCCTCAAGGTGACGTTCGGGTAAATGAATCATGAGTCGCTCACCTCGCAAGATCAGTCTTGAGGTCTCCCTGACCACTGGCCACAGGGGGTTGTCTATCCGCACATGCATCCCGAAGAGGCGGAAGTCTTGAAGGATACCGATTCAACCAGCACACCATGGGCATCGGATATCGTATCTTTGTCCGACCGTTGTTGCGCTTCCAGGATTCCGAAAAATCTCATTCTCGCGCCTTGAAAATTCTCCGTCTCATGTCTTCGAGTTTCATCACAAGGCCATTCCTGTCTCTTCTTTATCGTCCCCGTAAAGAAATCCCTGTCGAATGCTTCGGTTCTCTTTACAAACATCCGTTTGGCAATGCTGCTGGCCTTGACAAACGTGCAGAAGCCCTCCGAGGATGGGATGCAATCGGATTATCTTTCATCGAAATAGGCGGTGTGACAGAGCATGAGCAGGGTGGTAATCCGAAGCCTCGGATGTTTCGTGCCACTTCTTCAAGAGCACTCGTAAACCGAATGGGCTTCAACAATCCAGGCTCCAAGAAAGTGGCGGCAACCCTCGCCCGGCATTACTCTAAGTTTGGCCCTCCAAGTGTTCCGTTATGGGCGAATCTTGGCAAATCAAAACGAACCGAGTTGGAGGATGCTCCGTCGGACTATGCGGCTTCAATGAGCCGGTTATGGGATTTTTGCGATGTTTTTGTCATCAATGTTTCTTCCCCCAATACTCCGAATCTTCGAGAATTACAGCATGATAATGCACTCGAATCGATTGTCAAAGCCTGTCAACTCGTCAACCAGCAGCATGCTCAACTGTCTGGGGCGAAAGAAAAACCACTTTTGGTCAAAATCGCTCCGGACCTTACTGATATCCAACTGAAGGCAGTGGTCCAAACTGCACGTGCTGCTGGTTGTGATGGAATTGTAGCAACGAACACCACAATCGAACGCCCAGAGCACTATCCTCCAAATGAAGAATCTGTGTTTTCACAAACCGGTGGCATGAGTGGGTCGCCACTCACGAACCGTTCGACAGCCATGATTCATCAAATATATTCGATGACAAATGGCGAATGGCCCATTGTTGGCGTTGGTGGAATCTCCAATGCAGAAGATGCTTGGGACAAGATTGGTGCTGGTGCAACATTAATACAAGCCTACAGTGGGTTTGTGTTTGAAGGTGCATCTTTAACGAAATCAGTTGTTCATGGTCTCGAGATGAAGATGCGCAAGCATGGTTTTTCATCCCTCGATGAGGCGGTGGGTTTTTCACATCGTGCAGAGTGATGGGGTTGTAGATATGTTTTCTCGCCGTGTCCGAATGCTGTTGTTGGGTGGTGCATTGACCCTCGGCTTACTGGGAGTTCTTTTGATTCAAGCTCCAGAACCAACACGGTCTGTTGATGAAGTTATGAATGCTCCAGCTGAATTTATGGATAAAGAAATTGCCTTACGTGGTGAAGTTGTCGATGGAAGTATAGACTCAAATGAGAGTGTTTTCATGTTGCATGGGCTTGATCATACAGTTTTGGTTGACTATCTCGATGCCTCTGTCTCGAATGGTCTTGGTGACAACCGTACCGTATATGCCCAAGGCGTCCTTCGGTACATCGATGGCGACTATGTATTCGAAGCCCAAATCATCAAAACCTCATGTCCCTCAAAGTACGAAGAAGAAACTCCACTGGACTAATATTCTAAACCGAACATGGGTTTCGTTCAAATAGAGTTGGCCTTAGGGCTTGTCGGGATAGGTGGGGAGCTAGGCGTACCCTGTACCACAAATCGTCTTCACGGTGGACTGAACGCCTTTGGGCGGCGAAAGCGGCTCTTTGGTTTCTACATGCGGACGTTGATGTCTCGCCCCCACATGACTCGGGTGCTGTGAACTGTTTCCGGAGGGAAACAGGAAATGGATAACCGGGGGAATAGGTCAGGCCGGGAACGGAGCAGCCCTACTCGGAGCCATGGGTGCTGTGGGGTATCGGGATGGAGGAAGTGTGTGGGTTAGGCCGAGGAGAGCGCACGTCCACCATTGGAACTCCCACTCCTGAGGCATCTTGATGGCTTTCGTGAACTTTTATTCCGTCATCCATTTTTTTATCTGGTCGACATCAGGTCGTTATCTCTTTCATCAGTGGAAATTATTCTTCATCCTAAGTATCGGCTGGGAAATTCTTGAATTGTATCTCCCGTTTGAATTTGCAGTTGAAGAACTCGGTAACAAAATCATGGATATTGTGTTTAACACCGCTGGTTTCTATATTGGCACTCGGTTGCGATACGATGGTTTGACTAATCAAATATCAAACACAACATCGCAGAACCAGCCTGGTCCTTGAAAGTCCGGGACTTGCTCCCATGGAGAGTATGCATTTTCTCCATTCCGTAATTCTTTGAATTGCAATTCATGGCTCGTCACTGCTTTGATTTCCACTTCACGTTCAATGTCTTCGCTTTTTACCCAAGATACATGACCAGAAGCGATTACTTTTTTTTCTGACCATGTGAAAGCAAGTTGGCAATCAACAAGCCACTGATTATGTATTTCTCCACGATACAGCACTTCCTCGAGCCACTGTACGAGCAATAAATCCCATGATTCAATTCCACTATCATGAGGTGCTTCAATTTGCCATTGCGAAGAGTGGCGAATGTGTGTGTTGAGTGTTTTTTGTGCTTCGTCGGACAGCAGAATCTCTTGCATGCCAATTGAGGCTTCTGTAAAAAGTCTCGACGGGCTTGAAGCAAATGCCCTAAGTGCAATATCGGCTGTTGTAGGCCGCGGCCATGAACTCATAGGTGCACCTCAGCGTTTGGAAACCTGCAAGTTCCAAGACATTTCACCGATACGGTCGATAAGGTCTTCACGGCTTAGAACAAATGATTCAGTTTTATCTGCGCCTAAAATGCACTCACATGCAGCATTTGCCAGTAATGCTGTGTTCCTGACCGACATATTCTTTGAAATCGCCACTGCAATAGCCACAGCTGCAGCATCGATAAGACCAATCATCTGCCGTAAATCATCGAGCGTACATGGTGCGTGAACAACTTCTTCATCTCTGGAGTAGATTGTGACTCCTGCCTCGCCTGAAAGCACAACAAGATGATTCCAATCATGTGTTTCGATAAGTTTCATTGCAGCCTCACTACCGGTCGACACACCAAGCCGGCGTCGCATTAACTCCAAA
>JABIWF010000100.1 GCA_018701175.1 Methanobacteriota archaeon
GAAGCAGACCTTGAAGAAAAAAGGCGTCAAGCTGAAGCAGACCTTGAACAAACAAGACGTCAAGCAGAAGCAGACCTTGAACAAACAAGACGTCAAGCAGAAGCAGAACTTGAAGAAGCCAAACGCCAAGCACAAATTGAACTCGAAAAACTCGAAGCACCCGAGCCTCAAGAACCAGAGGTCGAAGAACCAGCAGGTAAAATGATTCCAGACCTTCCACCGCTTCAAAACCCATCTACTCTCCCCGCTCCAGTCGTTGAAGAATCAAACAACATGACTCGAATCCTTATCGCAGTCGGCGCAGTTGCAGCCATCGGTCTTGCCGCGATATTCATCGTGTAAACGATAGGAGTGCCCCCTTCCCCCTTTTCTGAATAAGAAAGGGTTCATCTATACGCTTCACGCCGGTTAAAACAATGGCTCAACCGAACGACGGTTCTGGACGCGCACCTGTTGCAATCGTCCGTCCAACCACTTCTGTCACCAGCGGTCCTGCAGTCACGCAAAAACTTGTCAGTGCATCTGTTGCTTTTGGTGATTTACTCAAGGGCACTTTCGGCCCAAACGGTCTTGACAAGATGATGTACAAAACCAGCGGAGAAACGGCGGTTACGAACGACGGAGCCAAGATTGTATCAGAACTCTTGGTTAAACATCCAGCAGCGAAGGCATTTGTCCAACTTGCCGAATCGCAAGAGAACGCCTGTGGCGACGGGGTTACTGGGTGCCTTATTTTTGCCAGTGGACTCATGCTGGAGGCAGGGAGATTGCTCGAAAAAGGACTCCATCCACTTCTTTTGGTTGAAGGCTACCAGGCCGCTCTCCAAACAACACTCGCAGTTTTGGATGAACGTGTTGAGCGAATCTCTCCTACCGATGTTGAACGGCTCATCCTTGTCGCCCAAACCGCCATGACAGGCACATCTGCTGAATCTGGGGGGGAGCAGCTTGCTCGCTGCATTGTCGAGGCGGCCCAAACTGTAGCAGGTGAGGTGAACGGCGTCCTCCATGTTCGCACTCAAGATGTTCGAATGACAAAGCGCGGTGTAGGAAGCATTTCCGACACTGAAATGGTCCGTGGACTCATTCTTGAACGACGATTTGATTTGGATAGAATGCCGCGCCACTTGCCACAAGGCAACATTGCAGTTCTCTCGTGCCCAATCGCAGTTGAGCAAAGCAGCAGAGAATCCGAGATTGAAATTTCATCGCCTGATCAGTGGGTTGCCTTCATGGAGGCTGAAGAAGAACTTCTCAACAAGAAGGCGGAACAAGTCCTTTCCACTGGGGCTTCGATTGTTATTTGTGCAGAAGAAATAGATTCACGCATTCTCCACAAGTTTGTTGATTCAGGATTATTTGCTCTTGGCGGCCTAGAGCGGTCGGGTGCAGAAGATGTAGCCAAAGCTTCTGGAGCCCAACTTATCGATCACCTCGACGACCTTGATGCCGCTTCACTCGGCCGCTTTGAATCGATGACTGTTGAGACTTTTGAGGGCGATGATGCTCGAAGAGAACGCCTCCACCTTGATTTTGGGCTCAATGCAGGACTTGCTACAGTCGATGTTGGTGGTGGAGATGGTGTTGCCAGTGAAGAAATCATACGCGGACTTTACGATGCGTTGTGCTCGGTCACGAGTGCGATGGAAACAGGCGAAATTCTTCTTGGCGGCGGTAGCCTACACATTGCAGCCAGTCTCGCTGTCAAAGACGCAGCCGAGGAACATGGTGGAAGGGAACGCCTTGCAATGGAAGCGTTTACTCGTGCTTTAGAGTCGATACCTTCCACACTTATTTCGAATTCTGGAAATGACCAACTCGACCGACTGCTCGAACTGCGTTCACAACACAGACAAGGTAACAGCGACTTTGGTGTGACGCATTCAGGCCTATGCGGACCTGTAAGTGAGGCTTGGGCCAGTGCTGAGACTCTTGCACACGCTTTTGAAGCGGCTTGTGAAACTGCATGCGGACTTCTGCGCGTGGACCAAGTCATCTCTTCTCGCGGAGATTGAGCCTTCGAAGACCAACTTTCTTCGTCGCTATGTTCAATATCATCGGACCGATGGATTCGATAACGGGAATCTCAATGAGCGCCACCTCAAACCCTACGCCCCGTGCCCTTCTCAGCGTTTTTGACAAAACAGGGATTGTTGACTTTGCAACCGCTTTATCGGAATTAGGATTCCAATTGGTGTCCACCGGCGGAACAGCCCGTACGCTACGCGATGCTGGGCTGGAAGTAATCGGCGTCTCAGAGGTCACGGGCCATCCAGAAATCTTTGACGGCAGAGTCAAATCACTTCACCCCGCTGTACACGGCCCCCTCCTTGCTCGCCTTGAGTCAGAAGAGGATCAGAAAGGATTGGAAGAACTCGGGTATCCACCGATTCAAATCGTCGCATGTAACCTCTATCCTTTTTCGGCAGCAGCGGCACAAAAACCCCCACTGGCTGACGCCGACCTTCTAGAAATGATAGACATAGGCGGTCCAACGATGGTCCGGGCCTCAGCAAAGAACCACCGCAATGTCATTATTGCTTGCAATCCCCAAAGGTACGATGAGATTATTTCTGCCCTCCAAACCACAAACTCATCCGATGGCGTTTCTTTCGACATGAGGCGCAGTCTGGCTTTAGATGCATACGAACATACAGCAGCATACGATTCTGCCATCGCAGATGAACTGCATGCTCGATGGGTTGGTCGTCCAGAACTCAGCGATGACACCGCCGTCCAAACCACCCGCCTCCCCGAAACCCTACTTGCATCAGCCGTCAAGACTCATTCTCTGCGGTACGGTGAGAACAGTCACCAAGCAGCGGCAATGTATACCGATCCACGAGAATTTGGAAACCACTCTACTCTTGTTACCGCCCATGTAGAAGGTGAAAAGGACATGTCTTACAACAACTATTCAGATGCCGATGCAACGTTGCGCCTGTGCCGTGCACTTTCGACAGATGAATGGCCGAACACTCCCCACGCCTGTGTAATAGTCAAACACAACAATCCTTGTGGAGCCGCTCTTGGCGCAACACAAAAAGAAGCATATGAAGCAGCACTAGCCAGCGATCCAGAGTCTGCTTTTGGCTCAATCATTTGCTTTAACGAACCCCTCGAAGTTGATACAGCCAACGCCATGAGTGAACTGTTCATCGAAGTACTCATGGCTCCCGCATACAATCCAAAGGCTAAGCAAATCGTCATGCAGAAGAAAAACCGGAGAATCCTAACAATTGAGTCTCCAAACGACCGCCTCGCTTCCTTGGAGCGAATTCTTGTTCGCAAACCCATCGAGGGTGGCTGGTTAGTTCAAACAGAGGAAGCGCCCGTTATTGATTGGGAGAAAGCGCGAGTTGTCACTCAAAAAGCGCCGAGTGAATCCGAGATTGCGAGTATGAAGTTCGCTGTACGAATATGTGAACAAGTCAAGTCAAACGCTATTGTTATGGTTCAAGGTACCGCTACAGTTGGTATTGGGCCAGGTCAAACCAGCAGAGTGGAAGCGGTTCGAATCGCTGCACGAAGAGCTGGCGAGAAGGCTAAGGGGTGCGTGCTCGCATCCGATGCGTTCTTCCCGTTCAAGGATGGACTTGAACAAGCAGCAAACGCAGGAGCATCGTCAATTGTACAACCTGGAGGTTCGATTCGTGATCAGGAAGTCATCGATGCCGCCGACGAATTAGGCATCTCTATGTTGTTTACGGGACACCGTCTTTTCCGACATTGAACCCTGTCCAGTTAAGCACTATGCCCGAGCACCTAGGAACATGGGCCATCTCAAAGACCTGAATATCTCTTATTTTGCTCATCTCGCTCAAGCCTGGAAGATGGCTTTTTGGTTCGGTTTTGGTGCATTTCGACTTCTTCTTCACGGAATTGTTCCAAATTTCGACTCTCAAGCCGGGCATTCAACTGTTCTGAAGTATACCGGTACGCCAAAAGAAGATTAGGCAGTGGTTGGAACTTTCCATCCGATCCACCATACTCCGATGATGGCTACGACAGCAATCAAAGCCTGACCGAATCCTGGGTCGCCGGCCTTTGTAATGACGTAGATTGAGCCAATTGAGGCCAAGCATATGAGGCCACCAATGACGACCTTTGAGTGAAATGGCAACGATCTTCCAGTTCGGTAATACTCGAGCAATCCTGCTCCAAACAGTCGGTTCGTAAGCAGCCATTTGAACATTTTTTTACTTGAGCGAGCATAGCAATATGCGGAGAGAACCAACCAAGAAGTCGTTGGCCAGCCGGGTAAGAAGATGCCAATGATTGCGAAGAGCACTCCAATGCTTCCGACAGTAATCCATACGCCTCTTACAAACGGATTGCGTGAAGGCTTATGTTGGTTCAATACCGTTTCAATAATCTCTTCTTCAGAAAGTCCGAAGAATGGAGATGGGTGTTGAGTCTTCGATTCCTCGTCAGATTTTGAATGAGTTGACTCAGCCATGTCTACCCCTCCTCATCTGCTCCTGCAGGCGAACACCAAAAAAGGGTTGGGCGCGAATATCCGAAGACCTCAAGGGGCTCTCACCTCACCGTGCATCATGGGCAGCCGCGAATGGGAATTGCGGCGAGGTTCAGCCAAAGACCCAATCCGTTGCGCTATTTTCATCTCCGGCTCAGGCTCCGGTATGGAGGCCATGGTTCGTTACCAACAAGCAAACCCGTCATGCGGGCATGAGACCGGTCTTGTGTTCTCTGATCGACCGGATGCTAGAGGGCTAGAGCGGGCAGCAGCATTGGGCATAGACTCCGTATGCATCCCATTGTCTACCGAGATTTCCGACCCGAACCAAAGGCGTTTAAGCCATGAAAAGCTCATACTCACACTTCTTGCGGAATCAAACATCGACCTCGTACTTTTGAGCGGATATATGCGTTTAGTGTCGCCGAGTTTTGTTGAACAATGGGCGCCCTACCTCATCAATATCCATCCATCCCTTCTTCCCGCTTTCCCCGGGGCGCACGCTCATCGCGATGTCCTCATGTCTGGAGTTCATGTTTCGGGTTGTACGGTTCACCATGTTGACGCAGGCATGGATTCCGGTGAAATTCTCGGCCAATGCAGAGTCCCGGTATTTTCTGATGATGATGAGTCTTCGCTTGCAGAGCGGGTGAAAATCGAAGAACACCGCCTCTATCCAATAATTATAGATCAACTGGTCAAACAAGAATTCAATCTTCAGGCGAATTGAAATTTTTCATTTGGCAGGAGAGCGGACCAAAGTCCAGACTTTCTAATTCTTGAAAGAGAGATGACACCGTACCGTCGCTCTTGCCTACAGGCCAGTCCTTTGGGCAATTCGCAAGCAGCGGCTGCCTGTTACCCGCCTCATCAATTGGAACACCCCCACCACTCGAAATCAGTTGTTGTAACCCCTCTTTTTCAAGATTGAAGGCATCGCAAGAAATGAATTGAACACTGTCTCCAATCAATGAAAGAGCCCATTCAATCACTTC
>JABIWF010000101.1 GCA_018701175.1 Methanobacteriota archaeon
CATTCGATACAACGGTGTCTCCACTGCTGCATATTGGTAAAGGTAGCAACGAGACTCCCCCCGAGCAGGCTGCATCTTGAGTATTGGTAATCCCCAATGCTTCATTGTTGAGCAGTATATCATTGAAAATCGACCATGCATCGATAAAGTGAATGGTGATTCCTAATTCAGCACGAAGATCGGTTGCAAGTGTTGATAATTTTTGATTGTACGATACGACTTCCGCAGCAATCGTGTTTTGCTGGTTTTGACTGCGACTCATAATTTCAGGTGTTTTTTCTAAGGGTGGTAAATTGGGAATGATAAACTCGGTCGCACCAGCGCCTTCCAACTGTCGAATATGGGATTCCATGTTCGTCGCTATCGTGTCAGCATTTGCAGTGCCGTAAAGGAAATCGTTCCCACCAGACCACAATGAAACGACGGTGGACTGAGGAATATTTGCTTGTACATTACCGAGATAGTTCGTGATTTGTGTGCCTACATTTGGAAGCAAGAGGTAGGAAAAACCCTGGCCTGTTTGAGAGCCACCAAATGCACGGTTGTCTCCCGCTGCGGTTCCAGAGCCGATTGTTGTCGTAACACCGTATGCATCCGATGCATACTCCAGCCATACCTTGCCGTTTGAGAAACGTCCTTGCCAGTAAGGTGGAACATCTGGAACATTCAAAATGGAATTTTTACCATTTCCCATGTCGCTTAGGGAATCTCCAAACGCAATCAAATTCGACCTTGAAGGGAAGAGGCTGTTTTCAAACACCGTAAAAGCGTGCTCAGCAGTCGATAGAACGGCTTGGGATGTTCCAATAATCTCGATTTGGAAGGTGTAGAAATGAGCGCCGTTGTAGAACTGTTTCAAGGGTATGGCAAAACTCGTCACGGTGCCGCTCGCCGAAAAGGAATGGTTTCCCGTTTTGACAACAGCATCGTTCTCATCGTACAATACCCACTTACCATTCAAAGCGGCATTGTAAGGGGCATTGGTTATTTCCACATCAATTTCTATTGTTTCGTTTGAAAGCCAATCGTATTTCTCTGTTGAGAGTTCGGTTGAGGTTGCTCTGCCGTGCGCAGATGCCATGCCTGCAGTGCCCTGAAGCACGAGAAGGGCAACAAGAACGAGTACATGATGACGCACGTGTTCACTAAGGGGTGGCGGCTAAAAGGGGTTGGGACTACATTCCAAACGATGATGGGTCAATATCCATATCGCCTTCTTTCATCATCTTGCGCATCTGTTTGTTCAACTTTCTGTTTCCGCCCATGCCCTTCATCATCTTTCGAGAGCGGTTCCATTGAGCAATGAGTTCTCGAACATCCTTCTCGCGAACTCCAGCTCCACGAGCGACTCTTCGGATTCGGTCAGCCTTGATCTTGGCAGGTTCGTTCTTTTCCCATGCCGTCATGCTGTCCATGATGGTTCGATAGCGGTCAAGATTTCCCTGCATGGCTTCTTTTTGACCTTTTGACATAGCACCCATTCCTCCGAGCATGTTGCCCGGTAGGAACGACATGAGTTTGTCTATGGTTCCGACTTTCGACATCATCTCCATTTGCTTGTACATGTCATTCAGTGTGAATCGTCCACTCATCAGCCGCTGCGTAAGGCGCATGGCTTCTTCTTCATCCATGTCTTCAGGAGCCAAATCAATGAGACCCTGGATGTCTCCCATTCCAAGTAGGCGTGAGATAAATCGGTCAGATTCAAACTTTTCCAAATCCGGAACATTTTCCCCAGTTCCGATGTGAACAATTGGTGCACCGGTGGCAGCGACGGCAGAAAGCGCACCACCGCCACGCGCAGTACCATCGAGTTTTGTGATGACAATACCGGTAACTCCGGCTAGCGTGTGGAACGATGCAGCAACAGGGCCAGCAGCCTGACCGACTTGAGCGTCAATCACCAACCAGCGTTCGCTTGCACGGGTGATGGATGAAATCTGTTCAAGTTCGTCAACTAACTCTTGATCGAGTTGATGTCTTCCGGCAGTATCCACAATGACAAGGTCGGCAGCAGCACAGGCTGCGAGTCCATTTCTGACAATTGTTGGAGCATCCTTGGTATCTGGCTCGCCGTAGACTTGTACGGTGGAATCCTCG
>JABIWF010000102.1 GCA_018701175.1 Methanobacteriota archaeon
CCCGAGAAAGGCCAACAGAAGAGGCATGAACTATTTTGGTTTATTTTTGTTGTTTTCTTCATCGAGTATTATTTTCACACCCTTGTTGGAAAATTTTCCAAGTATAGCGCCAAACGGTTGGGAAATTTTGATTTGGCTCGCCTTGGGGTATGCCATCTTCGTCTATTCCATCATTCTCTTGATCGTCAACAATGTGTTTCGATTTCTCGAAAACCAGAGAGTAAATCGGTCTACATCACCTCCGAATCAAAATTGGCTCAAAAATCTCAAAACCCTCGGAGTGAGTTTGCTTCTTTGGTTCGCTCTGATTATTATTTTATGGAATATACCTGTTTAGGTTCAAAGTGATGGAATCTACTTTTATCCTGATGGGGACCCGTTGTAGCCACAGGTAAACACAACCGTACCCTTGTAACGAACAACAAGTGTTGGTGCAGTTACTATATTACTAAATAGCACCAGAAAGCGCGAACAACTGGTGGAATCATGATTCGCGGTGACGATTCAACTCAACCTTTCATCGTCGCTGGCATGCCAATGTACAACGAGGAAGAAACCATTGGTACGGTTGTTACCACTGCACTACGCCACGTGGATGCGGTGATATGCATCGATGATGGTTCATCCGATTCAAGTGCACGGATTGCTGAGGCGTGCGGTGCAACGGTCATTCGTCACCGCGTCAATCGTGGCTATGGTGGGGCTTTGAAGACCCTGTTCATACGAGCCAAGGAAATGAATGTCGATGCACTCGTGGTTCTCGACAGCGATGGGCAACACCGCTCAGAGGACATTCCAAAACTGCTCAAGCCAATCCTTGATGGTTCAGCCGATTTTGCAATCGGTTCACGGTTTGTCGAAGGCGGAAGCGGTACTCACATGCCTGCATACCGTCGACTTGGAATCAAAGTAATCACTGCTGCAAGCAACCTATCAAGCGACCTTGGGATTAAAGACACTCAATCCGGTTTCAGAGCGTTCTCCCGTACTGCTCTCGATCGTCTTCGTTTCGATTCAGAAGGAATGGAACTTTCGCTGGAGATGCTGGAAGATGCTCGCGAAAAGCAATTGGAAATTGTCGAAGTACCAACCGTGATCCGTTACGATGTCCCAAAGGGGTCAAACTTCACTGCTGTATCGCACGGATTTACAGTCCTTACATGGGCTATGCTCTCACTGTCTCAAAAGAAACCTCTACTCGTACTCGGCCTTCCAGGATTCGGATTGTTAGCAACTGGAGCAGCAATGGGCTTGAATGCAGCACGAGGCGTCACAACTCAAATCGACAGTTTCGTAGGACCAGGACTTTCTGCGGTGTGGATTGGAGTTCTCGGACTTTCACTCATGGCAACAGGACTTGTTCTTCAAAGCGCCCGAGGTTTCCTTCGACACCTTTTGGTTCGAGAATTTGGACTCGATTGAAGCTCATTTCGGTTGTGACTCCCGACATTTTGGAGTATGATTCAAAGCCCACCTCGTTATCGCATGATCATGGAGAAGGGCGGACAAGGCGGCAATCTCCTCGAAAAGATGTCGGACTTCCGAGAACAAACCGGTGCGCATGCAATGCGTCGTATCGACAAATTCTACGGAAGTATCCTTGCATCACCATCAACTGTCGTCATTTTGTTGCTCGTTGTGGCTGCATTTTTCGCCCAACAAGGCATGTCATTCCAAGAACAAATTGATGATGATGTGGAGATATTTCTTCCCGATGGAGCCGCCTCCACAGAACTTCTCAAAGAAGTTCGAACAGAGTGGTCAACTGATATCGCCATCATCTATGTTCAAACACCAAATGCTTACAACACCGCAGACCAGGTGAATATTACTGATGTAGCCTATTTACGGGAAATCAGTTGGATTGAAGGCGACGATGAAAACGTCGATGGCGCAGGTGCTACAGGCAGAGGAATCGACTACAGTAAAGACGACCATGGGAGGGACGATGGCGTATTGTGGATAATTTCCCCAGCCCAAGTCATCAAAGAAATCAATTCGGCAGATGGCAGGTTCAACAGTTCACTGTGTGAGCACGGAATCAACACGCGAATCCCTCTCGCACTCGACTGCACCTTACTGCCTGGCGGCGGGTCATATTCAATTCCAGACCAAGAAAGAGTCGACCGAATTATCGAGGAATCAAACGGTGGATTCGATGCCTTGTTCAAAGATACCAACGATATGGACCTCGACTATGACAGCGACGGCGACGGCAACAAAACCAACGACATCGATGGAGATGGGATTTGGGATACTGCGGCAATTGTCATTGGCATGCACCACGACCCTACAGAAGCCAATTTTGAAGACTTCAGCGAACTACACAAACACTTCCAAAGCGTTATTGACGACCGACCAAGCGACATGCAAAATACTGAAATGACGGTAACTGGACTCACGAAAGTCCTTGAAGACATTTCCGATGCGATTTACGAAGATCTGCTAAAGATACTTCCCTGGTCTGTCGTATTCACGGTCCTCGTCATTACTCTACTCCATCGTTCACTGAAAGTGGTCGTCATCACTGGAGCCCCGATTGTGATGGCTCTTGCAGTGACATTTGGCTCATCGGTACTTCTCAACATCACTCTGACGCCGATGATTGTTGCTACTTTCCCGATTCTCATAGGCCTGGGGGTTGACTATGCACTTCACATGGTGAACCGTATCGAGGAAGTACGGCGGAAAGAATTAGTCAAAGCCAACGATGAGAACGAAAGACGACGTCGACAGGGTAAACCACCTGAAGAAGTCCCTGACCTTTGGGACATCAACTTCTATCGTGAATGCGTTCTTGAAATGACACGCTCCACGGGTGTCGCAGTGTTCCTTTCGGCCTTGACGACAATCGTCGGCTTTTCTGTCCTCATCGCTCCACAGATTGTATCGGTGTCTCCAATTCGCTCGGTCGGAGTGACCTTATGCATCGGCATTTTCTCAACATTGATTTTTAGTATCATACTTGTGCCAACATTAGCGTGGATGATGCGATTTAACAAGCGCTCCAACCCCTCTGCCTGGAAGAAAGTCGGTACTTGGCCAGTCTACGGTTTCGCCTTCATCATCGCAGGTGCAATCCTCGTCACGAGCGTTGGAGTACTCAATTTGGATGAAATGAATGAGCCGATTACTGGAAGCTCGGAAGCACCCGATGGAATCGCCTCGCTCAATACTCTGGCACAATATTCTCGTCAATTCAGTGGAGGGCAAACTTCTCTGTTCATCTTTGATGCTGAAGACCGGACATTGGAAGCACAACAAAACAAAACCCAAAACATACGGGACATGCCAGTTTTGGATGCCATTGATTCCATTGAAGGCAAGATTGACATGGTTGATGAAACCAATACGACGAGCATTATCACATTTTTGCGAACAATTCCAGCCACGATAACGCTGACTGACGGCGTGACCTTGTACGAGGGAAGTCTCTGGGATTTGTTGCACGACCCTTGCTGGGAAAGTACAGATATTACAGACCCAGAATGTGTTGCATGGTTGAGCCTCGAACTCACTGGCCAGGATGGACGTCAAGGCCTTCGGAAGGACATGGTGAATGCAGTGTTCGACACCCTTTCTGAAGAGGTAAAGTCCATGCTTCTCAATGAAGATGGAACAAAAGCCATTGTGTATGTTACACAACCGTACATGAACCTCAATGTTGCAGGTGAGTTGCGAGATGACATCGACGAAATGCTCACCAATGAACCTCCGGTTGACGGTAAAACTCGTACATCACTGCTGACTGGAGGTTTACCAGTATCGCTTGATATCAACGATGGAATCCATGATGCTCAAACACTCACAACCGTCGTGACTATGATCATCTTAACCATCGTTCTGAGTATTGTATTCCGCTCACCAAGGCTAGGGATTTACACGATGATACCTGTAGCAATCGTCATTCTGTGGCAACCACTGTTGATGAAAAGTGGAGATGTAAACGTCAACATATTCACTGCAATGATTGGGACGATTGTGTTCGGCATAGGCGTTGATGATTCAATTCACGTGATGCACAGAATACAGGAAGAAGGCGAAACGCCAACCGGCATTGCCAATGCCATCGAAGAAACAGGCCAAACGATTTTTGAGACAACTGTAACGACTGTTTCGGGAATCGCTGCAGGATTTATTGCTGCTTTCCCTGGCCTTGAAAACTTCTTCATGATTATGTGTCTGCTCATCTTCTTCGCATTCATCACGAGTACCTTCCTGCTGCCTGCGGTCTTTACCGCAGAGCATACGATACGAAGCAAAATACGTGGTCAACCGGATTGGAAAGACTACGGGGACGGCATCGCTGTAGCCACTCCTATGGCGATGAAACCTCTCGATGCCGTACTTTACAACGATGAATATTGAAGTGGAGGGAGTAGGGAGTAAGCCCCTTTCTGTTACCTTTCGGCGACCGCATTCAACTTAGCATCCTACCTGCCCCTCGACGTGCAGCGTCAACAGGGCTGTTTGGACTTGCTCCAACGGGGTTGCTCGTCTCATCGACCACAAGGCAATCTCGGTTTTTCAACTTCATTGTACACACCTTGTATCGTTCGTTTCTGCAGCATTGACCTGACCATTTCTGTTCTCTTACTTCTGTAAGCCGTTCGCACTGTGGAGAGGGGACTTTCCTCAGAGTCGAACTCTGTCAGCGATCCTCCTACTCCCTCCACATTGCGGTCGGCATCAAGACTTCAAAACCTTCGGATGGTTTGTAAGAATCACTTGTATGGGTTTTCTCCAGGGGAAGCTGCTTGCTTTGGGGCTCCATAAGGGCCTGAGGCTGGCGTTTTTGGTTTCGTCGGAGGCATTCTTGGCTGACCTTTCGATGGAAGAGGTGCTACTTGCTTCCGTGCATGCATCTGGGGGCGACCCATTTGTTGCTGAGGAGTTTTCAATCCAAAAATCAACAAGCCCACAAGGGATACGGTAAGCAGGAAAATAATGACAAGTAGAACTGGACTCACAGATGCAACGCTCGAAAAGA
>JABIWF010000058.1 GCA_018701175.1 Methanobacteriota archaeon
CTCTGTGCTGCTAACGACGGTGTCAACGCACAAACCAAGGAACACGCTTTCCTCGCAAAGGTACTTGGTGTAAAGCAACTGATTGTTCACGTCAACAAGATGGATATTTCCGGTGTTGACTGGTCAGAAGACAAGTACAAGGCTGCCTGCTCTGAAGTTGGCACCCTCCTCAAGATGGCTGGATTCAAGCCGGATGACATCCCAATGATTCCTGCTTCTTCCTTGAACGGCGACAACGTGTTCAACAAGTCCGACAAGTGCCCATGGTACAACGGACCAACACTTTTCGAAGCAATCGACAAGATTACCATGCCAGATAAGCCAATCAACAAGCCACTTCGCTTGCCAATTCAGGATGTCTACAAGATCTCCGGTATCGGTACAGTCCCAGTCGGTAAGATCGAAACAGGAACTCTGAATGTTGGTAAGACAGTTGTCTTCAACCCTTCACAGAAGTCTGCTGAAGTCAAGTCCATCGAAATGCACCACACCATGGTCCCTAAGGCAGAGCCTGGAGACAACGTTGGTTTCAACGTCCGTGGTCTTGCACAAGTCGACATCCGCCGTGGTGACGTTGCTGGATACGCAGACAGCGAACCAATGTTCGTTCGTCACGACGAAACCTTCGTCGGTCAAATCAAATTGATGGACATTCCAAAGGCTGTTTCCGTCGGATACACACCAGTATTCCACGCACACACCGCTCAAGTCGCTGTTCGATTCCTCGAACTCCTTGAGAAGACCAACAGATCCGGTAAGGAAGCTAACCCGTCTTTCCTCAAGACTGGTGACGCATGTCTCATCCGTTTCCAACCAAACAAGCCAATGGCTATTGAGCAAATGGACACGTTCCCTGAACTCTCTCGCTTCGCTATCCGTGACATGGGTAAGACCGTCGCAGCAGGCGTTTGTTTGAAGATTGACAAGAAGTGATTCATCACTTAAGAAATCGGAAGGAATCGGAAGGAATCATTATGGCAGCAGTCACGATTATCAAGCTCACCGGCCAAAACCATCGAGATATCGATAACGTTGCTAGCCAGATTAAGACCATCTGCGATACCGGTGGAATCTCTCTACGAGGTCCTATCCCGTTGCCGACACGTCACCTTGTCGTCCCAGTGCGCAAAGCACCTGATGGCGAAGGCGTCGAGACATACGACCACTGGGAACTCCGTGTTCACAAGCGTCTTCTGGAGATGGACATCACCTCCGGTAAGGGCGAATCTGCTCTCCGACAAGTGACCCGAATCCCAATTCCTGACACCGTCAGCATTGAACTTTCAATGCGCTCTGTCAACTGATTCGTTGAACGAATGATCTCTCGCAGTTACTATGGCATGCCGATAGGCTGTTTCGTACAGGCGCTACGTTAAATTGGTTTCAAAGCGAAGATTGCTTTGTTTCAAAGTGCAGCATCTTCTGCTACGCCAGACTCAATGAGCCACGCAGCAGTTTCAGCGTCAACAAATTGTACATCGCCTTCCTCAAGCATCAGCTCTTCTCCGTTCTTGGTTGCGATGGGTTCAGGGCTTGAAATCAAAACCCGTATCCGTTGTAGTTCGTTCTCTTCAGGTGATTGCTCTTCGACATTCACCTGTTGCTCTTTTGGTTCGGGATTCATGTCGAACATTTCAATCGCAGAGGATGATTTCTTTGAAGGTGCGAGTTCTAATGCTGCCGCGTGCTTTTTACTCTCGTTTTCTGGTGAGGCCACTTGGGGCTGTACAGCACTCTTTGCTGGTGGAGCATCCGCTAAATCTGCGTGAATGTATTCATCGAGATCAGGCCATTCCTCATCCACAAACCGTTCTTCGTCATCACCGTTGTATTCTATGGCCTGTACTGGTGGTTCTTTGTCTTCAAACGCTAAATCTGGCGGTGCTGCACCGGTCAAACTCGCATCGATGTACGAATCGAGTTGCATTGTGCCTGGAGCATACCTCGCTTGTTCGGGGCGAAGTTCTCCTGCGATACCGTTTTGCATGGAGTTCCAATCAACTTCCATTTTGAATCGGTCAATTTGCACCTGCATCATATGGTAAATCGCCTTCTCAGCAGGATCATGTCGCTGCCAATCTAATGCTGGCAAGTCTTGTCCGGGTTGGGTCGATGTGCGCAAAGATTGAGACGAAACGTGCTGCATCATGGCAACCAATCTCTTTCGAGCAAGTTCTGAAGCAATAAGCCGGATATTTGCCTGTCTTTTCTGAAGGTTTTGGAGGCGCATCCCAGTCATACCTTTCATGAGCATGTTTTGAATTTCATTGTCGAGGCTGCCGAGAAGTTGGTGAACCATTTTCCAGAAATCTTGTCGAGGAAGTGGAACCGGAACATGGCGGTTAATTTGCAACCGATGCGTCGCGAACAGTTGTTCTTCTACCTCGCGCGACTGAGCACTGTCAAGGTCGCCAAGGTTCGACATCGTTCACTCCTATGGCCGACATACTTTGAACCCTTCATTCCCGATTTATCAAACAACGAGCGCGCCCATTCATATTCAATGGCTCACCTCGCAGAGCGAGGTGTTTGATTGTGTCCAACATAAGTGGTTCCTTTTTGCCAAGACGCAAGTCTGCAGGCACCGCTTTATTCCTCATGTTTCTCATGTTAAGCAGCGTTTTCTCTGCGGCAAACGATTCCGATTTCGGAGCCAGTTTACTTCCTGAACCAGATTATGATTCGACCGGTGAATTGTTCTTCCATCCTGCTCCGAATCAAACCAGCGTGAATTCCAGTCTGTCTTCCTTGATTCAAGTTCCATCAAATCATACATTCATGGACGGCTCTATTGAGATTGAGCCGCTTTGGAATCGCTCTGCTTCGAACGGGACTCACTACGGCGTTGGCGCACTGAACCAGTGGAATGGAACCCATTCGATGACCAACGGCATCGGCCATGGAGGCCAATTGACGCTTGCGACCAATTCTTCGCTGGGCACAATTACCGATTTCGAATCAACTGTTGTTGTACCAGCACGATGGCTTGGGAGCGGTGATGATCATGAGGCTTGGTCCATCCAACGGCCCAGTATCGCTCCGTTTTCATCGAACTCGGGAATGGCATTACCTACGAACGGTTCGAATTCCATCGGCTTTCTCGCCACCCAAGCCCGAGGAGATATCGGCCCTGACATGAATGGATGTTTTGTTTCTCCAACTGTAGAAACTCCTTTTCGCATCAGCAACTATACGCTTCAATTCGAACATTGGACTGCTCTGTACGACGATGATGCCGCATGGGTCGAAATACGCGACATGAATGGAAGTTGGGCGACCCTCTCTCCGCTTGGCGGCTATTCATCCGCTTCAGTACTCAATTCCACACCAGGCAGTGTGTGGAACGGCGAAGATTCGACTTGGAACTCGGCTTCCTTCCAACTTGATACGCTGGTTGCCCAGTTCCAACCCACTGTCCAATTCAGGTTGTGCTTCCAAACAAGTTCCTCTTCCGGACTGCGTGGGGGTTGGTTTGTCGATAATTTCGAAGTTCGGAATCAGGGCGATAGCCCCGGCGCTTGGTTTCATGGAAACTTATCC
The DNA here is from genome assembly GCA_018701175.1 of Methanobacteriota archaeon. GTDB lineage: Archaea > Thermoplasmatota > Poseidoniia > Poseidoniales > Poseidoniaceae > MGIIa-L1. Next base: position 3,541 of record JABIWF010000058.1, read on the forward strand.
GCGGACTATGCTCCGAACGCCGACGGAGACTTTGTCCTACCAGTTGATTTTTCGAATTTGTCAGGCCAAAACGTCGAGCTTGAAGTCTGGTCGAATTGGGACATTCAAGGAGCGGCCTTTGATACATTGACAATCGAAATTTCGTATAACAATGGATTATCATATAACAGCCTCTCGAACTACCCTGGCCTTCCTTCAGTCGGCGCTGTCTGTAACGGGCAATGGTTCAACGGTGGTGACTCAGCGAACAGATGGTGTCCGTTTACCTTCGTTCTACCGTGGTCGACGAGTACCCCAGCAAATGCAAGCAGCATTTACCTCCGATTCAATGTACAAACGAACAACCAAATCAACTACGGCGGTTCAACCTCCTCTGCTTGGGAAGGAATTGCCATCGATGATTTGGGTGTGTGGGTGAATCGCGGTACAACCAACCAATCCTACACGCTGCTCCATAATTTCACCGCACAACCAACCGGCATCAACGGTTCAGTCGACGGTTGGCTTGAATCTCGTACCGCCCCTAACGAATGGCAATGGTTGACCTTTTTCGAACACAACTCTCCTCAGGCGACGGTTTTTGATTTTGATTCCGGAAACGATTTACCTGCTGGTTGGTCTTTGTGGTCGCAAACGAACCGGCGTTGGGAAGTTGGAGCAACCAGTAACTCCTCCGGTTTTGGGCCTGGCGTTTGGCATTCTGGTTTGAGCGGAGCAGGAATCTACCTTGATGATGAATACCGCAGTGACATGTGGACAGAACTCTTCACTCCAGAATATTACATACCCGAAAATTCCACCTCTCGCCTCACCTTCAGGAGTTGGGTTTGCACCGAAGCGAATTGGGACGGTGGAGCGGTTTCGATTTCGACGGATGGAGGCGAAAATTGGTGGTTTATCCCTCCGACCTACAACGGATTCCACGACCAACTTTCGACCACGAACATCTACTCTCCTTTGTACAATCAAGCCATTTTCGACGGTTCAAGAGTGGTGGGTGGATGCCACAATGTTCAACGAGGATTTGATTTGAAAGAATACGACTTGTCCAACCTTACAGGTTCTACGGTGCGCGCTAAGTTCACCTTTTTCTCAGATCAATTGGTCGAACTTGACGGGTGGTATATTGACGATGCTGGTATTGAAATTGACGTCTACGAACCGAACGGCTCATGGACTTCTGAAGTCCTCACACCAGACCCATTGTTCGGTTGGGGCCAACTCGATGGCTTCGTAGTTGAACCATCCAATACCACAGTGAGATTCGATGTTCTTGATGCCAATGGGACAGCAATCGCCGGATATCAAAACAGAACTCTACCAATTGACTTACCCTTTGATGTGGTTCAACATCCTGAACTGTATATCCGTGTTCATATGACAAGTCTCGATCGTTTGATTACACCAAGCATCGAACGACTCTCAATTGGAGCACTTACCTATTTCGATGCTTACCATCTTGTCCACTCGACGGAATTCACCGGCACCAATCTTGAGCAACTTGAGACGAGCAGTGATTTCACTTTGCGAACACCGAGTACGGCAAGTTATGTCTCCTTGATGTGGGATACTAAGGCGTTCTGCCCTTTTCAAGTGGCTCAATATCAACTTCTTGCGGGTAACTTAACCGCTGCACACAGTGATTATTCTCTCGTGGCATCAAAATGGGAAGCTGCTCCGTATCCCGTTTTATCTCAGACCATTGAGCGTCAAGGCAGGCCGAAAATGTCTGTTGATTTCGCTCTAACCTGGTCACCAGGCCAATCCTCGAAAGGATTCCTTTTCGAACCGTATTGTTCAGTTGCCCCAATTGGGACAGAAGTAGGACTGGGAACTCCACCCACTTCGCTGTTCTCATGGCCGGAGTCTACAGCGAGCTCCACACTCGGATTGAATCAACACTTCCACGCTTTCCAGCAACCGCAGTCTCCGACTGTAAATGGATTTGAAGACATCTCCTTTTCTCATTCCGGGGCAATGAGTTCAGCACAATTATCGATTCTCATCGCTCGAAATCGTGACTCTACGCTCGTGTCTGGGTTTGACATCAGTTACTTGGCTGCAATCACCAGCGATGGTTCAGCTGGATTGTTACGGCACGGCAACCTCCAAACCGTTGATTTACACTTGACTTCTTCTCAGCAGCACCATCGAATCCAGTTCACATCTGTATGTTCCACTCAAGTGCAATATACAGAACATCTTGACATCTGTACTCTTGATTTACAAGTAGAAGGGAACTTTACTGCGAACTTCTCTCAATTACACTTCATTCCTCATCAACAAGTTCTGACAACACAACTGACTCATCAAGTACTCAACTCTCTCCTGAATCAATCCTATGCTCAGTCCCCAGGTCCGCTTGTAGCCTTGCCTCTTCATGTACAATCAGAAAGCGGTTCTCAGATGGTCAATCTTAGTTATACGATGCAAACCAAACTCGTCGATAGGGTTCTCACTCCAGTCCACGTACGCTGGTTGCCCAAACAAACCATCCAATTTGAAACCCATCACTGGAGAGGTGATGCTCACAGCATGGATCTTGATGGACCGGACCTTTCCTCGGTATCTCTCGCACTTTCGGCACAACCGAATTACGCGGGGCAATTGGTTGAGGTTGAGGTGTACAATCTTGATTCTACGCCCCAGTTCCGTCAACTTTCTGGAGCAGGTTACGCTTCATTGGAGGCGTCGCTATCTTTGGCACAATGCACCATGAACACCTGCTCAATCAATTGGTCTTTGACCAGTCACTGGTTAATGGATGACGTAGATGATTTGTACGTACTTGCTAAAGCGACAGATGTTGATGGTTTTTCGACAGGTCCTGATGTCGAAGTTCGGCAAACTTCATTCAACGAAGTCGAGAATGATTTGGAAGTAGTCGATTTCAACGTTATTGATGACCTCAATCGTGTTCTTGACGACTGGTCAAACCCTCAATGGCCTTTCCATTTGAACGCAAGTCAAGAGATGGTGGCAACGGGCAAAGTCCGATTCGAAGGGATTGCGAATGCGTTTGTCGAGTCGAGTGATGCTGAAATCCGAATAGATGCTACTGCAGTGCCTCCAATGAACCTCAGTGGAGGTCCAAATGAATGGCCAGGTGATGCAGTTGATTGGGGCGCTTCGTGGTTCGGGGATGTCGATTCCAATGGCGCTTTTTCCATTGACATTCAAGCACCAGGTATGGGAGATGCGGTTCCAAGCAACACCCGAATTCTTCTTTCTCCACATGTCCATCGCACAGGTCCAGTTGACGAAGATACTTCATCCAGTGAAGATCAAACCAATCCATTCATCAGTATTCCGTTCTTGTTCGATAAAGTACATCCAACAACTGTTTCCATCGACGCACTAGAATCGGGCGATTATGTACCAGTTGACGGACTCATCTGGACAGCACAACAGGATATTGCATTACGACTCACTCTACAAGACCCAGAAGGGTTGTCCAACTCTTTGCAACTCTACACGTGGCTTGAATCCAGTCATGACGCCAATGGTAATGGGATTATGGAAGCGAATGAATACAGTGTTCAAACGGTGACATTCAACTCAGGTCTAACATCGGTTCTGATTGACCTGCCTTTGTTGCCTTGGCAACAGATTTTGCCTGCCGGACAACCGTCTGGAACAGCAAGCATCGTCGTTAAAGGATTTGATTTAGCAGGAAATCCGCTCGAAGGTGGAGGTCAATTTGGAGAAGCGTTGGACCTCGCTACTTTTGAGGTGCAGGAACGGTACGATACAACCATCGATACTGAAACCGTGTCGTTCGATTTATTCCAATCGCAACTTTTGCCCGGAAACGAGCACACCTTTGCATTCAAAGTAATCGATGGCAACGGAATCGAGTCGTTTGATTTTATTGAGTTTGCTTTGCTAAGTCGTGAACAAAGCGAGGAGTGTGCCATCACGTATGAACCTCGATTCCAACAGGTCGAATACGATGAAGAATGCTTTGTAGCAGCCCCGGTCATCAATGCGTCTAAGCACCCTTTGCTATCGGAATGGCAGGTTGAAATCCACTTCCGTATGTCATGGAACTTACTTGGCAACTCGATGAATGGGACTCCATCGTTGAAAATATTCGATGAAGGGCAAGACCTTGGTCTCGGTTTATCGAGAATGAGCGTGTTCAATTGGACATTGTCCAGACAACTTGAATTGAGTATGTTTGACGTTCAAGACCAAACGCTCCCATTGGGAACCCGAGATGAGTCCAAACTTTGGGTTCACAAGAACGACACACTTTCAGTGAACGTCGTTTTGTATCATGCAAATACTTCCATTGCGGCTGAACAATTACCAGAATCAGTTTTACTTCAAGCCGTGTTGAGCGATGGTGAACGCAGTTCAAACTCCAACGTTCGTTTCTCACTTCAAGGTCAGGCGGAAATGACGGTTCATCTCGACCCGTCTGTCGTGAAACTTCAACAGGCTACGCTGGAGTTTGAGGTAATGGGGTTGCCGACTTTTTCTCAGCGCAAGATATTCAACATTACTTTTGACAGTGAATCGCCACGGCTTTCTATTCCGCCAGGAATCCTCTCTCAAATTGATTCGAATGCCCTTGACGAGGTCGACGTCATACTCATGGTGAACGACGAGGTCGGAATAAATCGATCTTCGATTCAAATGCACTGGTACTTCACACGAGCAGGCATGCTCGTTGACGGCTCACAAGGGGCAGCAGATGTTGGCTTCTTGAGCCAAACCAGCATCACGGCTACTTTTTCCTCTCAAATTGATATCCAGCCTTCCAATGCTTCACTGCTGATGAAGAACGACCGATTGGTTGTATGGTTCAGCGGCAAAGACCAATCCGGCAATGTTCTTTCAGGGTTCGGAACGGAAGTTGAACCCGTCACTCCAAATTTCCGTTGGATTGCCTTTGAACCACAATTCGAGAACATTGTAGCCACTCCGTACCGTGCTAAAGTCGGCGAGCAGGTCTCTATCTTTGTTCGTGTTTCGAACATTGGTGTTCTTCCCGGAAACGTGACCGTTGAATGCTATGACGACGAAGGCATACTTCTCGAAACCAACTCAAGTTTCATTGAAGGAGGTTCTTGGGTTGACTATCTTTGGGAAATTGAGGCATGGAAAACAGGTCGCCTCGGCCTTACAGTGAAAATTGTCAACCATACGGGCAATGTTCCAGTGTCCATGGCAAACGTGGATGAATACGACCAAAACAGTGGCCAGACGACGACTGCGCTTGGTTTCGCAGTGCTCGTGGTTTTGCTCTCTGGGGGAATATTCGTAGCCTCGATTCTTCGTCGGCGTGAGCAATCGAACCGATTTATTGCCGAGCAAGTTCATTCAGCCCTTGACCGCAGTAGCCTTCCACCACCCCGTCCGAAAGATTTAGTTGAGTTAACTCAAGAGGAATAGTCAAAAACAGATTGTCCCACGCCCAACAAGAAGCCGGGGTTCCCGAGCGGTCAAAGGGGGTGGACTCAAGATCCTCTGCGTAAAGCTTCGCAGGTTCGAATCCTGCCCCCGGCACTTTCCTCAAAAACGCAATAC
>JABIWF010000105.1 GCA_018701175.1 Methanobacteriota archaeon
ATTCACAGAATTAAGTGGTAGAACGGTTGAGGAAAGGAAACGCAAAAGAGACTTTTCATACCACTTCAACCGTTTAGTAGAAGGTTTAGCCAATGGCGACAATGTCCTCATGACGCGAATACCTTTCACAAACCAAGAGCGGATGGATGAAGCATGGTCTGCTTGGCTTGCGAACATATTGTACGGCGCTTTGGAATACCAATTCTCACTCGGCGGGGATGCCTCCTCTGTTGAAGTCGAGCACAAAATGTTCGTTTCTCCCCAGGGTGGAAGGAAGGTCGCTAATGCTTTGAAGGATTATTTCGGACAACATTTCAAGAAGTGCTCACCCCTCAGATTTTTTCAAATATACTTCTCAATGGTGAATTGTGGAGAATATCTCCCTCCGAACGATTGGGTGCCAGGAAATGGAGAAGAATTACAAAAAATAGGAATTCTAACAAACATCGAGTCACATTTCAACATCAACACACGAACAGCCTTCTTCATCGGCGCTTTAACCGAACTTGTTGATGGAATAGAATCCATACCGGAAGGATTCATCGATTCAAGAAATACCAATCCAATGCGTTACCACCCAGCCTACCGTTTCCAGAAGCACAGCGGTATTTCTTCCCAAGATGCTGAATCAATATCTTCGAGCTCACGTTCGCCAAAGGATCTTGCTGATGACTACGGATTACCGCTAAACATAATCCAAAGAATCCGTAACTCAATCAATTTTGTTCCGTTCTATTACCGATCATCAAGTGAAACAGTAAATGAGGACGGAACGAGGACTGTACGCCAGTTGCCGAATCAGAACTCCGGCATCCACCAACCACGTATGTCGGCTTTCGATATTGCATGCCCACCATACCCGTCGAATGATAATGAAGAATATGAAGACCCACGCAAAAAATGGATCATTGACAACCTCAATGGTTTATCGAATGCCTTTGGTGGAACGAACAGCCGTAACAGAAAACGTATCCTCCATCACGTCTGTTATGCCATGGCGAACCGTTATGGCGACAAATCTTCACCAATTCCACACTCATCGATGAAAACTTCTCCTGGCCGGGTACTCGCTATCTCGATTCTACGAACTCCAGCAATAACCAAGGAAAACCGTATTGAAGACCATCAATTGGATTGGCGCATTCTGTTTGAGATGATGAAGATTGGAAGTGGAGATACAAATTCCTTCGACGAATTTATCGATGCACTTGTTGAGGAAATCCAGCATACTTCTGAAATATCACTCGACTTCACGACTTTGCTATCAAACAACGAGCAACTCGACGAATTCTTCCGTTTGTTAACCGGGCCCGTCAATTTCCTGTTCAAAGAAAAGGAAATTTTCACGCCTTCAGACTTTGCAAATCTCCCCAATAATTTTTCGAAAGACCATTTCTTCTTCTTAGAAAGACGCCAAATCGGGGGCGGCCTCACACCCGAGCAGAAAAGATACACACTCCAGATTGCTTGGGGCTTCATACGTTACACAATGTACATGGCCGGGTTTGATTGCGCCGAGGATATCGATGAATCTGTACCAATTGACCAGAGAATATTCAATCGGCGTGATTAAAGATAGGCGTTTCGAACCGGTGTTTCATCAAGGTGGAAGAACGAATAAGTTGCCCACCAAGTGATGGTATCAAGCGCATCAACAAGATTGCTGGTTCCTGATTGTTCTTCACCGTAATCCTTGCCTGTTGTGTCCATCCAATCTACCATTTCATCCACCGTGTCGCATGTCTGGTGATAACACCAATATCCATCAACGAGGCCTCCAAAGCCCATGGTTACCGTACCAAGGTTGTCTTGGAATGTTGCATGATCAGAACGAGCAGTCGTATCTTCATAGATGATGATTTCAGGACGATCCTTCGCCATCCAATCATCGACTTTCCAAGTCTCAGCTGAATGTCCTTCTCCAAGCAAAGGTGCCATTTGCTCTTCAACACCAATCGCATCTGAACCAATCCACATAGCAAGGCCAACCATGCCTGGCTGATTCATGACATCGTGATCGAGGCTTGGGCCAATGTATACCCGCATTGGCCAAACTTCCTCATCCTTCGGATATCCATCTGGGTCGATTTCAGGTTGCGGGTCACATCCAGCGTCACCGCCGCCGTGACCATTGCCGCATGGTGCGCCGCCGCCACCGGGCCAGTTCACACCGGCCATGTCGAGGTTGACATAATTGGTGACTTCGACGTTAGGGTTCTCTTCTTTCACCCAATAATCGGTCCAGAAGTCACTGCCTCTCTTTCCACCTTCTTCACCAGACCATAGGCAGAACACCATTGTGTTCCGCGTGTCAAAATTCGCCATTGCTTCAGCTACGGTGAGTACCATGGAGGTCCCTGCGGTGTTGTCATAGGCTCCAACACGGGTCCCATACGTGCGCCCGAAAATATGAGGGTCAAGCATTCCAGCGTTGACCGGTGGAGCGATATCAAAGTGAGCGCCGAAGACCATCCATTTGTCAGGATTGACTTCGCCAAATCGGTAACCGCATATGTTGTATGCTTCGGGATTTTGTGCTCCTGTCATGAGTGAGTCATAGGTAAATCGTTGCACGATGACTTCTAAGCCGAAACTTTCGAGGTTTCCAATCAAGTATTGTGCAGCATCTTCGTAGGCAGCATTACCTTGGCCTGCCCAACGATCTAGATAGCCAACAGCACCGTCTGCAGCATCAGTGGGATCCGCAGTTTCATCAGAAATATGGCTGATGTAATTGAAGACATTTAATCCGTCAACCAGACCGGTTGAGTGGCGACCTCCATCTGCTTCTGAATAGGCGGCAGCCATTGGACGGTCCACGCTTATGCGAACTGCAGTTACTTGACCCCCACTGTTGTTTGATGGCATTACTGTGTCTAAAGTTCCGTTGACACCCGCCACTCTCATGACTCCTCTCGCATCTCCACTTTCAAATCCAGATCGGTCAAACCATGTTCTCCACGATTCATCAATCGACCGAATCGGCCAATCTTCCCGCCCGTATTCGCCAAGCAAAACCACAGCAGTATCTGTTCTTGGAGGCGCAAGAACGCTGAGCAAGACTGAATCTCCGGCACGCATGTCCAGCACAGTTGAATTTTGAATAAAGCCAGTTTCTTGATTCTTGATGAGGTATGGAATGAACGCCGACATATCCTGTTCAACCGATAGAGTCAATCCCTGGAAAATACCACCAATCATCGTGATTGGCGTTATGGTTACATCATCAGGTCTTACGAGTCCACCGTTGTCATTTTCACCAAAACATCCCGACAGAGGTGCGAGACACATGAGTAGAACGAGAAACAATGCTTGCACTCCTTTCGACCCGGCCATGGTGGTGGCTTAGGGCATGCCCTTCTCAAACCTACGCTTGAATGTGGTGAGGGAGAACATAAACTGGCAACCTCATTTTTTTTCAATAGAACGGAAAATACCACCTACTCTTTACCGGAAAACGAAATATTTTACCGGAAACTGGAAAATATACACCGGCCGTCAAAGAAATTCGGCAATTGTTTGATATAGGTAGTATGACAATTTAAACATGATAATATGGAACGAGATGAGAACCATTCATTCAATGTGAAGTTCATCACTACGACGAAAAACCCCCAAAAGAACAACAAAGCTGTACGAACATCGTATTTATGGGCCAGCATTGTCATCGTTGATGATGAAGATTGCTATTGTCCGGTAATCGAAGGATAATCATTCTTCTTCGTTTGAATCAGAACTTCTAATCAGTCGTTCTTTACGAATGCTGAGGGTAAGAATCACCGTCCCAAACGCTGCAAAAACCATGACGCCGATTAACGTATTACGGGAATCCACTTCGGAATCGGATTGTGTTTCAGAAGCAGCATCTTCAGCACAATTTGTTCCGAAACAATCGCCGATAGAGGGCTGCCCCGGTTCGGCGTGAATGTCGGGGTGGACGGTAATATTGTATTGCCAAACATCGATAAGAGAATCATTTATTTTTCGTTCAATTTGGTAATGATATGTGCCTTGGGATGTTGAATTGAAGATGCGTTCATAGGAGACGGCGCATCCGTCATCTGCTAAACTTCCGTTATCATCAAGGTCACACGTTCTTGTCAACCAAGTGGAGACATTGTCGCCTTGATCGGAAAAATTCCCGTTTTGATTATTGTCAATTGAGACCCGCATCGAGGAGTTCTCAGTGTTGTCTCGCATCCGGAAAACTATACTGTTTCCTTCTACGAATGCCGAGTCAGTGACATTTCCCGGCCGGGCTTCGTCTTCTACGAGTATGACATTCAGCGTTTCTTGTTCGTGTGCTGTAGCGCTTGGCACGAGAAATAATACACACAAAAGCACAACGAGTGAGTTGAACCCCTTCCCCTGCGACATATTCCTCCCTTCACAGCATTACATAAAGACAAAACGGAGAAGCGTATCGCCACAACCATGGCAGAGGGCAGCGGCATCGGCGCGAAAGAAGTCGGTCTCGGTATTTTCATCGTTCTGCTTCTTGGCTCAGCATCGTTGTTGACATTCGGCTCTTCCGTTTCTTCCGACGCCCCTGAAATTCAGTTTTCACAATCGAATGATCCACTCTTCCAAGGCGAAGGTCACGACCACTCCAACGCCTCACAGCATATTGCCGGCACTGATAACATGGCATTGATGGACTACAATTCACTTACGACGACCGGAAATGCGGAAATTCAAGTCGCAACGACTCCAGATGGAGAAACGTATGCTTACCTTGCAGGCTGGAACGACATGCATATTGTCGATGTTACCGACCCCAATAACACGACGGTAACAGGGGTATACAACGACCCGAATACTCAAGTGCTCGATGTGAAGTACGTCGAATACAATGGAAGAGAGTACATTTTGCAACAAAATCAACTCATAGATCCAGGGAATGCAGACCCAAACGTAGGTCAATGGAGCGACCCCGCACAAGTTTCAGTTACTCTCATCGATGTAACGGACAAAACAAATCCAACATGGATTGATTCATGGTACGATGTTGACCACCCAAGCGGCCCACACAACATGTACACACAGATGATCGACGGGGAATGGTATGTGTTTATCGCAAACCCAGATTATGAGCAATGCAACGACGCAATTGGCGAAGCCTGTGGTGGTGTCACCATAGCCCACTTGAACCTCGACGGCTCTGCTTCACGCAATCTACCAGGCGTTCCAGCTTCAGGGCTTGGTCATACAATCATCAAAGTTGGCGAATATGAAGTTGCTTGGGAAGCTACCAACGGTGGTTGGATTTACATTCACGACATGACCGTACAACTCTGGCCGGGTGAAGACCCAAACGACCCACGCTACGGTCACACATTCATCTACGGAAGTTACTGGGAAGCAGGCCTACGGATTGCTGATGTTACCAATGTCCCTCACCCGACAAATTCACCCGAAGAATATACGCTGCACGCTACGCTTTGCAAAACAGGCCAAGGCAACCCTCTTCAATGCCGCTGGCGAGCTGAAGAAGTTGGCCAATGGATGGAATTCCTCGACTTAGATGACGATGGAAAGCCTGACAGCGGCACTAACGGAAACGAAAACGGCGGACGAGTTTCGTACATCCACTACGCTGAACCGTTCCCAAACATGGTTGATCTTTCCCATGTTGGCTATTCGGATGAGCCAGTTCATCTTGTGACGGCAGCAGTCGAAGTTCTTTCGACAAACGTCGGAACCGGCATCATCTACCTGATTGATACTACAGACTACACGATGGTCGATGGGCAACTCAAATTCCAACCAAAACTGATTCGAGATTGGGAAATTCCGTGGGCAAGCGAACACTGCTATGGTGCAGATTGTGAAGCCTATCCTAACGATGACGAATGGCTTTTATTCTCTCCGCACAACCTTGACAGTGCCTATTTTGAGACCAATGAAACGACCGATCAGAGCCATGGCGGTGGCTGGGATGGAAGACTCTACATTTCTCATTACCATGCTGGGCTATGGGTTATTGACGTCGAAACACTGGTATCGCCTACAAACCCTGACGATCGCATTGCAACTCACTTCGAAGCAACCGTGGGTTGGTATCTCCCACACGGCGAGGACGGGACACCACTCGACTCAAGTTTCTACGATTTCGGTTGGGTTCCGTTTTTGTGGGCGGTCGAACATCATAATGGTTTGACGTACGCATCATGTATTTCTACAGGACTTTATATCGTTCAACTCGAAACAGACATTGCATATCTTGGCCAACTCGTTTGAGGTTTTTACATGAACTCGAAACAAATTCTCGCCCCGCTCATAGCAAGTGTGTTGATCTTGGCTGGGTGTACGGGGATAGAGAGTGAAGCATCGAAGTTTTATGGAGAAGATATCACGCCGAAGGTACTTGTTGAAGACTTCACCCTGGTAAACGGGGATGGTGAAGATTGGAATTTCAACAACAAGACTGAAGATAAAATAGTCATCATTGCCTTTTTATTCACAAATTGTATCGATATCTGTCCGATTGTGACGGAGAACTTACGCTGGGTACATTCGCAACTTTCACCCGATGAGCACAACCAAACCCAGTTCCTCACAATCACGGTTGACCCTTGGAGAGACGATGTACCCGCTCTGTTCGAATGGCAGTATTACCGTAATGTATCATGGCCCCATGTCACTGCAAATTCGACCGAAGAAAACGCACCGCAATTCCAAACCATTCAGTCGGTTTGGAACAACTTTGCAGTCGGGCTCTCTATCGAAGAACAGGAGTTGGAGGAGACTGGAAATAACTCAACATCTGCCCGGCATCATCCAGACGCTTACAGCGTCAACCACTCAACAGGCACAGTGATTGTGGATTCGAAGGGCATGCAGAGGATTTGGTGGGGGGATAACGACTGGATTACTGATCTTTTCCTCGCCGATGTTCGAACACTCCTTGCAGAAATTGAATGACCTCACAATTCGTTTGGAACTGGCGTTTGATCCATGTGTAAAAATGCGTATACAGCCCACCATGTTACAATGTCCCAAGAGTGGACAAGGTTTGCTTCACCGGTCGCATTGTCGGTTGTCATGTACTCCTCCATCTCAGGGAGTTTATCGCAAATTTTGTGGTAGCAAGGGTATCCATCGACAACTCCATTCCATCCAAGAGTAGCAACACCGATATCTTGGAACGGCTGATGATCACTCCGAGCAGTAGGGCTTTCATAAATCGCTACAACGTCTTGGTAATTGTTCTGCCAAAGAGGTTCTTCACCTCCTGCAGCCCATTCAGCACGTCCTCGCTCCATTTGATAAGAGAGATCAAAAGCATCGGCTCCAATCCACTCTGCGAGGTGATACATTCCTTTTTGATCAATAACATCTCCAGTTCCGTCAGGGCCGAGATAGACTGAAAGTGCAAAATCACCAGGGTAATTTATTCCAGCCATATCCAAGTTTAGGTAATTGCTGACAGTGACTCCATCGGGTAGGTCGCCTGCAAAAGCGCTTGAACCCCATAACCCCTCTTCCTCTGAGGACCATAAACAAAATACCATTGTCCTACGTGCATCGAAATCAGCCAAAACACTCGCAGTCGTGAGAACCATTGAGGTGCCTGCCGAGTTGTCGTATGCTCCGGTTCGAGTCCCGTAACCAGTCTGCTCGAGCCCTGGGACAAGTGAGGTAGGTGTAGCAATTGGGGCAATATCGAAGTGAGCTCCGAAGACCAACCATTCGTCAGGATAGACGGTTCCGGTTTTGTAGCCGCAGATGTTTACTGCCCACAGCGTACCTGATTGAAATCTGTGGACTTCAACATCAAGCCCATATCCGATCATTACGCCTTCAAAGTAAGTAATAGCATCTTCATATGCAGGATTTCCATTTCCAATCCATCGGTCAAGGTAGCCAACGGCGCCATCTGCAAGATCAAGTGGATCTGGAGTTTCATCAGTCATGAAGTCAACCCATTCATAGACGTCCCTTCCATTCAGCCAGCCGCCGCTAGCAGATACGCCGTTTTCCTCGGTTAGGTCTGCTCTTTGCGGGCGTTCTGTCGACAGTTGCACGACAGATACTTCCCCGCCTGAAGAAGGGCCGGGGACAATCCATGGCCACATGCCACCAACATCCTCGTTTGGAACAACAGAGACACTCGACCCTCTTGAACCGTCAAGAATCCAATCCATCCAAGATTCATCTGCAGCTCGGATTGGCCAGTCGGAACGGGCGTATTCTCCAACGAGAAGTACAATGTTCGGGTTTCTTGGCGGGAACAATACGTTTACGCTTTGAGATTGGCCCGCTTGAATATCAAACACCGTGCCGTTTTGAGCCCTCATAGAACCCATGTCTTGAATGAAATATGGAATGAAGACAGAGAGGTCAACTTCGGCTCTAAGCGTGACTGCTTGCCATGCACCACCCAGCAATGAATCGGCTTCCTCTACGACGAGATCGGAAGCCTGAGGTGCGTCATTATCGTTCTCTCCAAAGCAACCTGAAAATGTGGCTGAGAACATCAATAAAATTAGTAACATTGCTCGAGTATAACCACTGCGCATGACTGTTCCAGCCTGCGGTTGTTGTTCAATCCAACGGTCTCTGTGTCCAGGCTTCCGCACACCGGAAACTGGCTTCCAATAAAGGGCGAAGCGTTAAGTGGTGCTGAGCGGCCGATTTACACATGGCAACGGTTCGGTTGGACCAGAAGAGCCGGGCGCTAACCCGTGCAATTCCTAACACGTTCGACCGTGCTTTGGCAAATTTCTTTGGAAGTGGACCAACCGATATTGAGTTGGCCAAGCGGCAACATAGAGCCTACAGACAAGCGATGCTAGACGAGGGAATCGAAGTAACCGTCTTACCATCGGACGCAAAGCATCCAGATTGCACATTCGTCGAAGATCAAGCGGTCGTCATCGACGGGCATGTTCTCCTTCCAGTACCCGGCCACCCTTCGCGAGTCAATGAACAACCGCCAATTGCAGAATTCATCACCCGACAACTTTCCGGTACGAAAATTTGCAGAATGCACGGTGATGCGCGGATGGACGGAGGAGACATCCTTCGCCTTGGAGACTTGTTCTTTGTAGGGCGCTCTTCGCGCACGAACGATGCAGGAATTGAAGAGTTACGCGATCTCCTCACACACCTCGGTCACAAACTGCGCGTCATTGACATTCCAGGCCACGCCCTACACCTCACAAGCATCAGTTCTACACCCACCGACTCAGTGATACTCGCTCCTGAAGGATTCTTACCGAAAGATGCTTTTGGTGAATTACCAGAAGGATGCGAAATTTTGTGGATGCCGGCTGAGGAAGTCTACGGATGCAACACCATCGGGCTACCAAATGGCAAAGTTTTGGTGGCTGAGGGATACCCGAATGTATTGCAGGCGGTAATCGACATTGGTCTTGAGCCAGTTGTTCTCGACATGAGTCAAATCCGTGAAGCAGATGGGTCCTTGACTTGCTGCTCCCTTTTCTTCTGATTACTCAAACCGAGCATCAGGCGAATGGACAATTGAATACCAATGTTCAAGCCGCTCAGCCGTATCCTTTTCCACCGTGCAACGATAGAGATTTTCTGAAAAAGCACCCGTGGCTGAATTGTCTGCAAAAATCAATTCTTTTTCTGAGGGAAATACGTCGAATGTTTTGGTATGGTCTTCATACAACCCAATTTCAAACCCAATCCAAACTTCACCCTGCCGGGTTAAATTTTCAAACATTTCAGAGTGCAGGAAACTTGCCAAATCTTCAGAACTGTGGAATGAACACAACATCGAAAGGGTATTCATGAGCCCAATTGATTTGTCTGACATCCCCTTTGGGACATCACCAAGATCCTGTGATTTAACCATCGTAAACTTTGGTGAACCATCTGCCATACCTACGGCACTTCACCCACGGACATAATCCTAACCAAATCCTCACCAAGGAAGCAGTTCGCCATCGAATTGTACAAACTCTCCGGTGTTTTCAAGAGTTCTTGTTTCCAAGACATTTCGCATTCCTGTGACACTTTCAGGAATTTCGACAGGTGCTCGGTCGCCACCCATATCTGTTTTCACCCACCCAGGGTGAAGGATAACAAATGAGATATTGTCTTCAAGAGCTTCTTTTTTCATCGATACCGTAAACATATTCAGCGCAGTTTTACTTGCTCTGTAAGCATACGATCGCCCCATGTGGCAATCGTCAATGGAAGCCATTAGGCTGCTAATCATGGCGATTTTTGTTAATGAGTTATGTTTCATTTTTGGGTAAAGTGATTTGACCACTCGAACTGGCCCGAGGGCGTTAATGTTGAGAACTTCAAGCGCCCACTCATCATCAATTTCAGTTAGGTTTCTCCACCGACCATCTGCTACTCCTGCGTTGTTGACAAGGAGATCAATTTTCAGCGGGGCGTTTTTTGCAAACAGTTGAACGGAGTCATTTGACTGCACATCGAGAACATGGGTGGTTAAATTTTCATTCGATAAAGCGGTTAATCTGCCGAGTTCGCTTCGATACCCCGCATACACTTGCCACCCATCTTCAAGCAGTTGGTGCGTCCATTCCGCGCCCAAACCTCTGTTTGCTCCAGTAACTACTGCGACTCGCATAGTCTTTCCATTGCACATTCCCACAAGAACCTTTCAAATTGAATCCATGAAATCGATGGCAAGTATGTACCCCTGTAATACTCGTATTACGGTCATTTCGTAGGTGGAGTTCTTGAGGGGGCGGCCTCTGGAGACATCCGATACCATGTCCGAAACACCTGACAACAATTTCTTCCTTCGCAAGTGGGTTATGCGCCAATACTGGCGTATGCAGCAGTCACAAGCAGTCGTCAGTTTGATTCTTTGGGGGACTACAATCACGCTTCTGGTTTGGCCGTTGATCGATTGGCGATTCACATCAACATGTGACTCAGACGTTTGTTTCCCAGTAGAAGTTGGACCTATTTCAAGCACTTATATTGCCTTCGTAATTATCTTCTTTTCCGTTATGTTTAGCGTTCTTCTTATTGGTTTTCTTTACGATCAGGTGTTCTCACTGTGGACGGAGTGGCGTAGCGTTGACATGGAAAGAAACCCATACGTCACATACGCACTTTCCCCTCAATGGACCATGTCGTTTGCCCTGCAGGCTGAAATTTTGAAAAGAATCTCTCCAGAGGATGAAGATATGGTTAAGCAAGCCGACTGGTACCTCAAATGGTGTGAATCATACACAGAGGGAGAGATGTTTGCTCGAGCACTTCAACAGTGGGACAAGGATTTTGGAGAAACCCCAACGTTCTGGTTCACCACGGATGAAGCCATGCAACGTGCACGAGAAACCCAAATTGTAGATGAAGGATAAGTAGCCTCAACGCCGCCTACCGCCGCCACTACGCCCTCTACTGCCCCCGCCACGGCTTGAACCACCGCTGCTACGGCTTGAACCACCGCTGCTACGGCTAGAA
>JABIWF010000039.1 GCA_018701175.1 Methanobacteriota archaeon
TGGACTGCGAAAACCATCAGAAGTGCTGCCGATGCGATGAGTAGGAATTGTGTTTGCGACCAAGATTGCCGAAACTTGAGTCTCCATTTCTCAGTTCCGGCACTGCTGGCATCGAGGGTTCGAGCAGGTCCTCCGAACCTCCAAAACCACAGTAGCCACATGGTGACGAGGACCACCAAAAACCCCCATTCGTACACTGCGGTGTGAAAGTTCCACATTCCTGCAAGGCACTCGGCTTGGTTTGGATTTGCAATACAATCGTTACGCGCAATTGGATAAAACATCACCAGTCTCATAATATTAAGAACATAGACTATACTGCACATGACCAGTATCGAGCGGATTTTAATCCGTTGCGGAACACCTTCAGTCATGGCGACTAGTGTTGAGAGGAAAATCATTTCATGAACTCCAGCACACTCATCGGACACATACAATCCGACGGTGTCGTAGTTTCCTGGGAACTTTGGGTGATAGAAATCAATTCGGGTCATCCAACCGTTGTGCGTCGAAAGTGTAGACGCAACATATTCGCCATCGCTGTAAAGAAGGTTCGTGATTTCATTCCATAGCCACGCTTCGGTTACCTGTAGAGGCGCTAGCGTGTCTGAGGGTTGAGTCAAAAACCAGTAAAAGGCTTCTACGAAAAGCAATGCAAGGGGTATGCGGGCGTAGCGAAGACCGAGCTGTCCGACCTCGGACCATTCCAAATCATCTTTTGAAGAAGATGACTTAGCATTCGTGCTCATGAGATACCGTAGGTGTCCTTCCTCATCAAGGTGCGGTTCAACTCGATGCTATCATCGGGAATCTGCAGCGGTGCTTATGACTCGGAGGACTTGAAAGGGATGATGTATTGGAATGCCCATGGTCGAGGTCGTCTTGCTTGGAGAAGGCTCTGTGACCCCACCAACACACCGCTTGAACGTCATCGGATTTTTTTGTCCAGTTCCCGTGGCTGAAGCCAAAAAGGCCCTTGCAGACATGAATACTGGTCAAGTCCTCGAAGTGTGGGCGGATGACCCCGAAACGCTTCATGACATGCCACTGCTTGCCAACCGGGGACGTGTCGAAATCCTATCCGTTGAAGAGCATGCAGGCGAATATCGATTTCTCTTAGAGGTGATACAATGACGGATACTACAAGACCTATCGAACTGGTTGAACGCGATTCAATACCAAGTGAAGCACAATTGCCGACCGTCTATGGGGACTTCCAAATCCGTGTATTTCATGAAGCATCCACTGGCTATGACCACGTAGCCCTCACCCTGGGTGAGATGAGTGGACCGGACCCTGTTCTCATTCGTCTTCATTCTGAATGCCTCACAGGTGATGTTCTCGGTAGCTTGAGATGCGATTGCGGCCCTCAACTTGAATCAGCATTGGAGACCATCGTTGCTCACGGGTGGGGGTGCTTGCTTTACTTGCGACAGGAAGGTCGAGGTATAGGCTTGCACGCCAAGATTCAAGCCTATCACCTTCAAGATCGAGGTGCTGATACTTTGGATGCAAATCTTATGCTCGGACTTCCAGCAGACGGCAGAGATTACAGTATTGCGGCCAGCATGCTCTCATCATTAGGGGTGCCTCGAGTCAATCTTCTTTCGAACAATCCGAACAAGAAAGAGCAACTCGAAAATCACGGTATAGAAGTTGTAGAACTTATACCACTGGTCGTCGGCGTAAGTGATCAAAATCGATCCTACCTTGAAACGAAAGTTGAACGAATGGGACATCAAATAGACCAAGATAAACTGGTCTGAAGTAAGAGGGGCCGTGACCGAGAATCGAACTCGGGCTGGCAGAACCACAATCTGCCGTGCTAACCCCTACACCATCACAGCCATGAGAGGTAACTCGCGGTTATGCGCGTGGTATTTCAATAATCCGCAGAGGGATGCCTGTTTTAATCTGCAAATCAAAGGCACATTGCACCCTTGCATTCAAGTGCATTCGCTGGTGTAGCGATACCATGCGAGCGAACACTGCAAGGTTCACAACGGTCGTTTTTCTACTTACAATGCTGGTTTTAGCGCCATATGCATCGGTCGCAGGCCGCTCAGTGCATCAAACGAACACCGTGGATTTGTTTCCTGAAGGGTCATTTTCTCAACCCGCAAATTGGACGCTCGGAGCGTTCACTTCCTTTTCCGAAGACCCAGCCACCTACACCGACTCGATGGTTGCAGATCAACGCATGACGATTGTTCACCAGCGCCCTCAAAATCTTGACACCATGACCTTCTGGGCTCAATCAACGCCGACAGAGTCGAACAATTCCTTAGGCACGCCAGACGGTGCTGTCTCTTGGTCGACGGGGCCTGTGATTGAATTATCATCATTCAATGCATTTGGTTCAACGCAATACGACATTCTAGCAGTTGATGTCGTTGTTGCCTTTTCAGTTCCAGACCCACTTTACCAAGATTCAGTCCGGTTCTCACTCAATTATGATGGTCAATACCAATCGTTGGTTACGTTCTCCCACACCCAAGGTTCACTTGATTACCTCTCGAACACATGGTCGAACGATGTCTCGGATTTGTCTGACTGGACATGGGATACACTTCAATCATCTATTCTCACGCTCGATTATGTATCAGTTGGCTCAACCGATGACTCAATGTTGAATGTAGATGCTGTCGGAATGCGAGTCACAATGAAGACGCCTTGGTACGGTGGAGAATACGGCTCAGCTCAAGCGGAATTCAGTGGCCATTCCATGCCAATCATCGGATTGGACCTGGCAAAGGGTACATCGAACAACATGGCTCTTTCCGATTGCGGGCTGGAGCCGAGTGTCAGTGGCACAAGTGGCATGTGGACAAGTGAGATTATCGAGACACCACCAAACCAACGCATTGGCCGGGCTCACTATGCACTTGCCAATGAATCCGCTGACGATGTGATTTTAGAATACGCTTCATCGGGTGACGGAATCAGTTTCACTGAATTTGCTGCAATGGACGAACACATGTTGCTTCCAGATGAGGGTTTCACACAAATTCGTGTCAGTACATCCGATGCGTGTATTACTGATATTACCGTGGATGTCAACGACCCTTCACTGTCACTTCAAGGACGAATTTTCGGGGATGTTGACGGCTTAGATCCAGTTTATTCACGGTGGCTTTTGTTCGTGAACGATGAACTGGTGACCAATGAGCCAGTCGCTCTCAACCCATCCCTTTCCCACACGTTCCCTGTCGGACAATTCATGTCTGCAGGCGATACTTCCCTGAAGGTCGAACTCAAGTCATGGTTCACATGGGATTCACTTGGGAACCAAAGTACGACCGCACTTGAAATCACATCGATGAGCATCTCCGGTGGGTTCGATATCGAATGGGATGAAGACCCTGAATGCATCTCAGTTGGCGACCAATCTCTCACCGAAGATGGAGGTGGCCGAATACTCCCATTCTTGTATCGATGCACGGATGACCGTACCGCCAGTGAAAACCTCGTCGTCAGTTTCTCTAATTCCAACCCCGAATTGGTAACCGTCGATCTCACTCAAGGCGACATTCGAGTCGCACTGCAACCTGAGGCAAGTGGCCAGGCTACTGTTGTCACCACAGTGGTTGACGAGGCTGGCAACATGTGGACTGAAACATTCATCGTCAATGTTGCAACTGTTGACGACACTCCTGTTTTGCAGGAGTTCCAGTCGCTGATCCCAGTTGAGTTATCCGTCCCATCGGTGATTGATTTTGACTATTCAGATGTGGATTCAACCGGTCTAACTGCATCGACAAACCGATCTTGGGCATCAATTGATGTGCTAAACAAAACCATCACTGTAGTTCCACCAACACCTGGCTTCACCTCCGTGCTCATTTCACTCTGCGACCAAACATCGTGCCACGAGCGTATGATGGATCTTGAAGTTCTGTCGTTACCGGATCTCATTGTCGAAGAGATCGATGTTGGAAGCGAACCAATCCGTGCAGGAGATATCCTTTCGATCCGCGTTTTCGTACGCAACATCGGACAAGCAGAAGCAACGATGATTTCAGTCCGCTGTGAAGCAAATTCACAGTTGATTGATTACGACACAATACCGGTGCTACAGCCAGGCTCAGTCGCATACGTCACCTTCGACTGGCAAGTTCCCGAAAACAGCACTCAGAAGCAATTGCGTGCAGTAATCGACCGAAGTTCGGAAATCTCAGAAGGTGATGAAGATAACAACGATGCCCAAATTGCGGTATCAATCGAGGCCTCGCTTGACAATGACGATTCCTCCTCTGATTCGGATCGCATCTCAGAAGGCATGTTCTGGGGACTTACCATTGTAGCCCTATTGGCAATAGTTGGTGCTTTCGTCTTTTTGACCCCACCCAAAATCAAGAAATTGCAGTGAATCAAACCTTTACGAATTGCAGCACCAATCCAACACCCGATGTCGGATAACGCAAAAAAGGCCCTCAAAGTTCATATGGAGACCGTCTCACAAAAGATTGCTTTGAGGCCGTGGGGGCCGTTCAACACCTGTTGACAAAGTGGATGTGGGAATCATATGTCTGTATTGAAAATACGAATAGAAACTGAAGAATATATTTACGAAGAATACGTTGAAGCATGAATCTTTGATTCATTCTGGAGACTTCCAGCGACGAGGATACAATCCTTCGTCGAGCAAGACCATACTTGGTCGTGCAACTTCACCTTCGTCAATTGCTGCAAGTTCATCTGTGCCGAGCGTAAGCGTTACGATTCCAACAGCCTCTCCTTTGAGGGTCTGAATCATGACTTCCTTTCCGGCCTTTACTCCACTCTGAATGTTCACCAAACCAGGTCGCAACAACGGTGCGCCATGAGCTAAAGCGGCAGCAGCACTGTCTTTGACTGTGGCCGTTGGTAAATCGAGCAGTAATTTTTCAATTGGGTGGATGACTCGAAGCAGTGCTTCTGGTTGGTTGCATTCTTTCCAAAGCCAAACAGCATCAGCGAGTTCTTGCATGGTGATGCAGTGGTCAAGGGTGAATGCTCCAGAAGTCTCTCTTCGCAATTCCTTCAACTGTACTTTCATGTTGAGAAGCAGACCGAGGTCACGAGCCATTGTTCGAATATAGGTGCCCGCTTCACAGTAAACGCGTGTGATGAGGTCTTTTCCATCCATTTCAATATGTTCGAAAGTATGTATTTTTCGTGTGCGAACTTGCACTTTGACTGCTGAGACTTCTGGCGGCACGTTGTATACTCTACCCGTGAGTCTCTTCATTGCGGTTTGCAACTCGGCTTCATCAGGGATTTCGTCGAAACGGAAGATGCAGATGTATGTTTTTTTGTGGCTTAGAATCTTCTTCGTCACTTTCATTGCTTTACCAGCCATCAACGGCAAGACGCCTGTTGCAAACGGATCAAGTGTACCGCCGTGTCCAAGCCGTTCTAGACCAAACAAGTCCCGTGCCCATGATGCGAGTTGGTGTGAAGTCGGCCCAGCCGGTTTATCGAGGAGTATGAATCCAGATGCGAGACGCTCTTCGACATCTCGTTCATCTGGGTGTCCACCGATGGATGGATTGGTTTTTGCTTCTGCATCAAGAATGTGTAGTGTCATGATTTATCCTCCAGAATTGAGATGACCGCAGCGAGGACTTCCTCACTGCCTAGGTTTGTCGCGTCAAGTACTGTGGTATAGGGTTCTCGCTGTTCAGGTAAGATTTGGTACAGTTCCATAAAGCGTTCAGCATCTACCGCAGAGCGATCCCTGTTTGCTTGAAGAGCCTCTTCTATAGAACCTCCTTCTCGATGTGTTACTCGCTTCGCTCTTTCCTTTTCATCAACATCCAGCCATAGCCGAATGCATGGAATCTCGAGTCGATATGCCCACCATCCAGCTAACCTTGACTCGACAATCTCCGAGGTGCCAGCATTCATTTGTTGTTGGAGTAACCGGTCCAATTCACGGTCAACGTTCAAATCTGATTTGCACAATTCGCCAAAGTCGCTAAGACTCATTCCTCGCCTTGCGGCTTCTTGTCGAAAGACATCGCCCCCGTTGAGAGAGGTCCATGAGTAATGCGCCATCAGAGCTTTGACGAGGGTACTCGTACCGCTACCAGGATGGCCCGACACGGTGATTTGTAGCATGCTTACACCCATTCATGACGACATACATCGCATCTTTTGGTGCGAGGACCCATCTTGGTGACCATAGTAAGTCCACATTTTGGACATTCCTTGGAATTCTTATCCCAAACGCTGTCGGAGCGAGTTTCGTCAGAGTTTTCTTTCTCAGAAACTTCCTTTTTATTGGATTTTGATTTGCGGCGGTTCGAGTTCGTGTTTCTTTGGCTGCGTTGTTGCCTGCGCTGAGCGTCACTGCTTTTTGCCGTGCCTGACGATGCGACCAAGTGGAGCAGAGGCTCTTTGAGCGTCTCGCCAGCGGTAACCAGAGGGTGATTTCTGTATCGGAACAACTTGATGTGACGGTCAATCACTCGACCAAGAGGTGCGCTCATGCAGATATATGCACAAATCCATGCTGGGAAGAAAAAGAATTTGTCATCCAAAAGATTCCATTCTGATGTCCATGGCAGTGAGACATAATCAACACGAAAACTTTCGACAGCACTGGTTAACCATGCGAAAATACCGATAATGAAGACCATTGTAAACATCATAGGTTTCATTGCACCCATTTGGACCTTAAGTTGCTCAGGCATCATTTGTTGTTGGAGGGTTGTTGCCTTCTCTTGCAAGATTGGGTCGCGTGAGATACGGGCATCATTCATCATTCGCCGAACTTGGCCTTGGCGATGTCCAATGTGCGCTTGTGCCATTGGGTCGGTGAAGAAATTTCGAAGAACAGTATTCATGGTCATCGAAAAACTGCCAAGAATGAGTACTGTGAGCACGAAGTATGCTTCCTGGGGAAGAATCGGGTCGAGGATTGGATCGGCTACATCACCGAGTGTAGTACGTATATCTGGGTTCATGATGAGCAGTGTCATCATCAACATTACACCCAACATCATGAGCATTGAACCGCCTGGCGGCTGAGGTGGCGGAGGTGCGCTACCACTGGACATAATTCGACGGCAGCGCACATGGGGCATGAAGGTTCGCTTTGTTTCCTTAACTTGCAGCCTTGATTCACGAAACTCCGAGGGATTGAAACGATAGACGCGTTTAGCCTCTACATGCGCCGACGGGAACCGCTCGATTTGGACCGAACCTGGCGTCACTCTTTGCCAATGCCAATGCCGAACCGACCCGTTTGTGTCACGCTTGAAGAAGCCGTAGCCCAACTCGAACGCCTCCCTTCTTCACCCCGGATGTTCCTCTGGACGGATGCTGAACGCAGATGCCCTTCACAATGGGGATTTATCGCAAGTGTTCGTCAAGGAATTCCACCGGAAGGCATTGAGGCAGAACTGGAAGCTTGGAAGGGTCAATATCCCGAAGCATGGCTGGCTGTTGATATGAGGGATGGTGTCATCACTCCGTCGACTCAGCGCAGTCTAAACGATGTTCTCGCCACAGTACAAAGACCGGTTTTGGTTCTTGTCAGTCGTTCTTCTGACCATGAAGAATGGCCACAATGGGTTTTGCCTGAATGAAACCGTCTTGGTTTCAGCCCCTTGACGTGCTTCAAATTATTTTCAACCGGGACGCTCATGCGAGAGTTGGTCAATCTTTACACATCTCCATGATTGCAATCAGAGCAACTCGTCGAGGAAAGATACGTCGACATTTGCCGTCGGTTGAACTTGGCTTGGCTGCTGAACCGCTGGTGTTACCTGTTGGATTGGCTGAACAGGTTGTGCCGGCTGCGGTGGCAGTGCGTAATTCTGTTGAACAGGCTGTGCAGGTTGTGGTGGCTGAGCATACATCGCCTGAGTAGGCTGTGCCGGCTGCGGCGGCAGTGCGTAATTCGGTTGAACGGGCTGCGCAGGTTGTGGTGGCTGAGCATACATCGGCTGAGCAGGTTGTGCTGGTTGGTTTAATCCCGCAGGCATCGGTGGTAGTGGCTGTTGCTGCATTGCACCGCCCATTGGCGGCATTGCTACTGGATTGAATCCTTGGGGAGGAGGTATTTCTGGCGAAAACATTCCATCCATTTGTACATCTTCATCCATGCCCCATGTTGAGGCTTGAGAATCCCATGCTTTGGAAATGTCTGAACGTCCCTTTCTACTTCGGCTGAATGTTACGAGTAACACGAGAACTGCAAAAACGACACCGGCAGCAATGAAGTTTTGAGTGGACAGTAAAGTGTTGATGCTGAAATTATCCTCGTCTTCACCCGTTAAGAGGGCCACTTCGCTGGCGCTAATTCGAACGGTTTCCACAGTCTGTTTGACATTTTCAGAATCATAAGGAGTTACGGATACATACCAATTTGATGTGTTGCTAAGCGCTGCGAAATTATCGTTTGATACAATGAAACTCGCCGTAGTGATACCGTCACCGATGAGTGTAGCGTTGGTAATTAAAGAAAAATTATCTGCACTCATGTGAACTTGATAACCTTCAATCAGTTCGGATTCTGACTGATTCCATTCAATGAGAATCTTTTCTCCATCAATCCAAGATGCCTTGACACCTTCAATGCTTGGAAGGCCACTTCCATCGTTGGCAAATCCATCATCAATGGATTGTGCTGAAACAGTAACGAGGTCTTTCATTACGGCGTTTCCAGCAAAGTCTACCGGTACGACAGCGACCCATACAGTCAATTGAGGTGCGACCTCGAAACCACCAGTAAGTTGCGTGATGCTGAGTGGGAACTCGGGCGCTCTGTCCGTGATCAAGACCGGTGTCAATGGGCCGTTAGAACCGTTACCAACACTGGTAAAGTCGAACGGTGCTGCATACACTCGGTATTCGAAAATATCACTTTCTGTGGACAGTTCAAACTCAAGGTCAACACCAGTTCCATCATCAAGTGGGCGGTCCTGCAGGGTGAGGTTCTCGATTCGTTCAGGTGCGACATCATCTTGCAAATTATTGATCGGAGTTACACTGGGGTTCAGTAGTCCGGTGAGGTGTGCTCCCCCGTCGTCATTATGCACCGTGACGGTGACATACAATTTCGTGTTTGCTCGTATCAATCCGGAGATATTGATTGTGTCTCCAGAAACATCAGATGAGAAGTACAGTCCTGAGTTTGCTGTGACTGCAATTGGTTTTTTGTCTTCATCTACCCATTGTTTGTCAATAACAATACAACCGCAAATGTCCGGATTGGTTCCATATTCATTCCACAAAGACACAACGTTGACAAGAGGGCGATCTGCTATCCAAACGGTGTAGTATCCGAAATCATCGGAATCAGAAACTGACCAGCTGATGTCAATTGACGTTCCGTCATCGTTTGGTGCGTCAAAGACTTCAATGTTTGCAACTCGGTCTGGAAGTGGAACTTCCCCGTTGAGGTTGTCGACCGGTACGGCTGTGACGATTTCGACACCTGTACGTTGCGAATTGAGATACACGTCAAAGCCAATAACGCCGATGAAGTATTCTTGGCCGTCAATCAATGGAGTTCCATCGAAGTCAGATACGATGGTCGAATTCGTTGAGCAATCCGTGATGATTTTTGACGCCGTGAACCCACCGACGGAAGTCGGTTCAAATGAGAACTCGACATCGGTCACCATGAAAATTTGATAGAAGGCACAATCTTCGGAATTGGATGCATCCCATCCAACTGTGATGCGTCCACCGCTGTCGTCTGGTGTATCGGTTGCGAAAACATTGGTCAGTGGCGCAGGTGGAAGACCATCATCTTCTCCTCCAGTGGCGATTACAGGTCCGATCACAGTAGCGTTCGCCACATCTTCTTGACCTGTAACATCAATGCAAGTGAACGCCATCCAATACGGCACCCCAGTATTCACGCTGAGTGTAGTGTTGTTGCCTTCGTTGAATAGGACGGTCGCTTCTGGTGTGAGCCCTACCGCATCTGTAATCGGCAGAGTTGAAGTGTAGATATTGGTTTGAACAGCGTCCAATGCCATGCATCGTGCCCATTCAACACTGAGTTCTCCTTCGTCCCCTTCTTGGAAAGGAGTTGCACTGGCCCAAACCGGTGGCGTTGGAACCTCATCGCTGGTCACCAACGGTCCGGCGATGGAACTCGGCACTCCATACCTTCCGTCTTGGTATTCTACGACCACCAGAGCGTAGTATTCTGTGCCATCGACAATGGAGATTCCGTTCGCAGTAGTAGCAATTGCAACAGTTCGAGTATACTCTGATTCCGAGGCATCAGCGATTCGCCCCTCAAAGCTGATGTCCGTGACCAATTCATCCCACGGACCATCGTTAAGATAGACATGGTATGCTTTGAAATCAATATCTGGAACAATCGACCACTCGAAACTCAAAGCACCGCCGCCATCGTCTGGTCGGTCGTATGCATCTGTGATGACCACAGGTGTGTCTTTACGTACCCAATCATAGGTAATTCGAACTTCCAATGTACCGTTTTCTGCAGACATAAGTTTGAGCGGAACAAATCGAGTTTGGTTGATGATTTGGCCGTTATCGATTGCGAGTTGTAACATTTCTTCTAGATTTGACGGGTCAGAAATTACCATTTCTGCAGTGTAATTCAGCTCAACCGTCTTGGTCCACACTGCGGCATTGGAGTTTGGAGAACTCAAAGCGAGCGGCATGAACTGGAAGAGAACACCGTTTCCATCGACAATTCCAGCAGATGCGTTGAGGCTGATGGCATCGTCTGGCGAAACGAGTTTGATCTGGTAGCCGGGGTGAGTCATTTCTCCGATATTGAATACTTGACTATCGATGCTTGCAAACAGTGGATTTGCTGTCCGAGCGACGCCATCGGGAATGGCTTCGAAGGCTTTGTTCCATCCGAACAAGCCGTCGTCCCTCGAGGCGAGCCAAAAGCCAGTCGGGCCCACAGCAACGTTTTGTGGCTTCAGTACAACAAAAGATTTCAGGAGTGAGTGCGAGGTGTTTCGGGCCTCAACAATGGATATACTCGAGCTGCTTCGCAGTATGAGGTGAACTCCGTCAGATTCCATATCTTGTATAGGCCACGAAGGCACATCTGCGCTGGAAATACCTGCAATAAATTGGTCGGTCAAACCGTTGTAATGTGTTAATGCGCCGGTGTCTGTAGCGATGTGAACTCCGCCATAATCTGCGGTCACTGAAGTGACTGTGTTGGATGGCAATTGGTCAAAACGGTGTGTAGAGATCACTGTGTTCGATGAGATGTCAACCACTGAAAGTCCTGGACGTTCACCTAACGCAGCGTCATGCACGGCAATCAGCCAAGTGCTTTGATTCACAGTGGTATAACTCCCGAATGAGGCGACAGAATTACCCAACAGCCCATCCGATTGTTTCAATGTGGTGGATGCGCCGGTGGTCGGAATGTATTGCGTCATTCCCGAGAGACTGGCTACATAGAGTGTATTGGATGCCCAAAACACGTCGCCGATGAATGAATCCGGTAATCCATCTTCAGTCGTAATTGGATTCTCCCAAGCGTTGGCCGTGAAATTCCATTGCCCAATTCCGCTTGATGTGGCGATGAACAACGAGTCCGAACTGAATGTGAATCCTCGAATGGCGTTTGATGGCAGTCCAGCCAACAATGCACCCGCAGTGAACTGTTGTGAGGTTAAGTCAAATGATTGCACCCCCGATGAGGTGATTGCTGAACCCAGCAATCCAACGATGAGTTTCTCTGCACCTGATGAATCGACTGATTTAGCAAGGCCTGCTTGGTTGTTGTGCTGTGCTCCAGTTATCGTGATCAAATCTCCTGTGTTTGCGTCGAATTTCAAGAGGCCACTGCCGGTCGTCGTAATGTACAAATCAGCACCATCGAGCAGTATATCGGTGGTTACGGCGTCGACGGGTGTCGACCAACCGTCCTGCCATTCAATTCCGCCGGATGCGTTGTATTCACCTTTCAAAACGCCTCCCGGTGTTGCAACCCAAAGCGTGTTGCCTTCACCTTCAATCGAGGTGGTATTTCCACTAGGTAACGCTGCGTATTGAATGAGTACGTCGAAACCTGATGCATTGTATTTGAGAATTGAGTTTACTCCAGTTGCGCCTCCTGCTCGTGCAAGATGTAGTTCCCCGCCCGTATACTGGAAACTGGTTACGGCGGTTCTCAACGGAGCATCGAGGACTTGTCCCGTAAATGTGGAGTTGGTTTGGAGGTAAGAAAAACTGGTTGTTGAAGTGACAGAGAAACCAAAGGTACCCGTACTGATGAACAACATTCCATCTGAATGGTACAATCCATCGCCGCTGATCACATCAGAAGTGAGGCCGTTTGTATTTTGCGTGATGGTGTTGAGCCACTGGCTGTTTTGAGTGTCATACCTTGAAATTGGTAAATCGGCGTTAAAGTTGCCTTTGCCGTTGTAACCCACATACAATATGTCGTCATCATCGCATGCAAGGGCAGAGACTTTGTTGTTCTCAATGCCAGTTGGGAAAGAACCACCACCCCAACTCCTCACTGCGGTTAACGACGTTAAATCAAAGGCAGATAGGCCGCCGTTGTTGTTCCAAAATCCGGCGTAAAGATAGGACCCACACTGAGTCATTGAAAATGGAATTCCGCGCGGGATGTTGGTCGTTCCTGTCTGATAGGAAGTCCATGTGCCATCCAACTCCAAGAAAGAAATGAAATATTTTGGGACGAATACATTCAGATCAGAGATGCCGACGGCAAGGATCGAGCCATCCGTCCATAGTTCGTAGATGATGTTGCCTGTTGAACTGGGCAAACCGTTACCGGATGTCCAAGTTGCTTCCCATTGGAACGAAGTTTCGTTGAAGCGCAGCACTCCATTTTCAGTAGCAAACAAGATTCTTCCGTTGTACTCAACAATTTCTGCTACGGTTGTAATATTATCCCAGAAGCCGATGCTGGTGCCGTTTGGCGCATACACTTCAACGCCTGTGTTGCCCCAACTCACCCATGAATGCCCAGTTGATGAATTGAAATACGATACAACATCGATCGGTCCAGATGAGTTAACGCTGGCGTTCCATACTTGATTGGCAAGATCGTATTGGACGAGACCTCCGAGATCAGCCCTACTGATTTGACCAAAATTGCCGATCGTGCTTTCCACAACCAAAACACTTGCAACGAGTGTGTCTCCGTTAATTTCCATACTCGAAATAAAGCCAGTCTGATTGCCTAAAGCAGTCCCTGCATCAAGCGGAAAATTACCTGTTGAATTGATGATGTCGTACGAGAAAATGTTGTCCGAAGTGTCCTTGAGATGGTAGTACAACGTGTTGCCGTACATGGTTAAATCGTGTGCATTGTTGATTCCCAAACTTTGTGATACTTGACCGGTCGATGTGTTGACCAGTTTGAAATATTGAGGCCCTGCAACCCATAATCCTCGAATTGCGACATCACCAATCATGCCTGTAACTTGTGTGTTTCCTGCGCCAAGGACACTCTCGCCCCACGTGGTGAGCCATTCTTCGTTGGTAATGTCCCAGCGGGCTACGCCGATACCAGAGAGGCCTATGTAGGCAACATCGTCAATCACGACGACTTCAGCGTCTGAACTTTCATCGTCGGTTGTCCAAGTGTCAACGACTGTCATTGTTGCTTTGTCGATGAGGTAGACGCCGTTGTTGGTGCCTGCAAAGATAGTTGTGCTGTTAACAGCGACTTCGGTTACTTGACCAAGAGCGGATGAAAAGGCGGTGCATGTCGACACGGAAACGAAATTTCCTGACAGGCTGTACTTGCAAAGCCCTATGTTCGTCCCAGCATACATCGTACTGCCATCGAGTTCAAAATCATAGAACCGTTGAGGGCGTTCGTAAAAACCTCCTTCAAGTATTTTGGTTGCTGTTGTCCCGTCCCATATCCATGCTCCACTATCGGTGCCGATCCACAAATCACTACCACTGGCTTCTACAGAGTAGACATTGTCGTTCGTAATTCCAGTGTTTGCACTGCTCAAAGTCGACAAGGATTGGCCAGTAACGATGTCCTTTCGAGCCACGCCAAACCCTTCAATCCCCATGTTCATTGTTGTGCCAATAACGGCTACTTGGGCGTAATTGAGACGGTTTGAAGCGGTGGATCCCCATGTGTCAAGGAAGGTGTTGTTGACTAAATCATATCGCAACAATCCTTCATCTGTTGCGATGAAGCCGACACCCCCATAGATGGCGACGTCGAAGTTGAGGACAAACGACTCCTGGATTCGAGTTGGGTTGCTTGCACTGGTAGCATCTGCAGTCGCCGTATACACTCCATAGGGCTGGACAAACAGCAGTTCACATCCCGATGCAGTACTACAGTCTCCGGTTGAATCGATGTCATAGATTGCCAATGTGCCTCCAGCGTTTCCGTATTCATTTCCCGCAGGGATGTTGCTACGAACAGCACCATTTTCGACCAAATAAATACCGTCAGTATAGGTGCCTACCAAGATGGTATCACCAGCTCGTGCAAGCGTGAATACGTAATCATTGATTGGAATTGGGTCAAGCCAAACCGATGCGTCAAGGTCAAATCGTTCGACTACTTTTGAGTAGAATCCAGCACCGTAAACAATACCGTCGTATTCGAGAACATCGTTGATGTCGCTGTCAAAGGGTCCAGTTGCAATGAGGATTTCATCGATTAGATTGCTTTGAACATCTGCCTCAATCAACATCAGTTTTCCGTTGCCGTTTGTTGCTACATGGACGTCAGTGGATGGTGATCGAGCACCGTTGCTGTCCCAAGGAAGCAGAGCCAGCGAGGAGGTTTCGCTGAGGTTGATTTGGTCGAGCGCTATGGTAGATGAGAACGAGGCAACTGTTGGGTCATAGCGAACGAGTTCGTCACCTGAAAGAATATGGAGGACCTCTTGGTTCGATGCCATTCCATAAACAGCATCAGAAGGAAGAGAATTGTCAGAATTCCAAGTCGAGAGCCAAAGGCCAGTGTTGTGGTTGAGGCGCCCAACGCCCTTGTCTGGAGAAGCAAACAAGAGTTGGGTCCCGACCGTTTCGATTTGGGTGATGGTGTCGCTGTGCAGTACATTTTGAGCTAGAAATGGTTGTTGACTTGGAAGGTATGAATTGAGGTCAAAGCGGTGGACGCCATTGTTTGTTCCAAGGTAAAGTACATCACTTTGCTCATGTATGTCGTACACTTCACTGATGTCAAACCATGAAGTTGTGGTTGCGGATGAAACCAACAACCCCCAACTTGAGGTGGCTTGATTATAGGCGTAGAGTGAACCGTTGTTGTATGCAGCGAAAATCCCAGAAGTGAGAACTTTGAATACAGCAAGCGAATCAACTCCAAGTGATGCAAGACCTGGCTGCAATGTGCCATCGTCACGTGATATCATTTGGAATTGACCACTGGTCGTAGCGATGTGGATGTTTCCGTTAGGTCCGATCTCAAGTCCGACGATGTCACCCATTTGCTCATTGAGAGCAAAACTGTCAATGATTTCTGGATTGTTGTTTGCATCGAGTACATAGACAGTGTTTCCTGTGCTGAGATAGAGTTGTCCATCGTCGGGATGCTGGGCTGAATGAAAATCGGAAATGTTGACAACATCAAAGAAGGCAATTGGATCTGAAGGTGCAAGTGCCTCAAGTGTGAGGTCGGTCACAGTAGCGCTTGATGGAAGCGTCCATCCTGCCCCAGTGGCACTGTTTGGTGCTAATCTGTCAGCATATGGGTTGAATCCATCGAATGAGTCCAATGCACCAAGTTGGCCGTACCCACTAAAGTCAAACAACCGGTCACCGGTATCTTGTGCAAGAAGCAGCGGTGAATCGATTGCAAGCCCGTCTGAGCCGTTGACGTAGACTTGAAGACTCACATTTGATACTTCAGCGCCGGGAGCAAACTCAAGTTTCCAGTCAGCAGATGCCTGCGTGATGATAGAGGGGTCGTTTCCTTCTGTTGTTGAAAGTTCAATCCAACCTGAATCTACACTTCCAGACTGTGGCCATGAGACTTCACCTTCGATGGCGTTTGATACGTCTTCAGCAGACACGAGTGCTGATGACCATGATGAGAGGAGGAGAAGGGCGACTAAGGTAACAGAATTGTAACTTAGTAAAGCGTTTGCATTTCCTTCCGTCATAAGTAGATTCTTAAATTGGACGGTATATAATATGGTGTTCAAAACGAGTATACTACGGACTTCAACCGTCTACATAGATGGCGCTGTTCATTCTAAAATGGGCGCATCCGTACCCTTTGTCTCACAACGCACTCTTGAAACCGATTGAAACTTTAACTAAAGATTATATCCCGGATGTTGTAGGTGGAAATATGTACTACAGAGTGAGCATAGCACAAATCAATCCTGAACAAAAAGATGCTTTTGTTGCAAGAGCAGATGAACTACGAGATGCAATGCAAGCACTCCCTGGACTCCAATCCGTAA
>JABIWF010000072.1 GCA_018701175.1 Methanobacteriota archaeon
CAAGAGTTCGCCCAGCCCGCCGATACAACATATGCATGGGATTCATCTCCCGCCCCATCAGCGCAGGGTAGCATCGAGGATATGGCCATGATGGGGACCTCCCAGTTTGCAACAGTTCCCATTGCCAGAGTCGCAGCACCACCGCCTTCTGGGAATCGTTGCAAAGGATGCAGTGCAGTTATTCCGCCTGGCGAACCGTTCTGTCTTCATTGTGGTCTTGACGCCTGAGTCGATGGATTTTGAGGGTGATGTTGAAAGAGGACTTCACTACCCCTAGGCTTGTTCGGTGAGCATATGTCTGAGAAACGTGACTATTACGAAGTTCTCGGTGTGGATAAACAAGCCACATCTTCAGAACTCAAGAATGCCTTCCGTAGCCTTGCTCGCAAGTATCACCCCGATCGGAGTGAAGAAGAGAATGCAGAGGACATGTTCAAAGAAATCCAAGAAGCATATGCAGTTCTTTCCGATGACCAAAAGCGAGCACAGTACGACCGCTTCGGGCACAATGGCCCAGGTGGTTCACCGTTCGGTGGATTCGGAGGCGGTGGATTCAATATCAATCTCGAAGACATTCTTGGAGGGGACTTTTTCTCCAATATATTCGGTGGAGGAGGTGGAGGATCTCGGCGTTCTCGCCGTCGAGGTTCAGACATTCGAATGATTCACACTGTTGATATGTTCAAAATCTATGAAGGTAGCACGGAAGAAGTTGAAGTTGAACTTCCAGTCTCTTGTACTCATTGCGATGGTACGGGTGCAAAAGACGGCAAGACATCTGAATGCAGTGATTGCAGTGGCCAAGGACGCGTCCGAATGCGGCAACAAGTTGGACCTTTTGTCCAAGATGTTGTCCGAGAATGTCCAACTTGCGGTGGTACAGGCAGTTCGGCTGATGAATCATGTTCTCCGTGTCGGGGCAACGGTAAGGAAATCAAATCCACTACGCTTCGATTCAATATCCCTGCCGGTGCAGAAGCTGGCACTCGCCTACGCATGCGTGGCAAAGGTGAACCAGCCCCTCAAGGCAGAGGCGAAGACGGTGATTTGTTTATTGAAATCGACATTGAACCTCACCCATGGTTTGAGCGCTCAAATGCAGACCTCATCATGTCGTTGCCGCTCGGTTATTCTGACTTGGTGCTCGGAACAACCGTGACCGTTCAACACGTCGACGGAAAAGACCTGAACATTAAGGTGCCAGCCTATTCCAATTCCGGGGATACCCTCGAAATTCGAAAACGAGGCCTACCTCGGAGCAGAGGCAGCGGCCGTGGTGATGTCGTTGTACTTCTGAAATTACACATGCCTAAGAAAGTAGACAAAAAATCGAAAAAGGCTCTGCAGGAGTTGAAATCAACCCTCGCACCAACTGATATTTTGCAACGCATCAAGGATGATGCCAAGGATCGACGCAATTGATTTAGCAATCATTTGTCCTTCATAATCCAACCATTTCTTTGACATAAATATCGTATAAGTCTTCATAACCTCTAGACCTTTGGTAGTGGCATGTCCGAGAAGCGTGTACTGCGCAAGATGAAGAAACTCGCTTCTCGAATCCATGACAAAATGGAAGCAGTTCGTGATGTCATGGAAGACTTGGAAATCGAGTTCGAGTTGCTTCAAAATCAGATTACTAAACTTGAATCCAAGAAGGGCTTGACCCGTGATGAAAAGATCATCGAGAAAAAGTCAACCTCACGTGACGTAAACGACTCCGCAAATGAATCGGAGTCGGATGATGATGAAGATGATGACGATGATATTCTCGACTTGGAGAACACTTCCGTTGTTACCGTCCGTCCAAAGTTCTGAGCCAAATCTAAGGTTCACTGAATTGCCCATCTTTCAATGAATGGTTGACATTGTCATTCTTCTTCAAGCGATTGAATTTGAAGCGTTGAAGGGATTCTTGCTGCGCTTGGCTCTCCGTCCATGCGACCGTTGAGTTCGATATCAACTGCGGTAGCAGTGCCACTGATCTCAGCCATGATGAATGTGCGATTTCCACTTGCCATTGTGTCGAGGAATACTTCCTCCCCTCGGTTCAGGAATCTCGGTTCAACATTTTCAACATTCCACGCCTGGCCAACAGGTGCATCAAATCGAAGTGCTGCCAAGTCCCAATGGCCCTCTACAATGTTAATTCCGACCATGAGTGGTATTGCTCCTTCAGACTTCGCTATTCTTTCGTCGAGTTTCCATACTGCCATCGCCACGCTATCGGTACGGTAGTCAAGGTCAGGTTTCCCCCAAGCCGAGTTTGCTTCATCCCATGACAGTAACGTCACGGCTTGAAGAGCTCGTGCAAGATTTGCACGTGATTGCTTTGGTGTAGTTCCCCCTGAATCTAATTGTGATTTGAACCAAGCGAGTTGTTCAGATTTCATCGAGAATTCTCGGGCTGTTTTCGAATTGCGATATTGCATTAGGCCAAAGTATAGAACTGGTAAAAGGAACAAGGAACCAAGGAAGAAGCGAGCCCTAACTCCCCATTTTTGAGCATTTTCATCAGGTGGGAAATACGGTTCTTCTCCTTCATCAATCTCCGAGTAGGTAGAGGATAGGAGGTATGTCAACGCAGGTGCATCTTCGCCCCACGGATGCGGGGTGTTGTTGCTCGCATCAACAAGTGCAACACGCAGGAAATGTGTTCCAGGGCCCACCTCGAGCGATGTTTGGATTTTACCGTTGGAGTAGGTGCTTCGTCGAGAATCAATGACTTCCCAAGATTCTTGGTCAATGCTCCATACCTCCAACTCAAATTGTTCGATGTTCATGCTTTCAAGCGTGAGTCGAATGAGGTGCTTGGATTCCACCCATCCGGTTACTTCGAGCCTATAGACATCCGCAGTGTCATGAACGGCGAGAGTCATTTCACCTTCAACAGGTCCTGAATCAAGATTCATTAATGGCCATGAGGCGTTTTCGCTCCGAAGAGACAGAGGTCGTACTGATGGTGCTTCAAGACCTGAGCCAAAGTCAGAGAAATCTTCGACCAATAAGGTGACATAATGCACCGGTGAGTCGAAATGCACACGAACAGCACTGATGTTTGGATATGGATAAAAAGTGTATGAAGGGTCAGGGGTGATGTTCTTTTTTGTCCCCAATATCCATGTTCCCCCAACGAGTTGGTCCATTGTGATAGACGTGTTTGTAAACAAGGGTTCGAAGGTGAATTTTTCGGTGTCATTCATGGCAAGCATTACCGTAGTCGAACGGTGGCCAGCAAAGTGCATGTTTTCAGAACTTTCAGTGAGTTGGAGTGATGCGTTGTGAGCATAAAGCATCGTTTTTATAGCCCATGCAGTATGAGGGACACTTGTTTCTATCTTTACCACAACTCGACCTGAATCTTCGAAGAACCAAAGGCCACTTTCACCGTGTATTGACGCACTTATTCCTTGAGCATGAATCAATTCGTCATCATACAAAGTTTCAGTCAAATTTTCTTGAAAGTAGATTGAAATCTTGAGGTCATTGGTAGCATGCATTCCTTGAAGTTCAAGTGTGTCTCCTGCCTCCACGCTGAACGCTACATACTCTGAACCTGCTAGCTCATTGATTCCCGTAGTAAAATCGGAGGATGAATATTCTCCGTTCGGTACACCGTTGAGATGCCCTTTCGTTGGTTGAATACATTCGTTGATGTTCGAGCAG
>JABIWF010000071.1 GCA_018701175.1 Methanobacteriota archaeon
CAAGCCACCCGTCACCCGACCCGTTCACGGCCGTACGCAAGAATTACAAGAACTGCACGACTGGTTTGATGCGCGAAAACCATGTGCAGTTGTCCACGGTATAGCAGGAATTGGAAAATCGACTCTTGTGGCACACTGGCTAACACAACGCGTCGAAGATGAGCCCCATCTGTCAATTTGCTGGTATCCTTGTCAACCATGGGACCGCTCACTTGGACTCGCTACAAGTTTACTTCACCGGTTTGGCATCGATGAATCTCACGACCCATACAACCTGATTGATACGCTCCCCCTAACACCTGGGGGGAAGGTCAACGTCGATGCTTGGAGGCGTCGATTGCTCTCTTACTTGACCGATGCAAGAACAATCCGAGAGCGTTACAAAAACGAAGCAGGCGGACCACCACCTTACTGGCTGATCGTTCTTGACGATGTGCATCACATGGAAGAAAACGCCAAAGATTTACTCGGGGCATTGATGCAAATTTCTCTCAAAGCGCCTCTTCGGTTGTTGTTTATCTCTCGAACGACGTTACGGATTTATGACCGCCGAGACGTTCACACCCGTGGCTTGGTTCGAGAAATGCCTCTAAGCGGCCTTACTCTTGAAGACACCAAAGATTGGCTCAGCCAATTGGAACACGGCTCGTCCATCGGCGTTGATGAAGTTCACGCTGCAACAGGGGGCCATCCACTCGCTCTGGAAATGTTGGAACTCTACGGACAAACAACACATGAGGACTGGTTACGATTCCTCGATGAGGAAATACTCACAGCCCTACCAACGTCAGAATATGAACTGCTTTCCACGCTCGCTGTGTCAGAAAAACCGGTCCCTTGGGAAAAACTCGCCTCAGCAGTTGACTGGAGCGGCGTGCCACCTGAGAATCTCGTCAAGCATGGATTGTTGCTTGAACTGGATGAAGGAATGTGGTTGCACGAAGCACTACGAGAAAGGTTGCTTCGAGATGTCGGAGCTCAAAAGAGCGTTCGCAAAAAACGATTGCAGTAGTTAGAAATCGTCTGCAGTCATGTATTCGTCGATCCAACTTAGGAGTTGAGGCTTTGGCATTGCTCCACTCTTTTGGCTAACGAGGTTTCCGTCACGGAAGAGGAAAAGGGCTGGAATGCCACGGACTCCGAGACGGGCTGCATTCATTGAGTTGGAATCGGTATCGACCTTTGCCACGAGGAGTTCGCGTTCGCCAGCAACTTGTTCAAGAACAGGGCCAATTGCTTTGCAAGGACCGCACCATGGAGCCCAGAAATCGACCAGTACCCATCCGTTTCCATTCACTGTTGTTTCAAATTCCGCATCGGTAACTGCTCGTACTTCACCCATGGTCGCACCAAGGCTTCCTCCGTAAGGAGCATTAAGAGCCTTCGCACTGAATTGGCTTACAAAAAAGGAACGAAATGCTCATGGTAATGCGGCGCTTGGGATGGCTGGGGAGAGTCATGATTATCGCACCTAGCGTACTAACTGCAAACCTTGCTGACCTTGCTCAATCGTGCCAAAAAGCGGTAGACAGCGGGTTAGACTGGCTTCATCTCGATGTGATGGATGGAAACTTTGTGCCAAACCTCACGTTTGGCCCTCCTGTCATCCGCTCGTTGAGAAAAGCCCTCGGTCCTGAGCCAGTGTTCGATGCACACCTCATGATTTCAAACGCTGAAGCATGCTTCCAAGACTACATCGATGCAGGTTGCAATCACCTCTCCGTCCATGTCGAAGCAGCAACGCATTTGCATCGTCTTGTTACCGCCATACGAGCGGCAGGCGCAAGCGTTGGTGTTGTGTTGAATCCAGGAACTCCAGTCGATGCGGCTCTCGAAGTGCTTTCCGAACTTGATATCGTACTCGTCATGAGCGTCAATCCAGGCTTTGGAGGGCAATCGTTTATTCCAACCGTCGAACAAAAAATCCGTCGCCTAAAAACAGCAATTGACGAACAAGTGGCTGCAGGTGGACGACCTGTCCAGATTCAAATTGATGGTGGTGTCAAATCACACAACATCGCAATGCTGCGAGATTGGGGCGTTAGCAACTGCGTTGTTGGCTCAGGTCTTTTCAACGAAAAAGCGAGCGTACAAGAGAACCTCGAAATCATCAAAGCGGCACTTGAAGCGTGAACGAGGCGTTGGAATGCGAGTTCTCGTCGTATCGTTGCTCTATCCCCTGCCAACAAATACTGCTCGCGGTACATTTGTTGCCGACCAAGTTCAGAGTTTCGTCAACAACGGTCATGATGTACGCGTTGTCAATCCACTCCCGAGAATGATGCGGTACCAAGAAGCGCGGCGTTCAACCCTTACTGGCGCAGCAAAAGCACCACGCACATTTGAACACGGAGGGGTGAATGTCTTTGCGCCCCGGTACACCGCACTTCCGAATCACCCATGGCCGTTGTTCACGGCCCGTAGCGTCCGAAGAAATGTGAAAAGCGTCGAATCATGGCTTGGAGACTGGAAGCCTGACGTCATTGTTTGCCATACACTATGGCCCGTAGCAGCGTTAGCAAAGGCTCTGTCGTCACGACTCAGAGTTCCGTGGACCGCTGTAGTCCATGGATACGATTTTGATGTCGGATTAACGCATGAAAACATCGGTAAGGTGACGCACAATCTTGCAACTTCGGCCGACAGAGTGGTCGTGGTGTCACAACGGCTCCACAGCATTGCGGTACAAGCGGGCATCGATTCTGAAAAAGTGAGAATGATTCCTTGCCATTGCGCCGTTGAAGACGAATGGCTCAAGCCGCTCAAGCCATGGAACGGCCGATGGCGCAAAGACCGAATTGATATCCTGTTCCCTGCCGACCCTCGTCGGCCTGAAAAGAACCACTTGCTCGCCCTTCAAACCGGCGAGATTCTTGAAGCACGCGGGTGGATCGTTGGGATGACGACGCTCAAGATTCAACCACGACCTATTGTTTGGGATCGCATGTTGGTCGCTGACCTTACACTCATCACCTCCAAGCGAGAATCTGGTCCGCTGGTCGCAAGAGAATCAATCGCTTGTGGAACACCTGTTGTTTCCGTGGACGTGGGCGATGTTGCCACATATCTTCCCGAACAACACGTCGTTGCCGACTACGATGCCTCGGCACTGGCAGATGCGTGTGAAGCAGCATTGAAGGAACGGTGGGAAACTGAATTTACTCTGCCTCAATCGTTTTCGGAAGCGTATTTCCTTGAACAGTGGAGCCAATTGCTCGAAGAGCTTGTGGCATGAAAACGAACAGAGCAACTCCCGCCACGGCGAAGAGTGACCCGTTGAGAAGACCATAGCATGTCAACGTCATACACGAGGCGGCAATCAACCATTCACCGCTTCGCTCCAGCACAAGATTCCATGAACGCGACAAATGAATCGAAGAAAGGAGGGCAAACAAAGCAGAGAGTGTAGAGGCGTAGGCTGCAGCGTACAATCCTTCAGTGAGCCCTTCGTCGGCTTGCCACCCGATGAACGCAAATCCAATCGCCGCCGAAAATCCTACAACGATGAGGATAAAGAAAGTGAAACGCCATGGGTGTAATCCAGCTTGTAACGCAGTGTAGGTCGGGGTTGCAAGAAGCGTGAAACACCAACCCAGCAACAGCACAATGAACAAGTCGTCTGCCGAAGCACCAAGGCTACCATCGAGATATTGAGATGGGAACGCGATTGGCAGAAACAATTTGACAATTGCTGCTCCAGCAAAAATTCCAATTGGCAAAAGACCGAAACAAACATCCAGTGATGCGTTCATCTGATGAGAAAACTCCTCAGGCTGATGACGGACCTTGCCAAGTACCGGTAGCAATGCTGCTCTCAGTGCTTGAGGGATGACCAAACCTGCCAGCCACGCCAGTTGAGCGACATGAAACAGTGCCGCTGATTCAACACCCAATTCAAGACCGACGATGAACTTCTCAATGCGTATAACATAGGGCAGTACCCCAAGGGTGATTGCAAACGGCAGGGCTTGAAGGAGTAAGTTACGGTTGTTCAACCATGCCTCACCCATTTCGCCTTGAGCACCTGTATGTCCATCATAGATTCGCAGTGTCTTCCAAACCC
The DNA here is from genome assembly GCA_018701175.1 of Methanobacteriota archaeon. Lineage (GTDB taxonomy): Archaea > Thermoplasmatota > Poseidoniia > Poseidoniales > Poseidoniaceae > MGIIa-L1. Next base: position 4,064 of record JABIWF010000071.1, read on the forward strand.
ACCATAACGCGAAAAGAAGGCCGCACAATGCACCGAAGAGGAAAGCAACGGCATAGGCTTCAACCGATGTGATGCCAAAAGCGTACAGCGAGAGGTAGGCGGCCGTTGTAATCCCTCGTTCGAGTATTTTTGTCCACGCTTCGAGTCGCGCCTCTCCAGCAGCCCTCAGTCCTGAGCGAGGAGCGTATGTTGCGATGTGGACCAACGCAATAATTCCGCACACAAACATGATTGTAGCGTGACTTGATACTTCCGAACTTGCGAAAGGAAGGTAGAGCAGTACGGCGATGAGAAACGGTAGTGCTGCCTTCACCTGTAAGTTGTAAATACGTAGAATTGACGGCCAAATGCGATGCGGTGCACCAGGACCGTCCCGTGCAAGTAAGGTCGGCAATCCAAGATCAATGACCAAAAAGAGGGTTGCAAAAACATCCAGTGCTAAAACGAACAATCCGTAGGACTCTGTCCATAATGCTCTGGTAAGGACGACCTGCCCAAGAAGAGCCAAGAATACTGCGATGATATCTGCGCCTGCAAGCCAAGCAGAATCCCGACCCATGTGAGGAAGACGAGCGTTCTTGGCCACTTTACCCTCCATAGACGCCGCTGATGGTTACGCTCCTTGAAGCATCGGATACAAACGCGAGGTTCAAAGCCCACTTCCCCCACCGAGGATTGAGGCGTGAGAATGGTAGCGACTGAATGGATTGAGGCTGAAGTGCTCAAAGCAGTTCCAGATGCGCACGTTGAAGCGATTGATTTGCACCGCTCAGGAGACCACTTCCACGTACGAGTTATTTCCGAATCCTTTGATGGAATGCGCCCATTGCAACGGCAACGGCTCGTTCTTGCGGTGATGAAACAACACATCCCTCACCCAATACACGCACTCGACCTCAAATGCATGACCCCAGCACAAGCAGAAACAGCTGGTGATACTGCGTTTGACCCTCACGGCGGTGGACAAGGCGTCCATATTCGTCGAATCGAGAAAAACAAGGAATGATGAAAATGAATTGGACACCTGAAGAATTGCAAGCCATTGTTGATGAACACGCTCTCGTATTGTTCATGAAAGGAACACCGAACGAGCCTCAGTGTGGTTTCTCAAACCGCGCTGCACAAGCTTTGCAGCAATTCGGTGAACCGTTTGCTGCTGTCAATATTCTCACTGACCAACGAGCCATCCCCTCTGTTTGTGCTTGGTCTGACTTCCCTACAATGCCACAAATCTACGTTCAGGGTGAACTGATTGGCGGCTCGGATATTGTAATGGAAATGTTGCAAGACGGAAGCCTACAAGAGATGTTTGACGAAGGCCGTAGTGCTTGAAATTCAAGCAGTTTCAACCTTGCTCAAGTGCTTCAAGAATCATTGCAGCACCGTTTTCTTTTGTTACGCGAAGCCATGGCTCAACAACCGCTGTGTCATGTTCCTGCTTCATTCGTTCCACTCCACCACCGCTGATGTTGAGAACGGTCACAGCGTCGTGTTCGATTTCTCCTGATGCTAGCGCTTGCTGTAGGCTTGCAGTTGCTACTGCTCCTGGTGTCATGATATCGATGCCTTCAATCGATTCGAAAAGAGATTTTGCGGCAACTGCATCGTCGCGCTCAACAACATAGGTCTGCCCGTTTGAACCCTTGAGGATATCATGAACACCGCCAACCTGAGCATAAGCAGGACCTTTGTTCATCAAATAATCAGAATAGACTTCGACATCGTGCGGAGGGAAATCTTCAGCAACCAGATGGTCTCGCTTGGCTTGCCAAGCGTTGTGTATTGGAGAATGTTCGACGTTTTGTGACAAGTGTTGCCGTGGAGCAGGCCCTTCAAATTGGCCGGATTCAATGAGGCGCTCAGCCATTTCATGGACACCAATTGGACCTGGACCTCCGCCGATGCCTTGGAAATAATGTTCAGGCATCGAACCAATGGTGAATGCTGCATCGAGAATGAGTGAGCCAATGCCATCACGACGAGCGACGTTGTGCACGCTACCCTCCATTTGCCAGCCTGTCAATTGTTTTGCAATGCCTTTAGCGACTGTTTTTGCATCGTAATAATCGCCGTCTTCTACAACGACCACTTTCACTGAATCCGTTGGATGACCTGTTTTGGTCCAAATTCTATGGCCATGGTCTTTTCCGACCACGACGATCAACGGCATATCAGCAAGGCCACAAAAATGAGTGAAACCACGTGCTGTATTCCCCGCACTGGCACAAATGAGGCCTTTGCAACCATGGTCGTGAAGACGTTGGATGGTTGGAACAGCCTCCATGTCCTTGAAACTGCCAGTTGGGCACATTGCGCCTTTTTCTGGCCAATATCCGTGGAAGGTGACCCAGAGATTTGGCATTCCAAGCTCCGTGCCGAGCGCATCCGCCTTGTAGGTCGTTGTTCCAGCCACGTAGTCGTTCGCCTTGGAAACCGGTAACCATGAGAGGTATTTCCAAACACCATCCGCTTCTTGAAGTTGGAAAGGTTTGTCGTAAATCGCACGTAAAAGTGCGTTTTCAGTATAGTGAAGGGTATACTTGTCGATAAGAAGATCACCGGTTTTGAGGCATTGAAGTTTGTATGTCATTAAAGTCCCCAAGAGTGGTACTGCACTGTTTAAAGGGCCGAAGGGTCCTTGGTTAAGGCTTTCCTCATGAACCTCGACATAACCTGCAAGAACGGGAGAATCAAAACCTGAAGTAGATGAAATCAACCGTTTCAGCAGGTCGTAAATAAAATGCCAAACACAGCATAAAGCCCGAAATTGAGCCCCAAATAACGGGATGCTGCCGAGCAAACCACTCCTTTCCACCACCGACCTTGCCACTGACGCCGTGAAGAATTATGAAGCATGCAACAATGAAGAATGTGAGGAACTTAACCTCTGGTAGCATATCAACAAATTCCTCGATGTCAAAATATCCTCCAATTCCTAGAAATGTTTTCATTGATGGTACGAGAACTTCGGTGTTTTCAACTCTGAAAATGAGCCATGTAAAGAAGATGAGGAATTGTGTGACAAGCCATGAAAGAAGGAGTCCTAATCTGCCTGCTGATGTAAAGAAACGACTTACGAAATCAACTTGACTGCCAAAACGGTGAACAATCAAGAGAAGGCCATGAACGAAGCCCCATAAGACAAAATTCCAAGAAGCCCCGTGCCATAAACCACCCAACAGCATTGTCATCATGAGTGCGAAAATCATCCTGTTTCTCCCGTTACGTGAACCACCCAGTGGGATGTAGAGATAATCTCGCAACCATGTCGAGAGTGAAATGTGCCAACGGCGCCAAAAGTCTTGAGGTGATGTTGCTGCATATGGCGTTTTGAAATTCTCTGGAAGTTCGACACCAACCAGGTGTGCAGAGCCGATGGCGATGTCGGTATAGGCTGAAAAATCACAGTAGATTTGGATTCCAAAACACAGCGTCGCCCACCAAATCAAACCGATGTTCCCTAAATGCGCCCCTTCAACAAAAATGGCGTTCGCATGAAGAGCAACGTTATCGGCGATGACCAATTTCTTGGCTATGCCGTAGATAATCAGGGTCAATCCAAGGCGAAAGCGGTATGGATTTGTTGAAAGTGGCTTCTCAATTTCTTTTCTGAAATGGTCTGCTCGGACGATTGGTCCTGCAACCAGTTGAGGGAAGAAGGCAGCATAGCAGGCAAAATCAAGGAAGGAATCGTATGGCTTTTGCTTTTTCAAGTAAATGTCAATCGTGTAAGACATGGTCTGAAAGGTGTAGAATGAAATGCCGACCGGCAAGGCTAGACCGAGCGCGTCAGCTTCAAGTGCACCGGTAAATCGAAGACTTGCAAGATTCCATGTTTCAATCAAGAAATCAAGATACTTGAACACCGCAAGCAAGGACAGATTCGTCACAAGGCTTAGACGAAGCCATCGTTTTCGTTTGGATGCATCTTCATTTGCCTGAATCTTCTTTCCTGCCGTCCAATCTATCGTTGTAGAGATGAGAAGCAGAATGATATGCCATCCTGAGGCGAGCCAAAAGAAGACATAGCTCATCGAAAGAAGAATGAAAAGTTGCATTCTTCGGCGGCGTGAGGCAAGCCCGATGGTAAGAAGGACCACAAGTGGCAAAAAATACAGATAATATTCCGTTTTTACGAAGTCCATTGAATCACCCCTCGAGCAGGTGGTTCAGTTCCACAGCCATCCGTTCACAATAATATTCTCTACCAAGATCACCCAAATGATTCCTATCACGGAACATACCAGGCTCCCACGTTTCCCAATACCAATTGAGTGATTGTACGCCATACGTTTGCTCAAAAAATTCCAATGTCGCGTTATGACCGTCTATTTGCCCGGGTTGGAGGTAATCGTAGACCAGTGGGTGATGAGGCGGTGCAACGAGAACTACTTCGATATCAGCCTCGGTCAACGTTCGAATCATGAAATTTAATGCTTGATGATTCAATGTGCCGTTGGGATTTGGATTATATCCACCCAATTTTGCCTTATTCGTCATGTTTTCTTGAAACCAATTGTCGACCTCAGATTCATTCCAAGTTTCAAATTTAGGAGGCATGAAGTTTGGCGTTTCCAAATAGGAAAGCCATGCATCAGAACCAATTTCTGGCATGCCGCGATTGTAGTACGGAATGTCGAGAACATCGTGGAAATGTTTCAAAAAGAGTTCATCGAAAGTGGATTGTGAATACGAACTCGTGAGTTGCATCCGTTCATGCACGGAATTCGCTATGTACGTTCGATCTCGTTCTCGTAACAAATCACTCCATTCGCCTTCTGCATGCAGTTCAGCGGTAATGCTCAGTACGGTAAATCGGAATTCAATGTAGTCATCAAGACTCTCTGATTCGTAAAAATTCCAAAGTGAATTCGGACCAAGGTCTAACAGAACCATCCGTGGTTTCATGTCTGTCAAGGCCGGAATTTGAACCATTTCGGTGTAAGGATTCGCACCAGAAATCGCTAAATTGTAAACTCGGGTGTTTTCAGTGGTAAGTTTTTCACTGATGCAAGCGCCATCGGTGGCGTATTGAAGAATGGATGAGCCGATGGTTACGATAGCGTCTGATTCCAGTTCACCGATGCTTTCAATGGCTGGAAAAGTA
>JABIWF010000037.1 GCA_018701175.1 Methanobacteriota archaeon
ACCCTCGGAGGGCAATCCGCCTTGAGAAAAACCGTGTGGACCTGGTCCATAAGCAGGTCTTCCAGTGCTTGAGGTAACGTGGGGTGGTCTCCAAACTTCGCCATTGCAATCAGACATGGTCGAAGAGGGGGGCCTTTCACCCTTCGCCTCAAAATCGCACTTCATTCAGTTGTTCTTTGGTTGAATGAGAGCGCCGGTCCACCAAAAAGAGCCAATGAAACACAGTGAAAGGGCGTAAGAGCCAACGGTCGGGAAATCGAAAACGCGAATACATATCTCGGCAAATACAGCGATTGATGCAACGAAGCTAAACATGACCAAGACGCCTTCTGCATTCATACTCAGAGTGCTGAATGTGAGGTCTTTTTCCGAGAGCCCCCAAACCACGGCCACTAAAGACGAAAGTCCGATGAACGTCATTGCTGCATCCATGGCGCTGTCTTGCAAAAACCAAGTCAAAGCAGCAACAACAAAACTACCGAGGAACATGCGTTGAACGGCGGCGAAAGAAAGGCCCATGGATTCGGCGAAGCGTCAATGATTCTTGAAGACTCGTAAGAACGGGGTTCAGTTATCTACGTATTTTTCACACCAATTTTCAGCGCGAAGCATGGTAATTCGAAGAATCTCAGCAGTTTGCAAGTGGGATTGAGAATGCGAAATCGAATGCTCGGATTGAGACAAAATCTGTTCATATTGAAACTGGAGCGGTGGTTTAATGTCCGTCATTGAGACGGGTTTGAATCCGTCTCCAAGCGAGCCGATTTCAAGTGAATTGGCACGCCTAAAGTCAAGGCGCAAGCAATTCCTCGAGCCTTCAACTGTAATCAATGAGCGATCGTTTTGCCCCCATCCAACCTTGATCTCAACGGTCACGTCAGCAGCGTTGCCAGGTCGGGAGTACTGTATGTTAAGGCTGCATTCATCAGCATTGGCAAGATGCGTTGGTTTTTGCTGATTGAGAACGGTGATGTTGTTGAAAAAAGGCTTGGGAGGAACTCCTGCTAAGAACGGTACAGTGTCAAGAGCGTGTGATGCAAGTCCATCAATGACGTTAGTAAGTGGAATTTTGTTTCGGGAAGAATACTTGACGTATCGTATTGACTTCAACAATCCAATCTGCCCTTGTTCAATAATCTCTTTCGCAGCAAGAATGCCTGAATGATAGCGCAACAGATACCCGGAGTGAAGTGTTCCGTTGCTGACGTCAGCTTGCTGGATAAGTTCTTTGACGCCTTCTAGAGAGGTGGCCAGGGGTTTTTCGATGAGAACGTTGAGGCCTCTCGACAATATGGCTTTGCCCAAGGAGGCGTGCGTTGTGTTCGGAGTAACCAGTGCAATGAGGTCGAAAGAAACTGAGTCGCACATTTCAGCCCATGCAGTAAAACAACCGTCAAGGCCATCAGGTAATTCCTTGAGGCGTTTTGCATCAATGTCACACGCGTAAACCTCATCGACAAAGCCTGAATCCTTGAGTTTCAGCAGCGTTCGGATGTGGGCAAGGCCCCACCGGCCGCAACCAACGACGCCAACGGTGTAGGTCATGGAAAATCCTCAGCGGTAGAAAGTTGACTTGAATGGGCGTCCTGCGGGTTCCGAGAGGTGCGAGGTGTTGAACTGCAATTGGCCCATGTTGAGAACAACTTGTCCTTGAATATCAATCAACCGTTGACATGAATTGTATCGCGCTTAATTTGGGTTGCTGCCAGAGGATTCAGCGGTTTCGGTTGATTGCCCTTCGCCGCCTTCGCTTGTGGTTTCGGGTTCGTCTTCCTCTTCTGTGGAATCGGTGGAAGTGGATTCGTCGTATGTGTAGTACGACTGGTACGGATTCGTGTAAGCCAGTTCGACGCTAGCGGATTGTTCCATTGTGGTGAGGTTCGTGGAAGTTATGCCTGAAGACGAAAGTGCATACACATAATCTCCCATGAAAATCGAACGGCGAATGTTGAATTCGTTCCACCAGTTGGTATTATCGCCGCGGTCATAAAGATCAGAATGGTCTACTGTGCCATGAACCGAAAGAGTCCCAGTGTCTTCAGATACATTCACTAAAATCAATTTTGAAACATACTGATAGCTCCAATGATAGCCGCCGTTCACATCCGTCCAACTGTTGTATCTGTATGTAGAAAGTGGAATGGCGAGTAAGTCCTTTGGAGCCCAATATTGGAAGGCTTTGTGCTCATACGATGCTTCAGAATACGACCAAACCCAAGCGTTGTCGGACGGGTCTGTAACGGGGGTAAGCGTGAGAGTATCATCAACAGCAGGCGCCGTTGGATCGCTGATATTGAACAAGGAAAGTCGAGTGCTGGACCAGTCAAGACCTGTTCCATCTTCCCCAGGACCCATTCCAATCGTGAGTAGATGGTCTCGAGAAAGAGGATGGATGTAGGTCGATACACCCGGAATCTCAAGTTCGCCAAGAATTGTTGGATTCGCCTCATCCGACATATCGATGACCCAAAGCGGATCGATTTGTTGGAAGGTCACCAAGTAACATCGGTCGCCATCAAAGCGCGCGCTCCAAATTCGTTCTCCTGGTGCAATGTTGTCAACTCTACCAACCTCGACAAGTGCCTGTTGGCCTGATACTTCGTCAACGTTGTGAGTAAAAGTCACGACGCTGGAACTCATTGGCTCGGGATTTTCCATCCACCATCGCGCCCACTGACCTGATGTTGTTGCGACGCG
>JABIWF010000109.1 GCA_018701175.1 Methanobacteriota archaeon
CGGCGCACGTCTTTCTCTCAATTGTTGCAGAATCCACTGAGCACCGAATGTCCCGGCGATGGAAAATCCAAATTCGAGGTTTCCTGCGTCGAGTGCTCCCTCCACTTGGCAACTCATCGGTTCGTGGTCGGGTGTCATCTGAGCCACTAAGTTTGGATCAGAGTCAGAAGTGAATACCATCCAGCCATCACCAGAGCAACGTAAGTCAATCCAAGGCACGTCAAGGGCGTGAACCAAGCGTCTTGGTTCCGGCCTATCTACGCATATAATTACCAAATCATATCCATCAAGTTGTTCAAAATCTCTCAAGTTTTCTGCAACAGAGCGAACTTTTAAGCCATTAGCTTTGGACCATTTGCTCGCTAGAGCATCCACTTTGAATGCTCCGATATCGGCTGTACTGTAGTTTTGATGGCCGAGGTTTGAGGCTTCAACGGTATCGCCATCCATCAAAGTGATTTTGGCGCCAAGTTGTATTCGTTCAAGTGCGGGAACAAGCAGGTCAACAACGGTTGTTCCGATGCCTCCGGCACCAATTATCAGCAGCGATTTTTGCGGCAAGTCTTCTTCCATGTAGAATCAAGTATTCTACTGGATATATACTCTCATCTTGAGAATATGCGCTGCAATACATCAATCTGCACATCGACATTGAAGCATTCAACATCGCCCTTCGTTGCCATGGTCCTCTATGCCATCCACTCTCTTTCTAATACGCCGCCATCTGAAAGCCATGTTCTCTTTTACACGCAATCTTACGCGACGATTGAAAAAGGGAGGCGCTAACGGAGATACATGAACGGCAAGACAGCAATGATTACCGGTGTAACGGGCCAAGATGGTTCTTATCTTGCTGAATTACTCCTTGAGAAGGGGTATACGGTTTATGGATTGGTTCGCCGGGTGTCTCAACCGACCTCCGGCCGCAGCCTCATCAACCACTTGATGGAGAACGAGAACTTCCACCTTCTCAACGGTGACCTCGCCGATCAAAATTCCATTGACAACGCAGTTTCTCGTGCTCAGCCTGATGAGTTCTATAATCTCGGAGCAATGTCCTTTGTTCCTGAATCATGGCGTTCACCAATGATGACAGCAGACATTACCGGTCTCGGGGCTCTGCGATGCCTTGAAGCAATTCGCAAGAATGCTCCCGAGTGCCGATTCTACCAAGCTGGTTCATCCGAACAATACGGCAAAGTTCGTGACGTTCCTCAAACCGAAGCGACTCCATTTCACCCCCGTTCACCCTATGGTTGTGCTAAGGTGTTCGCTTTCGAAATTACTCGTAATTATCGAGAATCCTATGACATGTTTGCTTGCACTGGCATTCTTTTCAACCACGAAAGCCCTCGACGAGGACTTGAATTTGTTACACGTAAGGTGACAATGACGGCTGCTCGAATCTCTCAAGGATTTGATGAGTGTCTATGGATTGGAAACGTCGATGCAAAGCGCGATTGGGGATTTGCAGGGGACTATGTTGAGATGCAATGGCGAATGTTGCAGCAAGAAACTCCAGGCGACTATGTCGTTGCCACCGGTCGAACACACAGCGTTCGTGACATGATTACACTCGCTTTCTCTCACGTTGGCATGGACCTTGTCTGGTCTGGTGAAGGTGTTGACACCATTGCAACCGATCAAAACGGTAACGTTCGGGTTCGCACGAACCCCAAGTTCTTCCGACCAGCAGAAGTCGATTTGCTGATCGGAGACCCTGCTCTTGCAGAGAAAGAACTCGGTTGGGTGCCAGGTACTTCGTTTGAGGATTTGGTCCAAATGATGGTCGATTCGGACATGAGTATTGTCCAAGAAGCCGTGAACGGTGGTTACGCTCCACCGATTCCGCCTGAGTGATGAAGGAGGCCATAAGATGGCATATCCTCTTCTCTATTCGTTCCGAAGATGCCCTTACGCCATGCGTGCTCGCATGTCCATCGTTCGAAAGGAATACCAAGTTGAACTTCGTGAAGTCGTTTTGAGAGATAGGCCGGCTCACATGATGGATGTCTCGCCTAAGGGCACGGTTCCAATACTCGTTTTGGAGAATGGAACGGTCATTGAGGAAAGCCTTGAGATTATGCAACATGTACTTGATTGGACGCTTTCTGATGAGGAGCAGCATTGGATTTCACGCAACGATGAGGAGTTCAAATTCCATTTAGACCGCTACAAATATCCGAATCGGTATGAAGATGTGGATGAAATCGAACAGCGAACTGCTGCCTCATCTTATCTTTCTGATTTGGATGCTCGCCTTGGCGAGGCGCCCTCGATGAGTGAACCGCTCAGCGATGCGTTGTTTCCTTTTGTTCGTCAATTTGCGAATCACGACCGGGAATGGTTTGATGTTCAGCCCTGGATGAATCTACATTCATGGCTCTCAAACAATTTGAACAGTAAGGCTTTCACAACCTGCATGAAGAAATTCCAACAATGGGAAGAGAGTCATGAGCCAGTTGTCTTCATCCAATAACGGCATCACCTTCATACCACATGTCGGTATATCTCCATTTTATGAGTGGAGAAAACGTCTGGGATGCAGCGACAAAGGGAGACATTGGAACTTTAAGAGAACGTTTCACAACGTTGGAACGCTCTACTTATGCGAACCCTCGTATGACTATGCTCGATGATTCAGTCGGCATGGTTGCAGAAAGAGCACCGCCGCTCATTATGGCAATCATAGTGACTGCAGTTGGAATATTAACGCCTCTTTTCGTAAAATCACAATTCGGCCCTCTGGAGGCTCCTGACACTATTCTGCTTGGCGTGGTTCTGTTCGTGTTTGGCGGCGGAGGCCTCCTTTTGATTAGTCGACATTTCCGTGGCGATAAATGGCTTTTCATCCATGAAAATCATCTTGAGTTCCGTCTTGAGAAAAGTGAGAAAGGGATTCCAGAAGCGCACAAACATATCCTTTCCTCAGACGTTGTCAAAATCATTAGCCACGAACGCGTCTCAGAAAATATGGACGAAGATGGCAGTACCGATATATCTGTGAGCCAAGTCACAAGTATACTGGTGTACAATCCAGATGAACCTGAATCGAGAACAGATACAGAACTCAGTAATTGTGTGACCGACATTCGTTCTCGAACGAGAGAGGAATCCAATGCAATAGCAGCAGCACTCAACTTGTTGATTCTCGGTACACCTCTTCCATCACAGAGTTCATCTTACACCCCATCATCTCTCTCGGAAGAGTCAAACAACACGGTTCGAAATGTATTGATCGCCATCCCTCTTGTTGCACTCATCGCCTTTGTTGCGATATTCATGACTTAAACCGATGAAACAGCAAAGAGTGGAATTATCGAAACCATATCTGTTCAGTTCGCCATCTGTAAATGCTTGACAGACGGTGCTATTCCTAAATCATCAGGGAAGAACATGGTCGGTTCGGGAATTGGAATTGGTGAGATTTCTTGCCCAACAAGCGCCACTCGACTCGGGCGTGAATCAGATAAAATCTTACGACCTGTCAAAGGAGCAATTTTGGCAGAAAAATCCATGATGTCTTCATGGCTTGGCATGTTTTCAACACCGAGGTTTTCACGGCTGTGTCCCACGAACACATAGCCCTTGTTTTCGATGTAATCCGGGTCTGCTCGCATGTCAAGGGCAGCGAATTGTTTGATGTGTTCATCGGACATATTGATGCCTTTCATCAGCGTGTGCCTGCATACAATTCGAGTATCAAGAGACGGCAACAAATCCAGTGTCTCCGAGAACTTGTCCCACGCATTGTCGTTCCATTTTGGCTTACAGACTTCATCGAAGACCTTCTTGTTTGGAGCATCGACGGAAACATAGAGCTGTGTTGGTAAGGTATCCAATTTTTCGATAACCTTTGGAAGTGTGCCGTTGGTAACAAGCATGGTTGTCATGCCGTGCTTGTGGCACAAATCCATGTATTCAGAGAGGCGAGTGTAAAGGGTGGGTTCACCGTTCAGTGAGATGGCAACGTGCTTAGGATTTTGAGCGTCCAGCCACTTTTCCCGAGGCACTTTTGGATTTCCTCCGAACCCAGACAACAGTCTGCGCTGGGCGCGAACGGACTCGTACAGCAGGTCGAGGGGATCTTGGTCGGTGAGTTCCAATGTGTCCATGTGGGGCTCTCGCCAGCAATAGGTGCATGCGAGATTGCACTGGTCGACAACTGGAGACATTTGCATGCAATTGTGACTTTTAACGCCGTAGAATTTGCCCTTGTAGCACTGGCGGTCACGGAGAAGGGATTCTTTGGTCCAGTGGCATGTTTTGACGCCGCCGTGTTCACCAACGATATGGTAACGTTGCTTCTGCAGTTTTGCTTTTAATGCGAGGTCCATTCCAGCCATGAGGCTCACTCCTAGTCCGATTTCCACTGTCGTGTTGTACACGGTCGGGAAGGGGCTCTGATAAGCGGTCGTCCAACTTCTTCGCTATCAATGCCTCGCTCAACGCTTGAGGATTGGTAGGAAGGCATTAGCAGCCTTCTCACAGGCGTTTGCAACATCGTCAAGCCGTTGCAAGACGCGGTACATGTGCATAGCAGCCAGGGGTTGATCGTCTCCATTCGTGAAGACATAGCCTGCAGCATTGGCTTCGACAACATCCGCTTCGTGTTCCTTGAGGTTCACTTCTCGAATGAGTTCAGCGAGTTTGGTCTTCGCTGCTTTGGTCTCTCCACTGATGGTGTAGTCGCGCAATGCTTCGACAGCATCTTCGTACTTGGCGACAGTTTGTGCTACTGCGTTCGCCATGTCCTTGAGATTTTCTCTTGCTTCCTTATCATCAAACAGGGGCCTGAATGCTAACTGCTCCGCAACATTTTGAGCATAATCTGCGATTCGGTCTTGCCGAGTGACCATGTAGAGGAAGTCATCGTAACTCACATGGACACCAAATCGAATGTCTTCACCAGCGAGGCGTCGGACTTCAGTCTTGACGTTATCAGCCTCGAGTTCAGCAGCAATTGTCGCATCAATGGCTTCGGATGCATCCTCGCCGTCGCAAGCGGTGTTTACGGCTTCAAGCATCTGTTCTACGGTCTTCTCGACAGCCTTAGCGTGTTCGTGGAACAACTCAAACGGTGTTGTGTCGCTGTTTATGTGGCTTGCTCCTTCACCGCTAGCACCTGCATCAGACAGGGCATCTTCTACATGGATTTCACCGCTGCTCTTCCAGATAGCAAATCCAACTGCGATGAAGGATAGAGGAAGCAAGACGATCATGTTCAGCGAATCTCCACCAGAGGCGACAAACAGAACGATTGCTCCAAAGGCGGCAGCAGGAACGCTGGCAACCCATGAGGCGGCAATCTTTCCGAACACTCGGAAGTCAACGGCCTTCGCACCACCGGCCAATCCTACGCCTACAACAGCACCGACAAGCGTGTGTGTTGTTGAGACAGGTACCGCCAAGAACGGCATAGAGAAGATGAGGATGGTGGTTGCTGCACCGAATTCAGCAGCAAAGCCACGGGTTGGTGTGATGTCAGTGATTTTCTTACCAATCGTTTCCATAACTCTCCAACCCCAGGTCATCACACCAACAGCGATTCCAGCAGACCCTAAGAGAATCAGCCAGACAGGAATAGGTGCTTTTTCCATCAGCTGACCCCCATCGCTGCCGAGGACTTGCCAAACAGCAGCCATAGGACCGATGGCGTTTGAGCGGTCGTTTGCACCGTGTGCGAAAGCGACGTAAGCAGCGGTAATAATCTGCAACCAGACGAAAATTCGCTCGACACCACGGAATCCTCGCTTTTCTTCATTGATATCGATTCGACGAAGAACAAGATACAACCCAAGACTGGCTATTGCACCAATAATGGCCGCAAGAATCAATGAATTAATTGGGAACCAAGCGTTGTCAGCAAATGGATTGAAAACACCGTTCTCTTTCACCGGCAACCAATCGTATTTGTTCTCAATCCATCCTTCAGAAGCAGCTTTTGAGAAGAATCCTTTCAGCGCCTTGAATTGAAGTGCGAGCCCAAGCACGAAGAACGTCGGGAAAGCGAGAATTGGAGCCAACCATTGTGACCGGTCAACTGGATTCTCGGAGTCAAGAATTGTTTTCTTGATGATGTAATAGGAAAAGAAGGCGAGCAGAGCACCCATCAGTGGGCTTGCAACCCAAGACATCACGACTTTCTGGACAACTTCCCAGTCAATGAGCGACGTGTCGTGTTTGACTTCAAGAATCAAACCAACACCAATAATTCCCCCAATAATGGAGTGAGTTGTGGATACTGGGAGGCCGTATCGAGTAGCTATAGTAAGCCATGTCGCTGCAGCCATCATGGCGGCAATGAAGCCAAAGGCGATGTCCTGAGAGAACGCCGCATCAACCATTGGATCTGAGAAATCTACCGAAAGAATACCCTTCCGGACTGTATCAGTGACTGCATCTCCCGCGAAGAAAGCACCGCTAAATTCGAAGATCGCTGCTATGATTACCGCTTGCTTGAGCGTTAATGCTCGTGAACCAACGGATGTACCCATTGCGTTTGCTACGTCATTTGCACCAATGTTCCATGCCATGTAAGCGCAAACAATCAATGCTAATCCAATCAAGACCATTGTTATGGGTTCCATGGTTCTACTCACCTCAATTCAGTATATATTCAAAATCATGTATATTCTATATAGGTCAATTTAGACGGCTGTAATGATACTATGCCGTTTGGACCGGGGGAACATGAAGTAAGGAAACTACAGAGCACAGGTGGTAGCACCTTCACAGTCAGTCTTCCAAAGCCGTGGATTCTCGAGCAAGAACTCAAGGCTCGCGATTCATTGCGCGTCGATTGGAGGCCCAGCGGAGCACTTCGAATTACACCACTCAATTTGAGCGGTGCTCAAGAGAATAACGTTTTTTTTGATGCAGAATTATTGCCCGAAAACAGTCTTCACGACCACCTTATGGGCGCCTATATATCCGGGGCAGATAACATCTCAATCCGCCTTAATAAGAGCCTTAAAAAGACGACTTCAATGCAAATCCGCCGTTTTCTTCGGTGTACTCGTGGTTTTGAAATCTTTGAAGAAAGTGATGAGCAGATTGACCTCAAATGCTTGATGAATGCAGGAGACATGCCATTGCATGCGAGCCTCAACCGGATGTACTTGCAAGTGACGTCCCTCATCCGTGACATTGGTAGCGTGTTCGACGGCGAAGACAGAGAATACCTTTCAGATGCTGAAGAAAGAGAAAGTGAAGTCGACGCCATCCTTTACTTGATTGAAAGACAGGTTCGAATCTTACTCGATTCTCACCTCGTGGCAACAAAGTTGAACCTTTCACGAACGCAGGCTTTGGAATATACAAATCTGGCCAGATCTCTTGAAAGAATGATGGATCACGCGTACACTATGTCGCAACTGATTCTTGAAAACCCACAAATTACCAGAGCCCTTTCAGGTACTACCGCTTTAGAAAAAATACCGGATTGGCATGCATCGCTCAAGGAACTGATGATCAACATACGGACAAGGGACTCATTCCGAATTGAAGAGGCTCGAAAAACCCTCAAAGACATTCAACATGTACTGGTTCTCCACGAACAGGACTTGCTCGCAAACCATCGGCAGAACGAATGGATGGCGTTTGATTTGAGTCTTTCTGAGTCGGTTCGAAGGCTCTGCGCATATTCTCGAGACTTCGGAGAAATCCTCCTCAATATGAAGGTTTTTAGCGAAATTCGACGCAATGCTTAGAAGTGTTATAAACTACACTTGATTTACTTAAAGCACCTATGTGTTGGCAAATTTACCACGGCTTGATATACTGCCGGTTGCAAATATATACTGTAGCAAACAACAACTACAGGCGGAAGCACTATGGATAAAAACTTAGAAACATACGTAGACCAAATAATGAATGAACAAGAACATCGAAATGGTATCTTTACCAACCTTTTCGATGTCGTCATCGGGGCAATCTCTGATTACCGGTGTGGAGCTGACGCACGAGGCGCTTTCTCGTCCCGCCGAGGTGTTCTTTGATGGACGACTACCTTTCGAGCTACGTTGACCAGGTACTTGATTCGCAAGAATACCAGAGTGGAATATTCCGCAAAGGTACTTTCTTCCAGCGTCTTATGCGCCGATTCTCTAAAGAGTGAAGCCAGCCTTTACATGGGGGCATTGTGTCCTTGATGCATGAATCAGCGTTGGTTACCTCACTTATGGGGCCTCGCAACACCGCTGATCACGCTCTTTTCCCTGTATGTAGGGGGTCTCTGGGTGGCATCGACCTCGGTGCTTCTACTTGGGATATACCCCCTATTGGAAATAATACTTGGGCGCTCTTCAACAACTGACCCTCTCCAAGATGGGCGAGCGCACAGCGTTCTTGCACATTTGCATGCTCTTTTCCCGATCGTTTTGGTCGCTGCTCTGTTATGGCGTGTTTCGGTAGATGGGCTCACCTCTCTCACCCTTCTCGCAGTACTGTCAGTGGGTCTTTCCAACGGTGCATCTGGAATTGTCGCAGCCCATGAATTGGGTCACCGTCGGCCTCGTTCATTCAGTTGGTGGTGTGCAAGATTGTCGCTTTTCTCCGTGCTCTACCTCCACTTCACTACTGAACACAACCATACCCATCACAAACATTGGGCGCGTTCAGTTGACCCGACTTCATCCCCATGGGGGCGGGGCGTTTACTTCCATGTTCTGCAAACAGTTCCTCGCCAGTTGAAGGGCGCTTACAAGGCCCGACCTACCGATACACGTAACGCCCTACTTTTCGAAGCAGTTTTGCTTGCTGGATTACTCATCGCTGGGTGGCCACTGCTGGTGGTTTTTCTGGGGCAAGCTGCCGTGGCAATTTTCCTTCTCGAATTCGTTAACTACATCCAACACCATGGCTTGAATCGAGGTATGGATGAGCGTGCGAATGCATCCCATGCTTGGGAAAGCCGGCATCGTCTTTCACGTTGGACTCTACTCGAATTACCGTTGCATCCGTCGCATCACCTCAAATCCAGCACACCGTACCATCGATTGACCGTCCATGACGAAGCCCCTCAACTTCCAGCGGGATATTACGGCATGTTTTGGCTGGCTCTCATGCCACCCTTATTCGGCAGGATGATGCAGAAACAACATGAAGCATCTGCATGATTTATCCATTCGCCAAACGGGAGCAGTGCATTGTTCACATTGAACAAAGATATTTATACCGGTGGTCGGACCGCCGGTTTGAAGTGTGCTTATGCCTCTCAACCGTTTTCTTAATCTTCCACATGAAGACAAAGAAAGGGTCTTACAGATAGCGAAAAAACAATTCTCGCATCATGGTTATGATGCCATGTCTCTCAATCTCCTGCTGAAAGAACTCGATATTTCAAAAGGCCAATTCTACTACTGGTTTGAGGATAAGGCCGATCTTTTCTTTACTGTACTGAAACAGGGAATTGATGCCCTTCAACAGCGTTTGAATGATCACGGAATGCCGAAGTCGAAGTCAAAGTATTGGGAGCACATGCGTAACTCGAGACTCATTTCAGAGATGTTGTGGAAAGAAAAAGATTTTGTTGAAATCGGTCAAATAATATACCGGCAAATCCCTCAAAATCACCCGCTCTACGAGCGATTGCAGGAATGTGGCGCACCATTAAGAGTACATTTTTGTGACGGTATTCAACTTGGCCAAACGTGGGGATTCGTTCGTACAGACCTTTCTGCCTCCGCTCTTTATGATTTGACCGACGGCTTAAGTGATGTTTTTTACAGTAAAATTTTGAACACATACGATAAGGACTCGGCACCTTTCGCACAGGCCGTCACACTTCACGAGTTACTCGGCAAGACGCTGCGTTTTGTTCTAACTTCAGAAGGCCACAATGATTCATAATACCGTAAAACATGTATTGATATATTGATTTAGAGAAACTAAAGATGAGGAGGAAATGAAAATGCTAGAAGTTAACAATCTTACGAAGGCTTTCGGGTCTGGGTCCAACAAACTGCAGGTTCTCAAGGGCGTGGACATGAAACTCAAACAAGGCGAGATGGTTGCCCTCATGGGCCCATCAGGCTCAGGAAAATCAACCCTCCTCAACATAATCGGTGGTTTGCTGGCTGGCGACAGTGGAGAAATCCATTTGAACGACCAAAAGTACGGTAAAAAGAATCCATCCAGTGTTGTACACATTCGTAGAGAACATGTCGGGTGGATTTTCCAAGACTTCCATCTTTTGGACAACCTTACCGCAGTTGACAACGTAGCCATGGCTCTTGAATTATCAGGGATGCAAGCCAAGGATGCAGAAGCTGCAGCAAAGGTTGCCCTCGCTAAAGTCGGTCTTGAAGATCGTATGAATCACGTCCCCGACCAATTGTCAGGCGGTCAACAGCAACGGGTAGCCATCGCCCGTGCAATTGCCGGAAACCGTCCGTTGTTATTGGCTGACGAACCAACGGGTAACCTCGATATTGCCAGCGGCAGGGAAGTTTTGCAGTTGTTCAAAGACCTGTGTCACGATGAGGTAAATCCGATTTCGATTCTTATGGTTACCCACGACCCTGATTTGGCGTCAAACGCAGATCGTATGTTGCTGCTGAACGATGGAAGGACCGAAGCATCGGACATTCGCTCTGCATGGGGCTTGGATGCGGAAGAAATCGTAGGTGAAGAAGAATGACCAAAGGAGATGAAAACCTCGAACTCGAAGCAACTGATTTTGCTTCCTCTCGGAACCTCGGAAAGAAAATCCTGCACAAAATTTCACAAACTCCGGCACAATTGCGCTTAGCCAGTTTGAGCGCATGGCGAGGGAAAGAGCGTGGCCTTGCAGTCATTGCTGGTGTTTTCCTCGCATCTCTAGTCATTACGACGGTTCTTGCTTACGGGGTAGGACTCTCGCAACTCTTCTTTGAAGAATCTCTCTCCGGCGAACCCTTCGATGCTAAGATCGAATACGCCCGCACTCCAGTCGAAAACAGCAGTGGCTGGTCAAACAACACGACCACAATGACAAGCGTTTGCGATGAATTGATGGAGGACTTCAGTGAGTTTAGTGATTGTACTCTTGTTCTTGGACGTCAAGGCATACACAGCGGAGGATTCTTCAATCAAGATTTCATTGTCGCGCAACCACTTGAAATGTTGGCAATTACCGACGATGCGAATCCATATTGGGGCAATGTCACGTTCGATTATCCAGAGTTAGCCGAAGCAGGGCCTCCAATTTCTTCGAGCCGTGCAGTACGGTTCCTCGGGCCCGAGGCATTCGATGGTGAGTTTGCTGATCGACTCGGTGAAAATATCATTGCAGGCCTTGGCGAATGGCCAAGTCCGGAGAACGTCAGCGCTCAGCGCGGGGTCATCCTACCTTCGACGGTTGCATCCGAAGCGAAAGCCAACGTGGGGGATGTTCTCGATTCACTGACTTTTGCTTACGTGGTCGATGAATCAACCCTGCTTGAAGCGACGGTTAACAACGAAAACTGCGACGGAGAAGTCACTCCCGAACAGAACGAAATGGTCTACTGCCGTATGCCAATGACAGCAACCAACCTTACTGTTCTAGGAATTTACGAACCATGGGATCTCGGTAATCCTACGCTCGGGCCAAATCCGATCTTTACGACTTGGGAAGTGTTGGAAGAAACGCAGCGTGCTGCTTTGATGGACAACGACCACATGTATCTGGGCGTCACCATTGACCGTGGTCAATTACCAACAAGTTCCACAGCGGATGCAGCCGATTGGTTGGAAGACCTCGGAACCCGTGTTCAAGACGGAAGTTACACCGACGAAGGCGTTGAACTGTATTACACAGACATCGTCAGTGGCACAATCACCTTCCTGAACATTTTCCTCGGACTGATTCAAATCTTCGATTACATCATCATGATACCAATTGTCATTCTTTCGATTGCTGTCCTCATTTACGGGCTGGTTCTTTCGCTTGAACAACGGCGTAGAGAGGTGAGTATACATCGCGTGATAGGTGCAGACGGCCCACGGCTGCAAAGTATGGTGCTGTTGGAACTGTTCGTCATGTCCTCAGTAGCGTGGTTAGCTGGATATTTACTGGCCCTTTTCGCCGTTCCGATTGTTCTCTCTGCCGTCGGCTTCATGGAGTTTAGGACGGGAGATTTTGATGTCAATCCGACCTTGGGTATTGGCTCAACGATTTTCACTGCGGTAACCACTCTCGGTTTAGCGCTCTTGTTCGGCAGGAGCAGAGCTCGGGATTTCATCGCCCTCGAAATAGAAGAGGGTGTCCGTAAGACTACTGCTAAATCCGAACCAAAGCGATGGCTTCACTGGCTCTCCTTTTCGTTTGGAATGCTTGCGGTTACCGATGCCTGGCTCAAACTTAATGGCAGTGAGGACGGTCTCAATCTCAACTTCTTTATCAACGGTTTACTCGGAATCATTGGACCGTTTGCTCTTTGGATCGGCGGTGCTTTACTGCTTGGCCGAATAGGGGCTCGCGGTCCACAAATCATGCAACTCATTCTCGGAAGAACACCTCTACTGAACGATGTCAAGCGCGGCTTGAAGGGCTCTGGTTCAGCCGAATCTGTGAACCGTCTTGCAGTCATTATGCTGCTCACACTCTCTATTGTGACGCTTGCAGCAGTGCAGGGATACACTGGAACATTGGTTGATGAGAAAACCGTCGATGCCACGGTTGGTGCGGATCTACAGATTACACTCGAACAGCAATACACTGAGGCGCAAGTTCTCGGATTGGTTTCCAACTTCACAGAAGCGGACGTCACCGCAACTGCGACTACGGTCCCAAGTCTGTTCTTGAACGACGTGAACGGTGGCGATAAGTTACTGACTTGGATTTTGCTTGATGACAATGAAGATGTATTACGATGGAATGGACAAGCCATTCCTGGTGAAGATACTGACAAAGCCATGGCAGCCTACCGAAACGGTGGATTTTCCGCAGGTGAAGACGCAGCATATTCGCTGGATATCGCTGGTTCAGGTCGTGGTGATGAAAACCAATTGAACGATAAATTGTTGAAACCTTCCGACAGGCAGAGCGAAGAAATCACCTTCCTGTGGGAGAAACTCGAATTCAATTTCAGCAGTGGAGGTACCGACCAAGCTGACCCGAACGCCCTGTTTGTCGCCTATTCCTCTCTTATGGATGGCGACTGGTCTGGATTGAACCTCTCAGGACAAGACCTCAGCGGTCGAGACTTCGGCGCAGTTGACCTCACTGGAACCGACCTATCGAATGCGAACCTCGCCGGTGCAAACTTAGAACAAGCACTCCTGTTTGATACCAATCTCGAAGGCACTGACCTCTCACAAGCCAATCTCAAAGAGGCCGTCATCGTGAACTTCATGGGAGGCTCAATGGAAGGTGCCAACTTTATCGGTGCAGATTTGACCGGAGTCTTTGGCTTTGCTGACTTATCCACTGCAACACTCGGAAACGCAACCTGTCCGGACGGAACTTCCGCTGAAGACACATCGTGTGCTTCCGGATTATCGCAAGTCCCACCGCCTCTCGCAGCGCCTCTGTTCTTGGCAGATACAACCGTACAGATTGTCATCACACCGTTCACCACGCCCATGGATTATATTGGCGTTCACCAATTCATTCCAGGTGTGAGTGCAGCGACCATGAGCTCTTCACTGATTATCGGTGAATCGTCGTGGCTTGCTCTGGTCGGACCAGATGAGGTTGCCAATTATTCCTCTACCACTTGGATTGTCGAAGTTGATGGTGTAGGTGGCGAGGCCCTGGAAGCTCTTGCTTCAAAACTGTCTGCAGACTTTAGGGTCTCCAGTGTTCTTGACTGGTCGAGTTCACATAAGGAAGTCGAGCGAAACGGTGGACTGATTTTCGGAACACCTGGTCTTCTTTCCTTGCAGTTTGTTGTCGCCAGTATTGCCGCTGTTGCTTCCAGTTTCGTTTTCCTTTCGTTGGTGTTAAGTCAGCGTCAAAAGGAACTCGCAGTTCTGCAAGCAATCGGTGCATCACCAAATCAAATCATTCGGTTGGTGTTGTTCGAGATCCTTTCTATTGTCATGGTTTCCATGGCTCTCGGAATTGTTCTTGGAATCGGTGTCGCTCTGTCGTTCAACGGATTCTTTGATATCTTCGGATTCATCTTCCAAATATTTGGAGGTTCATCAACCACGATAGAACGAACGTTAGTGTATCCTTGGACTCAACTGCTGTTGGTTTCCTTGTCGGTGTTCACTGCTGTTGTCATCGCATTGTTGGTGACCACTCGCCGTGCATTGAAGTCGGACTTAGCCAGTGTGCTCAAGGGGGAGTGAAGTATGAAAGAAAGTATCTTGAGATCTGATGGACTTTACCACGTGTACGAATCGAAAGCTGAAGACGGTAACGTCGTCGCTCTGCGAGGGCTTCACATCGATATGAAAGAAGGCGAGGCAATCGCAGTCGTCGGGCCCTCTGGCTCTGGAAAATCAACGTTGATGAAGTGCCTTGGCGGATTGATGAAGGCCAGTGCTGGTTCCGTCTCCCTTGCAGGAAACAACATGACCCGCCTCACTGGACAAGAATTGGTTGAATTACGACAGAAGACAGTTTCCTTCATTTTTCAAGAAGGTAACCTTCTGCCACAGATGAACGCCCGGGACAACGTAGCACAACCGCTTCGACATCAGGGCGTGTCATCTCGTAAAGCATTGAAACTGGCCGACGCTATGCTTGACCGTCTTGGAATGGTCCACCGAGCGCATGCTTTGCCAATGATGCTCAGTGGTGGAGAGCAACAACGAGTTGCTATTGCTCGCGCATTGATTACCAAGCCACGTCTGATTTTGGCCGATGAACCGACAGGTGCTCTGGACCCAGTCACAAGTCGAGAAGTACTGGCCTTGTTCAAGGATCTGCACCAAAACGACGGCGTGTCGTTTTTGATTGTAACTCACTCGAAAGAAGTCGCAGCGTTCGCTAACCGTTCACTGGAACTACGTGATGGACGGTTCGTTGCTGAACACGGTGAGAATGTGGATGTTGAAAACCTCGGCAAAGACCGAGAACTCATCATTGACGAGACTGGAACGGTGACACTGCCTCCGGACTTGTTGGTCCGGATTGGTGGTGCTGGCCGATATACGGTTGGCAATGCCGACAGCGGTTATCTTTCGCTTCAGGGTGAAGCAGTGGAATCCATGGGTAAGATGGAACTCGCCTCGGTTTGTCCTGCTTGTAAGCACCAATACGACGGAATTGAGGAGCAACTTTGTCCTTCGTGTGGTTCAAGTAGACCGATGGTCGAGGTCAAAGCATGAAGAGCGTCGTCTCTCTTGTCGGTTATCTCGAAGGGTTCTCGTTTCTCATCTTGATGGGATTTGCTATGCCAATGAAGTACATTGCAGGAGACCCAAGTTGGGTCAGCCTCATGGGTTCATTGCACGGCGGTCTTTTCCTCGCCTATCTTGGATTGTTGTTCCTTGGAGTCGGGAAACACTGGACCTTCACTGCTTTGATTCATGGATTCATTGCTGCGGTCGTGCCAGCAGGCCCCTTCTTGTTTGAAGGCATGCTCATTTCTGGCGAATACGATCTTGATGAGTAATCAAGCTATGATGTACCGTGCCACGCCATAGGGTGGCTCGATTTCACTAGAATCAATGCCAACCCACTTTTCTCGTATGATTTGATCAGCAATATGGCCAATGAACTCCTTTCTTCCCTCATCGCTGGATAGAATCCACTGTTCTACGGTGTATGCTTCTCGAACTTCTTTTTCTGCGACGCAGAGTACGAGGTCAACTTTCTCGATTCGTGATGCTGAAAGTCTCCACGAACGCCGAGTGGCGTCATAGAGTTCATCCGGGGTCATACCGTTGCGCCATGATTGGCTTATTTTCAGAACGAGAATTTCCTTTTGCATCTTAAATCAACTCAAGCGGATTTGACGCCTTCAGGCCACAGCACGAGAATCAATGTCTTGCCGCGAGTCTTTGGAGTGTGCGTCGTTTCCCGGTTCATCCATACAAGA
>JABIWF010000111.1 GCA_018701175.1 Methanobacteriota archaeon
AATCATGGTTGTCATGACGCCACCAAGGGTCTCGATTCCCAGTGTCAACGGAGTAACGTCGAGCAACAGAATATCGGATACGCCCTCATCACCGGAAATGATACCGGCTTGAAGTGCAGCGCCCATTGCGACTGCTTCGTCAGGGTTGATTCCTTTGTATGGTGCCTTACCTGCTTCCTTCTCGACCGCTTCTTGGACCGCTGGAACTCGAGTTGAACCGCCCACAAGGATGACCTTGTCGACGTCGCCCTTCTTGACTCCAGCATCCTTCATTGCTTGACGGGTTGGCCCCATTGTTGCTTCGATGTGCTTGGAGATGAGGTCTTCGAACTTGGCTCTGCTGAGCGTCATGTCCATGTGTTCAGGTTGTCCGTCACGCATAGTGATGAACGGGAGGTTGATTTGCGTTTGTTGTGTACCGGAAAGTTCGATTTTGGCCTTTTCTGCAGCTTCTTTGAGTCGAGACATGGCTTGTACATCCTTTGACAAGTCAATGCCCGTATCACGCTTGAATTCTGCAACCATCCAGTCGATGACTTGATCGTCGAAATCATCGCCACCAAGTTTGTTGTTACCGGCAGTTGCTTTGACTTCAATTTGCGGCTGACCGTCAACTTGATAGATTTCAAGAACGGAAACATCGAACGTTCCCCCGCCTAGGTCGTAGACCAGAATTGTTTGGTCTTCGCCTTTGTCGACACCGTAAGCAAGTGCCGCAGCGGTTGGTTCGTTGATAATTCGAAGAACTTCAAGACCTGCAATTCGGCCTGCATCCTTTGTCGCTGTTCGCTGCGCATCGGTGAAGTAAGCAGGGCATGTGATGACCGCTTGCTTCACTTCATGGCCCAAGTATGCTTCTGCATCGGCCTTCAGCTTCTGTAGAATAAACGCTGAGATCTCTTGAGGCGTGTAGTCTGTGTCATCGATGTTGGTTTTCCAATCGGTCCCCATGTGTCGCTTGACCGACAGAAGAGTTCGTTCAGTGTTGGTTACCGCTTGCCGCTTAGCAGTTACGCCAATCATGCGTTCACTGCCGTCTTTTGCAAATGCAACGACGGAGGGGGTTGTTCGTGCGCCTTCTGCATTCGCAATAACGACGGGTTCTCCGTTTTCGATGGTTGCGACACAGCTGTTTGTTGTTCCTAGATCTATTCCTATTACTTTGCTCATTTTATTCACTTCCTTCATCAAAAGATTGGGATTCCGCCGTCGTCATCATCGTCTTTGTCGTCACCGACATCGATGCTTACGTCTGAAAAGCCCGGAGTTTCATCATCATTATCCTCATCATCATTGTCCTCGGCAGGGGCTGGCAATGCAGAACCTTGAGGGGTGAGTTTGAGGGTGACATCGAGAATACCGTTGTTGAGGCTCCATTCAACGATATCATCGCATGGGTGAGGGAGTTCAACACGTGCCAATGGAGACGTTTGTGTCGTCTTCATAATTTCGAGTTGGTGGCCGTTACGAACCAGAGACATTTCGACCTCCGTTTCTTTAACTTCGCCTTTGAGTGTGAAATCAATAGTAACGGACATGTTCCATCCGTTGAGATAGACATCGTCAGCAGGTAGCGTGAACACTTCATCGTCGGACTCATCGATGTCCGGAGTGTTGACTTCAATCGGGTTGGCATCGACTTGTACATCGACACCGAAGTTTTGGAGAATGTCTTCGATGGACTTGCCTTTCTCAAACATCTTGCCCAGTTGCGAGAGGTCGAAGTTGAAGTTGACATCGCCCTTGGCGATTTTCTCAGCATCGATTCCAAGGTTCTCAAATTGTGAGCGGAACTGTTCCATGAGAGCACGAATTTGCTCCTTGTCGAGGTTCATGCCCATGTTTCTGAACATTTCAGTAAGTTGCTCAAGCAATTTTTCCTCAAAATTATCCTTGTCTGCCATGCACTTCCCTCCTTGACTACTGAACCATCGGTTACATACTGCCGTAAGAGTCACCCTATATGAAGGTCACGAAATGCAATGCATCACTGTGTTCAGCGAGGCCAACTGAGGCGAAGCCCTAAGAAGAGCGAAGGTTGCCGTAAAATTGAGGGTCATTATGTCTCGTTCAATCTACGCTTTTTCACTCATCGCCCTCATGCTCATGGCACCGTTGTCCGGTTGCTTTGGAGAAAACGAAGCCGAACCTCAAGACGCAAGTGAAGTGCTGTACATCGACTTTGCACCGGCTGGAGAGAAGGCGCTCCGAAGCGGTGAGTGGCACACCTTTACCCTTGAAGGAGAGGGGACACGGTTGGTTGTTCCCGAAGATGTGTTGCTTTTCGTTAACGAGAGTGTCGTACCTCTTGGCGTGATTCAAGTTCAGGATGCAAATCTACTCAACGGTAAAATCCTCACCACACCTTATGTTACATCCACGATGTTCACGGTTGTCTACGCCGATGGAACTGGCTCTACCATAGACCTCGAAGTCGAGAACGGTACACCCATCGTCAACGGCGAAGATTGGTTCCAGAAAATGGATTTTATCTTGTCTGTTTGCTCTGATTCAAGTCAGTGCGGTGGTTACGTCAACCGGTGGATGGGCTCTCCAAATCCAGCATTTGAGCGTGCGGCGAGTTATTTTCACGGGCATTTCGAAGGATTAGGCTATGAAGCAAACATCATGCGAGTAACCGACCACCTCAATCCCACAGAACCAGAATCTCTCAACATCATCGCATGGAAAGACGGCCGTAACAACGACTGCGTTCAAGGCATGGGTGCACACATGGACATTGCCCCACCAGGAGGTCCACCAGGAGGCGGCACGTACGAAGGCGCTTACGATAACAACGCAGGCACAGTTTCCATGATGCTGTTCGCTCGAGCATTCGTCGATCTTCAATTTGAATGCGATACATTCCTCGCTCTATGGTCTTCGGAAGAAGAAGGTCTGCGTGGTTCCAATGCCTTTGCGAACAACGATTGTGATTACTGCCTACCAAAGGACAAGGAACTTCGATTTTACATCAACATGGATATGATGGGAATCTCATGGCCCGCAATGAAAGACACGGGCGAACCATTCCCCTACCACGCATGGTCAGGCCCTGACTTCGACCCTGAAGTCGACGATGTTGAGATTACTGCCGTCATGGACCATGTCCATCGCAATGTACTCAAGGCTCCAATGAACCTTAGCATAGATGGAACCTATGGAGCAGGCTGCGACCAACACTGGGACGAACACGAAGACCGAGTGTTCGATGTCCACGAAGATACCTTCGGGCGCTCAGACCACGTCACCTTCCGAGACCTAGGTGCTCAAACCATATTCCATCTGGGCGCCTACGATGATGATTACAGCGCCTACCATTCACCCAGCGACACACTCGATAACATGGTCGAAGTGGTTGGAGGACAAGAGGAACTCGAAAAATCGATTGAATTTGTCATGTGGGCTGCAATGCTTGAATTCATCATTGCAGACCAAACGCCAGAAATCCGTAACGTCGATGTTTGAAGGCAGTACGCTTTTATCTGCGTTCAAATACCATAGCGCATGGAAATCAAAGAGCCAGCACATACTTTTCCTGCTACGGAAAGACTTGGTGCAGGGTTCACTGGCCTATTCCTCATGTGTTTCGGGACGCCGTTCACTCTCGTTCCGTTCTTAATTTTGCCCGATATTATGTCCGCCAACAGTATAGGCCCTACCATTTTTGCATTGTGTTTTACCATCCCATTTGTATTGGCCGGATTAGCAGTTCAGTATGCCGGTTTTGTTTCGCTGCGACTTGCCTTGTTTCCAAACAGTGAAAAGGCACTCAAAGCCATAAGTAGATCCAGCATACTCGGCAAAGACACTCGTACACGAAAACCGAGCAAATACCACTATTCATCAAAGACGCCGGCGGAGCTGAGGAACGAGATTCGCGAGAAAGAGATGGCGCAAAAGAAATCTGTCTTCATCGCCCCTCCTACAACAGACCGAGGCGAGTCAATGAACACAAGTGAAGTCGAAGAACAAAGCAACAACTTTTGGGATAATGTCAGCGTTGAAACCTCTTAGGTACTATACACTCTTTCATAAGGGAAACAATGTTATTGTCAAACATGACAGATGTTGCGGATGCTCGACTTTCGCAGCAGAACCCCGTGAGGGCGATGTGGAAATACGTTGCTGGTTCAACGATTGTGGCATCGCTGTGCTGTCTTCCTTCTGTTGTTATGGTGATGTTAGGGCTAGCCACTGTCTCCACGGGCGCAGCGTTGTCGGACACCTTGTATTGGGGTGGAGAAGGATTTGGTTGGTTCAGAGGAACAATGCTCCTCATAGCAGCAATTTGCGTTGTCACTGGACTCGTGTTTTATTTTCGAAACCAAGGAATTTGCACTCTTGACCAAGCAAAACGTGAACGCCGTAAAATAATCAACACGTCACTTCTCGTTCTTTCTTCGACCTATGTGATCTACCTGCTGTTCAATTATGTATTCCTCACCGAAGTGGGAATTGCAGTGGGGCTTCCATGGGAATCGAGTCGTGATTCATACATGTTCTGGAAGTAATCAAGCACGGCCAAGGGTCGTCTTGCAGCCAACGCCCCATTCCTGCTCTTTCATTGCCTCTCTGGTTGCATCAAGTAAATCGTCCTCAGCCGTCCTCAATGAGACCGATTCATGGCGCCAAGCCAATGATATATTAGTTAGGCTAAATATCCAATTTTGCAATTGAATTTTTGAATTATCAATTGAAATATTAACAACCGAATCTTCAATTGGAATTACGATTTCTCGAGGGTTGAGATGCATACCTAATTGCATCGCTTTTTGCACCGACTCCTTCGAAGTCCACAAGCGAATTGCATGTTCAGGGTGGTTGTTCAACCATTCCAATTCGTCACCCTTCGCCATCATGTCAAATGCATTCGCTGCAATTCCCCGTCCAGCAGATTCAGCATCAATACCAACAGACCATCCATGTTCGATAACCGCCACATAGGCCCAGCCTTCTGAATGGCCGATACTGATTGAAGGCAGCGGCGTGTTCACCCAAAGCCCTGGAAGGTAGGCAAGCGTTGGTGCTCGATGTTCAGTTCGTCGAACTTCAAGCATCGACGGCTCTAAGCCCCACAAAGTGAGGGCTTTGGCCAACAACCAACGGCCGCTCAAATGCTCGTTACGTCGCTTATCGATGGCAAACGTCGCCACTTCATCAACCGAAGCCAATGTTACATGCCCAATATCTCGAGGTTCAACTGCACAACGAAAACACATTGCACGCACAGGCAATGGATGCGGAGGAACGATCTCCTCGAACGAACTCATTTCCTCACCTGACGAGAGTGAACGCATCTTCCTGTGCTACTGGCGCCATGCTCTTCAATCGAAGGCCCTTAAGCGCAAGAACCGGTGCGTCATCATCACCAACAACCACAACATCGTGAACAGTGATGCCAGCTTCTTCTACAGCAGTTCGCAGACTGCGCATTCGCAGCACTTCGTCCCGCTCAGGAACACGGAGCATGGAAGACCATTCAATTCCGACTGGTAGGGAAGAGAAGCCCTCAGACTCCATAGCGACGAGGCCTGCATTTTGGAATCCAGCTTCGATGAGCATTGGAAGTGCTTCAAGCAGAACGGTTTCACCCTGAGATTCAAGGGCGAATTGGTCGAGCAGTGGCAGTTGATGACGCATCAGTGCAATGCCGTCAGCACCAGGTGTTTGTTCATCACCAATACCTCGCAGCACGCCGCCATGGGATTGGAAACGAGGGCCGTGGAAGTAGCGTCGATAGATGAACGACGGCAACTCCGCCAATTCACCGTGAGCCGGCGTTCCGAGTTGAGGAAGTGATTCGACTTCCTTTTGCAAGAACGGGCCAAGGTCATCTCGACTTTCGACAACACGAACCACAGCCTTGTGATGTTCTCGTTCACCGAATACCTCACCCTTGGAATTGCTTAAGTCAGAGACTAATCGGCAAGCGACCCAACTCATTTCGCCGTCACCACGGATCAGATCGGCATGGACGCGAACGGTCAAATCACCTTTCAGCAACTTCACGGGAAGGCCGAAGGAAACATCTTCAAAACCAGCAAGACAGGCAGAAGGTCTCAGCAAGAGAGCGTTCTCAGCGAACATCTCCATTGCCATAACACCGGGATGATAGGGCACGCCTTCGATGGAATGGTCCGATAAGAACGGATGGTCTGCAACTGAGAGCGTGGTCTGAGTAACCAACGATTGGCGTTCATCGACAGAGAGAACTTTGTCCACGAATGGGAATCGGTACGGGTCTGCAATGACGCTCGCCATTTCCGCAGGTAGACGTAGTGGCGCTTCTCTAAATGCATCGAAGGCATCCATAGTTCCAAGGTTACCGCATCCTAAAACACGGCGCTTTCCACCTTGAAGGGCTTCTCCGACAAAGATTTCAACGCCCTTATCCACTGAGATGGTATCGATTCCAGCAGCGTCGAACACCGCTTGGAATGAGCCACGTGTCGCCATTCCGACATCACGCCATCCTGTCCATGCCACCGCCACTGCACGGCAAGTACCGCTTGCGGTTAATCGAGCCATTTCAGCGTCTAAAATGCTGTTTGCAGCCGAGTAATCGGTCTGACCGTTGTTACCGAACCGTCCCGATACGCTGGTGAAGCACGAAGCAAAGCGCAGTTCGCCTCCCGATGATTCAACGGCGCCTAACAACGATTGCCAACCGTCAACCTTGACGCGAATAACCTTGTCAAAGACGTTGTAATCCTTCGATGCTACGAGTTTCGAATCTTCCAACCCTGCTCCGTGAATGATTCCAGTAATTGGGCGCCCGAGTGAAGCACCCAAATCTCGAAGACCATCAGCATCCATAACGTCAACTGAATGATATGAGGCATCGTTCCCAGTTTCTTCAATCGTTTTGATGGTGATGTAAACATCACGGCTACGGGAGAATTTCTGCCATGCGGCATTCCACTGTACCATCGTAACTTTTCCTGAGTCGCTGGCATCAATCAGTTCTTGGCGAAGGGAATTCTTCCGCTCAGTAAGTTGTGCATCCGACCATTCGACCCATTCTTTGGTTTCTTCAACGAGCGACGAGCGACCGAGCAGAGCAAAGTGCGCACCCGCATTGAGAGAATGGCATGCTACGCCGATAATCGATGCTGCCGTCACTCCTGAACCGCCACCGGACACAATCCAAGTATCATCCGACTGCAGTGGAGTCGTCTCTGCCTCAAGATCTTCGGCGAAGGCAACCAATGCCCAACGACGGCTATCTCTGTCTATACCGATTTCAACTTCACCACCGATTTCAAACAGGTCAGCAGCGATTGTTTGTGCTGCTTGTTCGGCATCAAGAATCAGTTCAGGGTGCATATCCAATGCTCGCATTCGCAAGTGTGTTTGTTCAAAGAAGTAGGACTTTGTAACTCCTGAAGCAGCGCATTGTACAGAATTAAACCGCTCCCCAATGTTGCCATGACGACCATCAAGTGCAGTCACCGATGCAACCAAGCCGTCTTCTCGCTCAGCAAATTGGGCGTCAAGACCTTGCAGCAAGGAGAAGTATCCGTGAGCAGCCAATGCAATTTGCGAGGAAGGAAGCGTATCGTCATTCCATGTTGCGCCTGCGAGTTTAAGCGGCGCCATGTGAACCAGCCCCGCTATGTCCAGTTGACGAAGTTCCTTGCAGACCTCAGCCATGTGCTCAGGGTTTGCAGGGTCGGCACGGAAAACGGTACGGTCATCCTCTTCATGGGACGACATGTCGCGAATTTCACTTTCAAATCCAACTCGAACAGCCTTCATTCCTTTGGACTCCACGAGTTTACAGAATGCCTCAGCAATTCCCCAACCGTCATCGGTAACAACCAGTGTTCCGTCGAGAGAAATAGGTGAATCACTTCCAACGCACTCCTCCACTTCGACCTGCCATCTTCGGCAGTTCTCTTGCCGTTCAACAGGTGCAGGCATCGGTGAAGCAACTGGCGTAGGAACAACCACTGGAGTCTCAACAACAGGCGGCGCTTCAACTGCTACTGTTCCACCTTTCATGCGTTGAATGTAAGCAGTGAAGTGGTTCAGCGTCGGATGATCGGAAAGAACGAACTCTTCATCGATTGGTAATTCGAAGATATCACGAACGTCAGCCATGATCTCGGCTTGTTTCACCGTATCAATACCAAGTTCACCCTCAAGGTCCTGGTCCATTTCAATGAAATCATCAGGGTATCCAGTATGACGGACAACCACTTCAATCAGCCGTTCTTGTATCGATGAATCGGTAACAGGAGGCAACGTTGGAGCGGGTGGAACGGATGCCGGAGTAGGTGCAGGGGTCGCAACAGTAGGTGTTGGGTCAGGATTCGAGGCCGGTGGAGACACCACTGAACCACCTTGCATTCTTTGGATATAACCAATCATGTGGTTCAATGTAGGATAGTCCGAGAGAACGAACTCTTCGTCGATTGGTAAGGAGAAACGATCTCGGATATCTGCCATGATTTCGGCTTGTTTCACCGTATCAATACCAAGTTCGCCCTCAAGGTCTTGGTCCAACTCAATGAAATCGCTTGGATATCCTGTGTGCTGAACAACAACCTCAACAACGATCGAAGTAAGGTCTGCATCGCCAACTGGCGCAGGGGCAGAAATCGGTCTTGATGGCATTGCAGGTGCGGATACAGGCGCTGGAGTTACCACCGATGGAGCCGGAGTTGGTGACGCCTTAGCCACTGAGACCCCGCCTTGCATTCTTTGGATGTAGCCAATCATGTGGTTCAGTGTCGGATAGTCCGAGAGAACGAACTCTTCATCGATGGGCAAGGTGAATCGGTCTCGTATTTCAGCCATGATTTCGGCTTGTTTTACCGTATCAATGCCCAATTCCCCCTCAAGGTCTTGATCTAATTCGACGAAATCAGCTGGATAGCCTGTATGGCTGACGACAACACTGACCACCGTTTCAGTAAGCGATGCATCCGTGACGATGGCCGGCGCAGGTACCGATACAGGTGTTGTGGCAACCGGTGCTGCGACTGCAGGTGCTGGAACGGTCAAAGGCGCTGCAGCAACGCCCGTCGACATCTGCTGAATGTAACCAATCATGTGATTCAATGTAGGATAATCCGAGAGTACGAACTCTTCATCGATTGGCAAAGAGAACCGGTCTCGGATATCTGCCATGATTTCGGCTTGTTTCACCGTATCAATGCCCAGTTCACCCTCCAGGTCTTGGTCCAATTCGACGAAATCTGCCGGATAACCGGTATGGTTCACGACCACTTCGATGACCACCGAAGTTAGATCTGTGGCCATTGGAGCAACCGGGGTGGATGCTGGCACTGGTGTTGGTTTTGGTGGTGGAGCAACAGGCGCAGGCGCTGGCGTCGGTGCTGCCATGGAGGGTTTTCCTTCCCAAGCGGCTGTAACATTCCATGCTTCGCCTTGTACACCG
>JABIWF010000112.1 GCA_018701175.1 Methanobacteriota archaeon
AATTAAAGCAAATTCAAGAGCGGTTTAGCTTACTGAGAGAGGGCGACATCATTCTCGACGTCGGTTGTCACCCAGGTGGCTGGGCACAAGTAGCGACTGAAATCGTTGGTGACAGCGGCTGGGTCATTGGTGTGGATTTGGAAGCATGCCAACCTGTCGAAGGCTCCATTTTACTTGTTGGAGACATCACCGACCCGCATACTCAACAACGAGTCCTTGAAGAATTGAAGGAACGGCCATTGAACTCGATCATTTCGGATATCTCTCCAAACATCACAGGGAAATGGGATATGGATCAAGCAGTCGCTATGACTTTGGTTGCCCTCGTCTATGATTTTTCACTTCCATTGCTCTGCAAAGGTGGCTCTTTTGTGACGAAACTGTTCCAAGGCGTGGGCGTTGAGGAATTGATTCAAGTGGTTAAACCCTTTTTTTCTGATGTCCGTCGTTTCTCTCCGCATGCGTCTCGCAACTCTTCTTCTGAAGTTTACTTGATTTGTCGCAACTACATGCCTTGGAAGTTTAAGAAAACCAGCATTCTTGAAAATTATGAGACCGCACTCAACGTCAAACTTAGCGGCGATGACATTGAGGAAGCACCGGAAATTGTGACATCTACGTTTTCTGTACGTAAAAAGAAGTCGACCGAATAGATTGATGAGGTTTGAAGGGCTTTTCCGTTCTATGGAAGAATCCAACACAGTGAATAATGCACAAAAAATCAGACATGCACGTCAGAAAGTAACTGACCTTACCGCCCATTCACCCGTCCGGCGGCTTGAACTGGTTATGCTCCGGATATATCCTCGACGAATGGTCTATTCCGAACAATATGTTGGTCCGGTGGCTGCAGCATGTGGGCGCGACGAGACGGGCATTGTCGGAGTAATTCTTTGGAACGAGCAAATCAAGCGCGTCAATGTGGGTGACATTCTCGTCATTGAATCCGGTTGGTGTCGTGAGAAAAACGGCGAACTGGTCGTTAGTACGGGGAAAAACGGTCGCCTTTTTGTCCTGCGTTAAAACGAGATTTATGTATCTGGATGCGTGGATACTGCATGGTAATCTATGCCATCACCTGAGGTGATTCGGCACGCAACCATAAAGAAGGGGAGGGCGTGGGCCATCTGTTCCTGAGGACTTATCATGACTGACCGAGCAGCAAATTGCACATCATCCGGTGTACCCCTTGAAGAAGCCGGTTCAACTTCCTTCCCTTGCCCTGGCTGCGATGTAGCCATTGGCCGTAGCCCACGTTGCCGAAACCAAGGTGTTCTCTACACCTGTCCAAGTTGCAAATATCAGGGACCCTGAGGTGATTGCATGGGTATGGTAGCAATGACTTACAAAATCAATCCTGATGCAGATGTTGAGGATGTCAACGCTGACGCTATTGCGGCTTCAGTCCAAGCACTTAGCGACGACATCTACAATGTTCAATCTGTCGAAGTTAAGCCTTTGGCTTTCGGACTCAAATTCGTTCAAATCCACGTCGTCATGAACGATGGGGAAGGTCTCGCTGACGCACTGGAAGCAAAGATTTCCGAAATCAGTGGCGTTGGAGAAATTGAAGTTCTCTCGATGGGACTTCTTTGATCCACTTGCATTGGTGCCACCAGCACCGGATTAAATTTCGTAACAATAAAAACAGCGTAGTCTCTCTTTGGAGCCCAAATGAGAAGGATGTGTTGTTCACAATTGATGCAGCGGGCATCTCATGAACTCACGCAACAAGGTTGTAGCATAACTTCCAGATGCAAGTGTGAATCGGAAACGAATGCACGCACCTTCGGGATGCCATCTGCTGTTCCCATTAGGGCCGGCCTTCCACCGTTCACCCATTGAATCGTCATCTGCAAGAGGTACATTGTCGAAACTCAATTCGTTGAAACTGGTAACCAATGAACGCCGAGTCCCACGGGTCGATAGACGGGGAATTGCTTCAACGTTCCAATCCATGTCTGTCAAGCCCATGCTGTCGATGACTTGCTTTTCGATATCGCCGCTTTTGCCTTCACATGTCTTGATCTCAGTTCCGGGGAGAGGTCCAGTCGGGGAGAGCCTTCCAAGTTCGCAGTTCCGAATAATTCGAGGCAAAGTGCGTTCTTCAACCACAACACAACTCGATGCGTCCAGTTGGCCTTTCTCATCGATTCGTCCGACCATGTCACCTCCAATAGGCCAACTGATGGGGTGTTCGGCGGCTAGCCTTGCATGAAGAGATTTGTTGAACACAACTGATTGCAATGCGTGAACGGTCATCAATTGCAGGTTGCCTGGGAG
Source organism: Methanobacteriota archaeon (assembly GCA_018701175.1). GTDB lineage: Archaea > Thermoplasmatota > Poseidoniia > Poseidoniales > Poseidoniaceae > MGIIa-L1. The sequence continues at coordinate 2,284 of JABIWF010000112.1, forward strand.
TTTACGGAATGCTCCGATGTAATCATCAGGGCGATGGAGGAGGTGCTCGACCATTTTGCGTTCGAAGCCCAACCATCGTGGAGCGAGTTCGAGGCCTTCTTCGGTAGGTCCGTTTTTGCGGACATGTGCTCGAAATGCAGCAACATCATCGTTTTCTGATTCACCTTCCATGGCAATGTAGGTGAGAGCAGCTTGTTTCCAATCGCCAGTGATGACATGGCGTCCTACTTCTGCCGTAACTGGACGTCCTGAGCCAAATCTCTGTGGTCCAATCCAATTCGGGAATTTGTTATCGCCGAGTTTGGAAGCCATTTCTTCTTGAATCAACTTCACTTGTTCAAGTGCATCTTCTACCGACATCGGAGAGCCGTCTTCATTTGCACAGCCACGAACAACGATGGTGAAGCGGTTTCCTCGGTGGTTTCCAAATCCAATTTTTTGGTGGGTGCGGCCGATGACCTCGATCTCTACGTCGGGTATTTCCACGGCTGCGACTTTAGCTCTCGGTGCATCGATTACAAACAATTGCTGGGTTACTGCACGCTTGTCTTTCGTTCCAGCAAAGAAAATACGATTACGTGGAATCGAAAGCGCTTTAGCCAATGTGTTGCAAAACCGATTGGTTTCCCAGTTTGTCAACATTATTTTAGCAACAGTAAATCTTCCTTTGTTATCGAGGTGGACCGATGTTGATATTTCTTCGACACGGAAGTCAGTGACTCGTGCTTTGAGTACGCCACCAATGCCCTTGGTTGCGGTAGCGTAGCCATCAAGGCCGATGGATTCTGCTAAAGAATCCGTCCAAGTTGTCACTCCAACACCCCATTCAGAGGTTGATGCTTTCGAATTCCGAGGAGATGCCGGCAACGATTTCTCTCAGAACTTTTTCTGAATCGTTCTTTCCAGTGGTTCGGATGTAGAATTCAGGGTCATCCAGTTCAGGGTGGCCTGGGAAGTAGTTTGCATAGTCGATTTTGCTGCTGCTGTTGAGTCGCTCACGTAGCATTTGCAGAGCGGTGTGGCTCTCGCCAATGACTCTCAATCGAAGTTCATTTTTTTCTTTTAGGAGGACTTTGACAGGCATTGCAATCGTTCTTGCCACCTGCCTACTTGTTTTGAACCTTCTCCTGCGCCGAGGTGAACGAGAAAAGAAATCGTCACCGTCGGAATACTTTGTGAGAACACCATTCGCCGTACAAATCAACCACGCCCCTTTTTTACTGTCTTGGCATCGCACGAACAATGGATACATCTGCGTTGGAGGAACGGATGGCCCTTTGGTCACCACGCTTCAAACAGTGGACTCCAGCAATACTGGTCGTAGTCGTCTTGTTTACTGTAGCCATTAGCGCACATTTGGTCGTATCGCCACCGACGTTCAACACAGATTTAGGAGATTTTGCGCCGGAATCTGATTCACGCGACGCTCACGATCGAATCCACGAGCATTTCCCTGACGAGGCTCGCCCGCTTTTCATCCATGTCACCGCTGATGATGGTAGTAACGTACTTTCTATAGAACACTTGAAGACGATGGATGAGCACCTGCATTACATGGAAAACCAATCTGTTAAACGCCAAAATGCAGTTGCCGTTTGGACCACTGCTCCGGGCATCGTTCAATTGGCCCTGGATGAAGAGGGTGGAGGTGAAGATTTGCAATCCATCGAGTCGTGGAGTGAAATACTTGATGCGCTGTTTGATGAAGACACAGTTTGTTCTCTGACTTCCGACGACCAACTCCTCTCTGCTGCTCGATATGCATCCTCTGCACTGCTCAACTCGGACTTGAACATCGATGCAAGTTGCACCTATCTCAGCGACGGAACAGGTGACGGAGCGCCAGCTGCGAATTCAACGCTTTGGGTTTTGGAAATTGACCCTGAAATGGATGAAGAAGAACGAAAAATGATCCAAGACCAATTCCGAACTGAATTTTCTAAACTCTCACAAAATTCCGAGTTGGAATACGGGGTTGCGTCACTCGACCTCATCTCCTATGATATTGACCAAGGAACTTTTGACAATTTGGCACTGCTCGTTGTCCTCGCCTTGGTTGTCGTGGTTGTACTGCTTGCCATCGCCTTTCGCTCGCTCAATGATGTCGCTTTCCCGCTGATTGGACTGTCCTTTGCCCTCATTTGGACATACGGAGTTCTCAACGCACTCGGTGTCCGATTCACAGCATTAGAGGTAGCAGTTGCTCCTCTTGTTCTTGGACTCGGAATCGATTATGCCATACATCTCCAGAGGGCTTTCTCTGCGATTCGCAAAGAGGTTGACGATCACTCGGAAGCGTGGTTGCGTGCCTGTGCCCGCCTTTCTGTCCCGCTGTCATTGGCAGTTGTGACGACCGTTGCTGCTTTCCTTGCCAACATCATCTCCCCCTTGCCACCTTTGGCCACCTTTGGATATGCTCTGGCCTTTGGCGTAGTTTGTGCTTTCGCCTCATCGACCATCGTCGTCGGTGCATTGCATGTTGCCCGCAATAAAATCTCCATCACTACAAACGCAGTTGCAATCACAATGCCGGGCCTTGTCAACTCAATTGTTGGTGTTCAGCAGAAACAGCAAGTGATGGTTCTTCTTGCTGCCATATTGATTTCAGGAGTTTCCATATTTGGAGTTGTTTCCCTCGAAACCGACTTTGATCTTGCAGACTTCGTTGATCCCGAAATGGAAATTATGCAAGTTCGTGATGACATGGATACAAGTTACGACAGTGCTGCTTGGAAATTGATTTACATTCTTCTGGAACCTGCAACAGATGAAGACTCAATACCGGGTGATGCCCTTATGCTCGATGAATTACGAGGTCTGCACAAAGATTTGGAAACCAATCACTACGTCGTTGGAACCGATGATTCACCGTCATCACCGTCCTATGAAGGCCCATATGTGGTTCTGAGAGACGCCATCCTACGTGACGCAAGTTTTGGCGAAGAACACAATCTCGAAATCTATGCAGGTGATGTCTATGTCGTTAACACCAGCCAAGGCTGTAACCTCGGGCCGATGTTTGCTGCTCTTTCAACCAACACAACGGTGGCTGATGTGCTGTCCGGTGAAACATGGGCTGAGCGTATCGATCAAACGGTACACTTGGACGGTCAGGAAATCACCTACTTCCGAAACGAAATTCGAGTAGAAGCATCAACCTCCGATCAATCCAACACCGTGATTTCAAGTATTGAGGAACAACTTGGTTCGACCTCACTTTCAGGTACATTGAGGTACAATTTGGATGGCCACGCTCAACTTCACATCACTGGAGATTTGGTGATTCTACAGACCGTTCTTGAAGGATTGAATTCGTCTCAAATTAAATCGACAGCAATCTCGTTGTGCGTTTCTTTCCTTGTGTTGCTTGTTCTAACACGTCGTGTCGTACCGGCACTGGCTGTGCTTCTCCCGGTCGCACTTGCATCGCTTTGGGTGGCAGGTTCGATGTTTGTTTTAGCACTCAAATGGAACGTTTTGACGGTGATGGTGACTGCACTCACGCTGGGAATTGGAATTGATTATTCCATCCACATGTGGCGCCGCATCGAAGTTGAATTGGCACGAAGAGATACCCATTGGGAGGCGTTACGTGCTGCGCTCTCTACGACAGGTGTGGCTCTCATTATGAGTGCACTTACTACGGCATTTGGTTTCCTCGTTTTGATGTTTTCACCAATGCCGGTCATCCAAGACTTTGGCCTGATTACTGCCGTCACAGTCTTCTTTTCGTTGCTACTTGCACTTGTCTTGCTTCCAGTGCTGATTGAATTATCAGCGCGCAATCAAGAGGAAGTCGTCGAGACTCCTGAGGCAATCGTGTTTGAAGGCTAACTAAAGCGTCGATAGCGCTTCGATGATTTCTTTCATCGAAAGGTTTTGTTCTCTTGCAACAAGTGCTAAACACATCCACAGGGTTGCGTATCCGAGCGCTTGCTGCTTTCGCTGAGCACGCCGTTCCACTTCTGCAACAGATATCTGAGACGATTTTGCAATGAATTTCGTCAAGCGTTTAACGAGTTTGGCACGAGGATCATTCGATGCTTCGAGAGTAGGTTGCTCTTTGGCTATCGATGGTACGGGAGCATCGGGCTTCACCGATTCCGGTGCATCCATTTCAGCTGTCGGTTCTTCTTGAGACGGTGAAACTGGCATGAGAAGCCGTGAAGGGCGTGGAAACCAGCCGAGTGGTGATTGTACACCTTCAAGTGAGACCGTGGGTCTAAGAGCGCTTTCTTCTCCAGAAAGCCACCCTTTTCCGATGAGTGCTTGAACTGCTTTCTCAGCTTCATTAGGTGAAATCCACTCCATGTCGAATGAAAGTATTCGCTCAATGTCAAGGGCATCGAGCGATTGGCCATCCCGGAAACATATGGCGAGCACTCGCCGTACATCCTCGATATCTTCTCTCGCCACGGTTCAAACAACTGTTCCCTGTAAAAGAAGTTAAGCATTCCCTCATTCAATCCGTGTGAAGGATTCGTCAGGGTTTTGTTTCCAAGTTCCAATGCCGTTTCCAGAATAGATTGTTTGTCCACCGCTGTAGTCGTAGTTTCCTCCACCGGGTAACTTCGCATAACTCTCTACTGTTTCAATTCCTTCAGCCGCCACTTCTTGATGTGACGTGGTACTTTCGACCAAAGACTTCGGAGGCGGCCCCTTCAGTGAACTTGGGGTTGAGGAATTCTGTGAACGTGACGGTGGCCCCTTCAGTGGTTTTTCCTTTGCCGGCAAATCATCATCAGACTGAGCCCCTTTCTTCTTTCGAGCGAACATCACCAGTGCAATCAGTCCCAGTACTCCGCCACCTGCTGCAACTGCTGGAGTGGCAAAGGACACACTGTCTTTGTCTTGTGAATAATTCTTCGACCAAACATTGTTTGTCTCACTCAATTCCCAGATGCTCTGTTCTGCATCGATTTCGATGGACAGCGTCCAATCTCCTTTTGGAACTTCAAGCGTTGAGCGTATTTCTACCTCGGTATCTTCATCCATCCCTGGAATCAATTCCCGCCCAACGACGGTGGATTGGCCATCTTGAACAATACTCAATGTGACATTGAACGTCGTCTCGATCGTTTCACCAAGGCTGACAACTCCAACAGCAATTCTTAGTTTCGAGCCTTCGGAGGCGCTTCCTTCAAAGTTTACGGTTTGAATGGCGAGATCGGGACCAACGTTACTCAGTGATGTCGACAACCATGGACTGTTCTCAGAATTTCCTCCAGGGGAATACAGTTCCAATCCTGCATCATCCATTCCGGATGCCCAACATTCCATGCTCGATTGGGTTGAGAGGGTGGATGGATCTCCCTGTTCAGCGAAATTAAACATGAAACTGAACATTGTTTTCCCGTCAAATACAGTGGTCGGCTCACGGGTTTGTGTGAGGATGGGCCATTCAAACTCCAAAGAACGAATTTGACATTGAAGCGTTAGGTTACCGCTCCATGCGTTACTCTCGTCGATGTTCACTCCAATTTCGACTGCCTCGAGGTGATACCGAGATACGCCGGATGTCATTGTTGATTCGACAAGCAAAGGTGGGCTGTCGTCGAGGAGCATGTTCGGTAGTTCCATCGAGTAAAATTGCTCAGAATTATATGGATCCCAAATTTCCAAAACCGTTTGGTGCCACAATCCTGCACCAGTTGGAGCTTGTATCATTGCCGATAATTTCCCATCTTCAACTTGAACAGAGAAACTTTCAGAGAAAAATTGGTCTTGTATCTTACCTCTCCAAAATACGGACATTGGGCCGTTGTACGAAGTGTTTGAAGTCAAGTGTTTGAGCGTCGCATTCACTTGAATCGAGTCACCGGTCACAATGCTCCATCCGGATTCAAGTTCGCCTTGAACGGCCCCTTCAACGTCCATGAGTGAATCAAATTCGATGATTAATTCACGTTCAAGTGTCCATTGACTGTCCAATTCCAACGTTTGCATTCCATCGTAATCATCGACCTGTATTTCGAGGTGTCCTATGTCGAGACCCGACTCCGCGAACGCCCAATCGATACTTGCTGCAAAGGAAATGGAATAGGAATTGTTGAGGACTTCAGTAAAGCAGGAATTTTCAATCAAGAGCCGTGCATCCATGGATTCACACACATTTTGAGTCGGTGAATAGCGCATGCCGAGCGACTCATCTTTACCAAGAATCAATCGTATTTCAGAAATGTCGGTGAGTGCGTTTGAGTCTGAGACGACGACCTTCCACCCGACTGTTCCGGTCGGCTCGATACGCTGCACTTCATTTTCCGCTTGACCTGTCAACGGCTCCACAGATGAAATATTAGCATTTTCCGGAGTACGGCTCATCCATGATACGAGTCCGTAGTTCGAGTTGAACGAGGCTTCGCGAATATTCTTTCCAGCCATGTTGGTTCCTTCCAAGATGACATGGACCATTTGGTGGTCTTCATTTGCAGTGTCGTTGACAGTTAGATTGAGTAACCAATCGTTCTCGACGTTGGAGATGAACACCTCAGTGGATACACGCTCGGATGACGAAAACTCTCCATCACTGTCTGCATCATGCAATGCCTCAATCCAGACGTAGGCTTGAACAGTGTCGGTACTAAAGCCGCCTACGTCATAGAAGTTGAATTCAACTGAACGCTCAGAGTTTTCGTTAATGTAGTCGTTGTTCTGAGGTGAGTTTGAGGTTTGAACCGGGGCATTCACATTGACAATAATTTCTTTGACTGACGAATCTACGTTGAGTACAAAGTCGTCTTGTGTACGTGCTTCAATCCAAATGTTAGCGCTTCCTGAACTCACATTTTCTATGCGAAAACTCAGGTCGGTTTCACTCCCAGTAATGAGTTGCTCCCAGTCCGTTGTTGAGTTGTACCAACCGGACTGAGGGTTCTCGATATCGATGTGGAGACGTGCTTCAATTGTTCCAAACAGTAATCGTGTTCCGGATTGATCGAATGCATGGTCGACGGTAACTTCGATTTCTGCACCGTCTGGAAAGACTTCAAAGTCTGAAATTGAATTATCACCCATGCTCGAAAAATTGGACGCGTAATCTGTAATGTCGATGTTGAGGATGTTTTGAATTTCAATTGTTGAATTGGTCCTAAAAGTAGACGACAGTTCGCCTTCTGTTTGAATTTCCATCACGAGATATTGTGCGCTCAAACCTTCGTTTATGGAGAGTCCCCAGTGCATGATATCCCCCTGTCCACTTGATGAATGGACGTTGACATTCACTCCAGATTGTCGAAGAATACCTCCATGGTCTTCGATGGTATACGAAGAAGTGATGTTGTTCCACGTGATTTTGGCTGTATCTTGCGCTGGTAAGTTGAACCCATCAGCATTGGTTTGGTGCAACAAAAGACTGTAATTCGAGTTGGTACCAAATGAAGAGTGGAACGATTGAACCGTCACTTGGGCTGCGTTGGGGTGCATCGATGTTAGAGGGGGCGTCAGGAGTGTCGCTTCCTCGGAAAAAATGACGATTGAGTCTAAGTCGGGCGTTGACCATTCAATCAATTCGGAGGTACTCATTTTGATACGGTATTGGAGGTACGACATTCCTTCTCCAATGGCGGCAAGTGTGTGGTCTCCAGTGAGGTGGAATTGAGATACATTTTCTGGACCGAGTGGACGCCACAAAACTGAACTCATGTCTGTTGAATCCGTTGCGAGCCGATATTGAAGTTGAAGTTCAGTGCCGGGAGAGGCTGTACCGTCAAATTGCAAACGAACAGGTGAGGCAACGCCGTTTGTGTTCTGTCGAAGGTCGATGATATCCGAGGTAATCCATCCGGCTTGAGTTTCGGAGTTGTTGTGAACTCCAGTTACGTCTCTGTAGTTCGATGACCATGTGGAAAATCTGTACGACGATGAGTCGCCAGAGGCGTAAACTACGGATTCATTGATTGCAGTGATGGTGTGATCGTACATGTCAAACGGCAAATCCGAATGCAACGACCAAGTTTCAGTGAGAGGGTTGTAACCGTGAACTTCTTTGGTTTGAGCACCCCATCCAGAGCCCGTTATACCACCTGCAATGAGAATCTCACCGTTGAACACAGTCGAATCGTGCGCCGCAATATCAAAAGGCAAATCGGTGTGATTCGTCCACGTGTTGGCCTGTGCGTCGTAAACTTCAGTAAGGTTTGAAGGCGCGATGAAATACTGACCTGAAATTGGGTCGTATTGCCGAACAATTCCTCCAAGGGCGTACAGTTTACCTTGGAATTCGGAAAGGGTGAATGAATGTCTTCCAACGTTCATGTCAGCCATTTGATCCCACGTGTCAGTCTGTGGGTTATACCTCAATGTGACATTCGAAATATCCGAACGGTCCTTTCTGCTAACGCCACCAGCGGAGTAAATGAAACCGCCTAAATCCTCAACTCCAGACAACCCGACTCCAGTGTTTCCTGGCATGTAGGCACCCTCATACCAGGTGTCGTTACTGGCGTTGTATATTTGCAGCAATCCTTCTGCTCGGACTTCGGGAGTGGTATAGGGGTGGTAATCTCCTACTGAATAAATTACAGAACCGATAGCTGCACAGTCAAAATACATTTGGTCAACTGGCATTGAACTATCGACAGATTCCCATGCAGTGCTCTCTAAAGTGAACTTTTCTACGGAACGGGTTGTTTCTTCATCGCCAGAAAGAGTTGGGTCTGGGTCAGAGCGACCCCCCATCAAATAGATGCTTTGAGTATCTTCGACGTAAGCTGCACAACCCCCGGTCCGTGGCACCATCAGACTCGGATTCGCTATTGTATTCCATGAAAGAACTGGCCGACTCAGTTCCGCCTCACCGTTTGAGGCATCAATGGTAACATTGGTCAGTGCAAATCCAGCGGTTGTGTTGAAATCGTTATCGCTGTGAATACCGTGAAGACTCTCCTTTTCAGATTCAAGGACTCGACCCTGTGGAGTCGGTTGCTCCATCATCGAGGTCAGCGGAGCGATAAGCATGATGACCATCATCAACATTGCATATGCCATCTTGCTGTCCATGGTAAATGGTAACGGACTGGCTTCAATACCTTTACTCACTCGCGTTATGTACCGTTGTAGACTACTTGAAGGGTGGATAGATGTACTTGGTGGCCGAAGCCATAGGTTCATTCGGTTAGGGGTTATGCGACCCTTTGGAGGAGTCAAGAATGTCACGTGAATATATCGCCCGAGACCCGCGCACTGGCCTTCCAATTAACGTCGCAAAACCTCGTAAAGCGGCTCAAAAAGTTAAGACGCAGACAGGACCATGGGTTTCTCTTACCGACCATGATGTGTTTGCACTTCTCAACAAGGAAACGGATTCTGCGGTCATCCGTTGGGACAGCCGTTCAATGACGCTGAGTCGAATTGACGCTCTTAGAGCACTTGGCCGATTCCACGGTGCAAGAATACACCAAGCTCATGCTCTTCTGCTGCAGTATCTTGAGTCAGATGTTGCTGAAGAACGCGTTGCGGCATTAGATGTCCTGCCCGAAGTTGCCGTTCTCAAGTCAGAGGAATTGTTCGACTGGCTTTCGGTTCTTTTGGATGATTCGGATGTCAACGTACGCAAAGCTGCAAGCCGCTGCTTGACGGCAACTTCGCCAATTTTTCCTTCGGGGGTTCACTCGATTCTCGCCAACGAACTTCGATCAACTGTTCGCTTTCGCAGCGACGGGGCATGGGCTGGTCTTGCGGGATTGTGCGAAACTTGGCCTGAAGTGGTTGTCGACCACGTTGATTCGTTACTTCTTGAAGAAGAAGTTACACTGCGTAAGAAGGCCACTGCCCTTCTCAAGCGTATTGTAAACAAAGGCGACTCTGCAGTATGGGATCTTATCTCATGGTCACTGAACGACGCTGAAGTTGAAGTTCGCCGTATTGCTGCCAAAAACCTACCTGCCTTGGCCCGAAAGGAATCGAGGATGGCGACACTCTTTGCGGAACGTGCACTCGTTGACTCGGATTCAGAAGTCCGCCTCAGCGCCATCAAGGCAGTTCAAGTGATGGACACAGACCACGGGCGTGCTCGTGAACTGGTCGTCCGAGGTACAAAGTCGAAAGACGTCAAGGTTCGTTCTGCTTGTATCGAACTGCTTCCAAGGCTGTTCGGAGAAGATGTGCTACGAACGATGGCTGCTGAACTCCTCACATCGGAGACCAATGAGAAAATTATTGCCTCTCTCAAGGAAATGGTATTCGACGCATCCCTTGAAGGGACTGAAGCACAAAAGAACGCTCAACTTGCGCCATCTGCACCCGTGCCGGCTCTCGACCGTGAGGTGGCTGAAGCACAAGGCGTTCGCGTTGGCCTCGAACCGATCCGCTCCACAGATTCAGAGCCGAGTCCGAAACCGGGTCCCGCAGCAATCGGTGGTGTTGCAAGCCCCGCTTCGCCACAAGAAGACTCTAAACCTGCTGCTGCGCCGGTGTACCGTGCAGTCAGCCAAGACGAAATGATGGGCTATGACGATGATTTTGAAGACGATGAGCCGGATGAAGATGAAGATTATTTCTGAAATCTTGACTTTTTCCGACCACAAATCACTCACCGTCCATGTCGGTATGGTTAAGAGGGGAGTGTCGGTGGGCCGATTGCTTAGAGGTGAATAAGATGGATGAGGCATTCAATGATAAGGCTGAGCAATTCGAACGCTTGTGGGATGGAATCACCCCGAAAGGCATCAATCGCAACAAATCACTCAAGTTCCGACAGTACATTTTGGAACACGTTCGACAAATGCGTCGGCCACTCACCCGTGACAATGCACGAAAGTATTGGATGGGTCAGCTCCAAGCCGAAATCAAAGAGCGAGACAACTACTGATTCCAATCGATGGGGTTGCCACCGTCTCGGCGACCCACTCGATACACCGAGACGGAGATGATCAAATGTTCACCAATACCCGCTTCGACTCTTGGGACCTTCCCCAACACCTACTTGACAGCCTAAGTTCAATCGAGTGGGAGTTCGCAACTCAAGTCCAAAAGGACACAATTCCACTTGCCCGCTCAGGTCGAGATGTCATCGGACAAGCTCGTACGGGTTCAGGTAAGACAGCAGCCTTTGGATTGCCTTTGCTTGAACGTTGTCAGCCTACGGGCCAACTCCAAGCTCTTGTTCTTGCTCCAACACGAGAACTAGCCAACCAAGTTGCTCAAGAATTCCAAACGCTTCAAGGCGATACCGGACTCTCCATTCAAACCGTCTACGGTGGTACGGACCTTGAGAAGCAAGCTAAGCATCTCGCCGGTGGAGTCGACATCATCGTTGGAACACCTGGCCGTGTCATGGACATGACCGAACGAGGCCATATTGACCTGGAATCTCTCACGCTCTTCTGCCTTGATGAAGCCGACCGTATGCTCGATATGGGTTTCTTCCCCGACATCATGTGGGTCGTAGAACGAATGAAAAACCGTGAACAAACGCTCCTTTTCTCCGCCACTTTCCCGCAAGAAATCATCGATGCTGCACACGAGTTCATGAACGAGCCAGAGTTCGTTCTTACCAACTCAGAAGAACTCGACATCCCCCCAATTGACATGTACAGCGTCAAGATTGGACGTGCTAACAAGTTGTGGGCATTGGGGCGTTTGATGTGCCGAATGAACGATGAAGACCAAACCATCATCTTCTGCAACACAAAGCGAATGGTTGACTTGGCTGTACAACGTCTCAACAAGCATCGATTCGTCGTCGAAGGGCTTCACGGCGATCTCAGCCAAAACCAACGTGAAAAGATTCTCGGCCGCTTCAAGGAAGGCGAAGTCAAGACAATTGTCGCAACTGACGTTGCGGCTCGTGGCATTGATGTCGATGGAATCACTCTGGTTGTCAATTACGACTTGCCAGTTGACACCGATTCATTCGTTCACCGAATTGGTCGTACGGGCCGAATTGGTCGAAAAGGAGCAGCATGGAGCCTTGTCTCTCGAGACGATGCGCCTCAACTCTCCAAGATTATGGCAACCTATGGTCTCGATATTATTCCAACCGAAGTTCCTGAACTCCCTGAAGGGATTGACCGAGATCCAGTTAAGCGCCAAGATGACTTTGGAGAAACGGCAGACGTGTTCGGCTTTGTCACTCTTCAACTGAACATCTCCCAGTCCGATGCTGGCTCATCCCGTTCTGTAGCAAATTGGTTTCAAAATTCGCTTCGATGCGATGAAATGGCAATCGGCGACGTTCATTTCGATGCAGATTCAACTTTCATCAGTATCCATACCAGCAAGGTAGGACTTGCATTGAAGGCTCTCGAAAAGCATGAAATGGCCGGTCAAAAAGTCGTTGGCACGGTCGCAGAGTGATCATTCCTCTTCGTGTGCACTGCCTTTCTTCCACGAACCTAATTTTTTACTCGTGTGCCGTGATGTCGGTAGATGTTCAATCTCTTTCTCTTCTGAAGCAATATCGTTTTTCTTAACGGGCCAGTTCCCATCTTCATCAGGTCGTTGAATCACGAATGAAGTGGCGCCGAGTATAACAATTCCAAGAGCTGACAGCGACCACGCATAGCCGATTGCATCGTCCCAACGGTTCTGTGCTTGCCCACATTCGGATGTCACCAGTTCAGAGAAGTAACAGAAATCGAGGGTTTCTTTTGCAGACATTGCTTCTTCATTCGAAGTGACGTTATGGACTGCGAAAACCATCAGAAGTGCTGCCGATGCTATGAGGAGGAATTGTGTTTGCGACCATGATTGCCGAAACTTGAGTCTCCATTTCTC
>JABIWF010000113.1 GCA_018701175.1 Methanobacteriota archaeon
AAGGATATCAACTGGGGGACGCAAGGTATTGTTTTCGCAGCCTACGTTCTTCTTGCCTCATCGGCAATCTTCTTTATCAACGGGAAAAAAGAATTCTTTCTGAGAACATTCAGCCTTCTTCTTGTCCTGATTCTGCTTTTGATTCTACCCGAACTTTCGCAAGTTTGGTCGGAATCGATTGACCAAGTACTCTCTGATCCTTCAACCTCCGAGGAATGGGACGAACAATGGCCAGATTCTTGGCTCGGCACTCAAGTTGTCATCTTCGAAATTGATGGTGAAGAAACAGCATTCGGCGGTTTCGTTGGTTACGAGAACGTGTTTACTGTGACTGAAGCGGCGGCGGAAGAAGCCGGTTACTCACTCTCGGTTGAACAAACGGGCATTGGCATGTACATTTCCTCTATTGACGGGGTAGAGGGTAAAGGTTGGGAGTACGATTTGGACGGTTCCAAGGGACGCCTTTCGGCCGATAATACCGAGATTAAATCAACCTCCATAGTCCGGTGGACTCCAGTATAACTTAGGTAAGCCTCAAATCATCCACCCTCTTGGGTCGAATCATGTTCGAAGCAATGGGTGTTCACGGGCCCACTCTTTCTCCATTTGCGAGTCTTGTTTTGGATGTCGCCTTACTCGCAAGCGCTTTTTGGCTTTTGGCAAAGCCAACGAAGCGCCCAATCATGGATTCCCTGTTTTTAGCAACCCTCGTTCTGTCGGTCACTCTACTTCGCGTAGTTATGCAGCCGTTACCGAACGTGCAACCCGTTACTGTAGCAGCATTACTTGTTGGAGCACAGTTAGGGGCTCGCCGCGGTGCTGCTTTCGCAGTACTCGTCGCCATGATTTCGAACTTTTTCATGGGTGACGGATGGTGGACATTATTCCAAGCAGTTGGTTGGGCAAGCGTTGCGGTCGCCGGCTCACAACTCTCGTTGATTACCCCATCAGGACTCAACCTTCGGAAGGCTATTTTCGCATCCCTTGCCGCAGCAGTTTGGTTCGATTTGATCGTATCTTTCTCAATACTTGACGGCACCATTGGGTTTACTGATTTCATCACATACCTCATTCACGGCATACCGTTCGATCTCCTCCACATGGCGAGCAACCTCGCCTTTGTTGTGTGGCTGGGCGGTTGGTTCTCGGAACGACTCGAGGAGCAACCAACGCTTGAAGAAATCGAGTTTGCGGTGGTGAATGGCCATGGCATCGACGGCTGAACACCCATCAATGGTCCTCATCGCTCGTAAAGATCTCAAGATGTCTGCGGGTAAACTCGCAGTACAATGTTCACATGCTGCTGTTACATGTACGGTAAATGCTCGTAAAACGCACGCTCGTCTTGTCGAGCGGTGGATGAACGGTGGAGCAAGAAAGATTTGTCTTCGTGCAGATGATCTTGGGACACTTCAGCGCTTAGCTGGTCAAGCACAGTCTGCTGGCCTCGTAACAACACTCGTCAAAGACGCAGGACACACCGAGGTGCCGCCTGGTACCATTACGGTACTTGGAATCGGACCTGCTCCACGCCGCGCCATCGATGCTCTGGTTTCCGATTTGAAACCCTATTAGGTGATGAAATGGGTCTACGTTCCTTTTTCCATCGTCTTACAGCCCCACCTGTGATTGGGCAGTCTCCTGATGGCCCTTGCAAAATGGTGTGCGTGGTTAATCACGGATTAAAAATGGGTAAGGGGAAGATTGCCGCTCAAGTTGGTCACGGTGCTGTGATGGCTACAATGAAGGCAGGCTCACTCAAACCTCTCTTTGTTGAGCAATGGCTTGCTACTGGGCAAAAGAAAGTCTGTTTGAAGGGTGCGGATGCAGGCCATCTGTTAGCGCTTGAACAACTGGCCAAGGACGCTGGAATTTTGACAACACTTGTCCATGATGCAGGCCACACTCAAATTCCGAGCGGCTCACTTACCGTACTTGCTTTAGGTCCGGAAACCGATGACCTCTTGGAACGTATTACTGGAGAATTGAAACTTCTCTAAGCAATTCCATTGCCTTCATGAGGAGTGGCTCATTGCGATGGATATGCGTGACTACAACTCGGACCGAATCGACCTTCGCTCAGATACCGTTACTCAACCTACGCCACTTATGCGTGAAGCGATGAACGGCGCCATCGTCGGAGACGATGTTCTCGGGGATGACCCTACAGTGACTCTGTTGGAGCAGAAAATGGCTCAAATGTGTGGGAAAGAAGCTGGATTATTTGTCCCTTCAGGAACGATGTCGAACGCTATCGCCCTTCGAGCCCATACGAGTCCTGGCGATGAAATCATTACGGCCAAGAACAGCCACATCTACATCTACGAAGGCGGTGGGTATGCTGCTCTATGCGGGGCATCCATTGCATTGGTTGACGTTCACGGCGGTTTGATGCGTTCAGAAGATGTTCAACTTGCTATCCGAAAGCAAGAAGGCTCTCTTTCCCATTTCCCTGATGGGACCTTGGTTTGTGTTGAAAACACATCAAACAGAGGCGGTGGTGCTTGCTATCAGCAGGAAACTCTGGATGAGATTGCTGCGGTCGCCAAAGCAAACAACTGTGCTATTCACATGGATGGTGCGCGTATTTTCAATGCGGTTGCTGCTACGAAGACCCCGCTCAACCGAATGTTACGCGACTACGATTCTGTATCTATTTGTTTTTCAAAAGGACTTGGAGCTCCCGTAGGTTCGGTATTGGTTGGTTCTCATTCCTTCATTGCTCGCGCTCACCGATGGAGAAAGATGTTTGGTGGCGGCATGCGCCAGTCAGGCTTCCTTGCTGCCGCCTGTTTGCACGCCATCGACCACCATGTAGACCGCTTGTCTGACGACCACAGGCGCGCAAAAACCATTGCCAAAGCCATCAACCAACTCGAGGATTTCGAAGTGAAAATGGATACAGTGGAGACCAACATGGTTTACTTTGAGTCGAAGGCTCCTGCATTGGAAGTCATGGAAGGACTCCGCCGAATGAACATTGATGTCTTAGATGTCAAACCCAATGTATGCCGCATCGTGGTTCATTTGCATGTAACTGATGAGGATGTCGAACATATTATTGAGGCATTTTCCTCGCTTGAGAGTTAAATACACTCGGTAGTCTAATGGCCATGGCCAGGCAACAGCATACCTCACATTGCTCTGTTTGTGAACATCCTTCGGTTTCGAACCCGTGCCTTTTGTGTGAATCGATTATCGTTTCTAAAGCCAACAAAAGATGGGCATGTGAGGTACACGATCAACAACATGCTGAAGCGTTACAATTGATTGGCGGGGGAGGGCGTACTGCCAAACAACGTTGGAAGCACTTGATAGAAAATGTATCTGACTCGGAGGATGTTGGTTGGGCTCGGTTACAGAACCCATCAACCGACCCAGTGTTATTTTCTCCATGCGATGGAGACGAGATGTCCGGTATCATTCAAAAAATATCTGATGGCGTCCGGTTGGATAAGAAGCAACGAACCGAATTACACAGAGGCTTCCATCTTCTCGATGGAATGCATGTTTCTTTTGTTGCTGATCGTATGTATCTCAATGGAAGAGAAACGATTGCACTGGTTCCTACGGTGTCGATTCTCAACCTTCTTTCTTCAAAGAAGCATCGTTTAGGCTGGGACCTATCGAAGCTCTTTATTGCGATTGGATCAATGACGACCGGCGCTATTGACACCCTCCAAATCCGTAGAGTACCACGACGCATAATTGGGCCAAATAGGATTCGCGAATCATTGGATAAACCCACTGCTTCCGCTGTGCTTTCATGGGTTGAATGGATGGCTGAAGAGCAACTTGAGGCTCCCCAATATTCAGTAATGAATCCCTTAGGTGCTTGGTCACGTGATGTTCGGCAGAGATTATCAACGCCCATCGGAACGAAATTCGAGAACCATTTGAAAGAAGCATTCACTCACCACCCTGCTGAATTAGGGAAACTTACAGCCTACCCTTGGATTCGACGATGGCAGGCATATACTCGGTATCAGCGGTTCAACATCAATCGTACATGGCCATTTGAAATCGTTGGGGGGAAACTCAAATTTGTGGTTCGAGCAAAGAACAACGCTTCACGTAAGACCTCAATTCCCGAAGAACCGGCAGCCTGGGCTTTTTTGATATCGCTCGCCTTATCACCTCATAGCTCACCATGTTCTGACTTGTTGTATGCTTTACAGTTTAATTGGACCGATTCAAAGCAGGAATCTCATCAGATACCAGCGCCTCTTCGACGATCTATTCAATTTCTTCGAGAAGTCATTGACAGTAACTCCGATCGTGTTTTTGTCCATGATGAGCGCATGCTTGTCATCGGTCGAATGGGCCATTTTTACGAAGTTACAGTTGGGAGAGGGGCACATGGGGCGCCGTTTATCATACGAGCGATTGATTCGTTAGGGCCCAGGAGAACGACAGTACTGTGCATTCATCACGGCGCCTTCCATTCGACAGTTCCACTCGGTGATACTATCGTATCGGTCATCCTCTCGCTTGTTGATGATGTCAAAACCTCGGATAAAATTGGAAGTTTACGAGAACACATTGCTTCAAAGCCTCCGCTCGGCCTACCCTCTCCTTTGCTGGACAATCATATTCGCTTTCTTCGTGATTCAACCGTCCAAGAATTCAAACAAATCATGGCGAATCAAACGGATGCCATCCGATGGTTGCCCCGAGAACAACCAGAAGATGCAGGTGGACAAAACCGGAACATGATGCATTTATTCCGTAGAAACATCGCCTTCAACCGACGCAGATGGCATCGCGATTATGATGGTCAGAACAGTAAAAACCGTTGTGATATTTTGGTCGAGCATGCAGTGGCTGCAGATTCCGCAATGCCTCATCCTCAGTTCATTGAACTCTGGCATGAGACGCTGAAGGATGGTTCTGCGGAGGAAGGTTTTGAACCCCATCACTATTTTCACCACTTCGGACATGACAGGAACAATTGGGCTCAACTCCAACTACAGAGGCAGCATCATATCACCTTGGTAGAAGATTTGCCTGTAGGTGATATTCGAAACGGAGAGCGCCGATACTGCGAGATATTCCCTCGAGTATGGGATGCTTTGTTGCAGCACCCTATTGGCTCAACCTTTAGGCTTGGAGTGTTGGATGGAGGGGATGTTACTTTTGAACACTGTCACCTTGCAACAACCGTGCGAAATCAGCAAGAACGTCGAATATTCCGAAGGTTTGCGACCCTGCTAGGATTTGTTGAACAAGGCACTCATGAACAGAGCATTGTGTTCATACGAAGAGACCATGCTAAACATACTGCGCGTCGAGACCTTTCCCTCCATCTTGACAGGGCACAATCGACACTCGGCAATCCAAACGGGTCACCGTGGCATTGGCACTTTGGCGAAGTAGAGCAAACACCCCAACACATTACAGATTTCCGTTGGGAGCTGCAACAAGATCTTCGCGATTCCAACCGTGGGCTAGGCAGAAGGAAGTAATCTTACAAGTTCAATCCTTACGAATCAAGGCAGCTGCGATGAATACGCTCAAACTCACAACCATGGGTGCTGCTGGAATACTTTGGTCGTCTTCTCCGCAGTCGGTATTTTCACACTCGTCTCCTTGATTGACATCATCTACCACTTCAATTGGATAATTGAGCTGATACAAGAGATGCACCGATAAATCAGAACCATCGTATGCAGCAGGGAGGGTGATGGTGGTATTCCCTGTCATGGCGACGGATTCACCGGTCACATTCAAATGACCTATCTCAATGATTCCGCGTACAACATGTGGGTAGTTTTCGAGGCCGTTCGAACCGTCTTCAAACCGTGCAGAATCTTCGACAATCCATGCTTGAGCTACGATGGAACTGCCTTCAGGCGCCACCATGTTTTCGATATCGAGAGACCATGCAACAAATCCGTTGCCCTGTGTAGTCGGCGTCCATGCAAAATCAGAATCGCCAATGAGCGAGAGATGAATGTCTGAAAGTACAGTGAACTCATCTTCTAGCGATGCTGCTTCAGGGATGCTACCTGCCTTGATAGTCGTCCCGTTAAAGATGACAGCAGGCGGGGCCATGGTTCCATAGCGGTCGATGAAGCGTTGATCGATCTCGATGCTTCCGAGTGGGTCCTGGATTTCATTGATTGCTCTGTGGATATGGTACTGTTGGATGGCAGTTTCGTTTTCGATGTTATCTAAAGCATGCTCTACATCAACACAATTGCCGCACCAAGTGGCTGTATAAACCTCGACGATAGGCGGTAAATCGCTCAAGTTCGTTGAAGCGATGCCGGACTCGTTGGTCAACGACCACTGTCCGCCAAACAGCACTCCAACTTCAGTTTGGGCTGCAGGAGCGGCAACAGTCGATGAAGGCATAAAAGCCATCAAGAAAACAATCAGGGTAAGGAGGAGCGCCTTCCGCATACATTGCCCAATCGCACCTTGGATATCAATGCATTCTGCGCGTGCTTATCTGATGCAACGTCGTAACATGGTTTGGAGACATCAAAAGCTCCAGCATCATGGAAAGTTCCAGCCCCAGATTGTTTCACCAATGCGTCATATCGGGAACGAATACCACTGCTTGTGAGTCCGAACACATCAGCGAGCAAATCAGCGGCTCCAGACTGCAGACCGAAGAAATTCAAACTGGCGTAAGCAGTAACGCAAACGACCATTCGTGGTTCGATGTTAATGGTGAGTGCGCCACCAGTCCCTTCATTGAGGAGTGCAAGACGGGTTTCAGTCTCGTACAAGACACGCTCGAAATCATCGGCGGCGAGTTGATCGCCGAGCATTTCGAATACGTGTTCCATGGCTTGCGCAATAGAATCCTCGCGACGGTCGTTAGCGTTCTTCCGAGGGGGCATTACGGCCCAATCCATGGTGAGGCGGGCCTTCCAATGTTGAAGGATACGGATTCGAGCGTTGCTAATTTGCTTCGGTGAAATCTCGGCCTTGGCCATGGTTGAACGTCGGTCAAACTTTGGCATAATGCCCAACTCCCCAGCAAGCTCGACAATTGCAGCAGCGATAATGACGGCATTCTGCTCCTCTGAAGAACCCTTGATGCCCTTATCTTTGCGGCAGATAGATTGCTTTGGCATACCCAATCGCTTGTTCAGTGATTTGGCCAGCTTCTTGCGAATCTGCTCTTGCTCACCAGTGAGTGGCTTGCAGGACATCTCAACGATGTACTCGAGGATGTGAAGTGCGTGGCGGCCGTACAATTGTTCGATGTTACGCTTGACGCGATTAGCGAATGGATGTGGGTTACGTACAGTGCTGCGGTCAATTTTCTCGAGCAAACGGTATTTGCGCGGATTGTGCACTCCCTTAGAACCGAAACGCATCTTCGGACCGGTTCCACCAATGTTACGGTTCATGTCGGCATCCTGCCGGACAGCTTGGTAGTGGGCGCCTTCGCCAAACAATGCGCCGCCGTTGTCGTTGGCCAAAATCTTCTGGTCCTTGTGGACAAGGCCACAGTCATCGCACCAGGTTTCACCCTTCTCGGGCATTGGTGTAAGGTTCTTGCTTGCGCAATCGTCACAGTTTGTCAATTCAATCTTCTTCTGGTTCATGTTTTCAGTCATACTTATTATCTCCTTTCTTGTTTGCCGTTTGTGGGCCACTCAAACACTCGTTATCCTCTTGTGGGAAAATCCAAAAAAGGCAATTAAGTGATATTTTGCGGCCCAACAAGTATAGTAGATCACGCCTAATATTTAAGCCTATCGAAAATCATGAATGGATTTGCCGAAACAAGACCCGTTCATGTTTACACAAACAGTAACTATTCTTTTCGACACTATATAAAGAAAGAAAACCGAAATCGGAACTCTAGGAACCGTTACCATCGACTGTATATCAACGGAACTGGAACTGAACCAATCTGTCGGCGAGCCTTCAAGAACAGTCGTCATCTGTAATGGTGATGGGGCGAACGGAAATGAAAC
>JABIWF010000114.1 GCA_018701175.1 Methanobacteriota archaeon
AGAGGTGTCCCCGTCATCGCACCAGCAGAACGCCGACACAGTCATCAAATGGGGCTTGAACAATTTACCAGCAACACAAGGCAGGAAACGAAAACCGGCGAGAAAGGTACACCTACTATTCGTACTGCATGGCCCAAACCGATCCTCGATGGTCAAACTCACCGACATCAGGAAGACCTAGCTGCGGCAGCAGCATCCGCATTAGCCACCGAAATGGATGAAGAACAGAAGCAGAAAATCTCCGTCATACTCGATCACCGAGAATCATCCTCAACGCTTGGGGCTTACCTGAGAAGTCGAGGGGCGGCGGTTAAGTTCCGTCACCTCAAAGAAGGCGATATTCGAATATCTGAGCGTATACTCATCGAGAGAAAAACCGCGAGAGACCTCGTCAATTCGCTTACTGATGGCCGGTTACTGAACCAATGTCGACGCCTTATCGCCTCCTCATCGAGGCCGATGTTGCTTATCGAAGTTGGAGAAGGCCATGGACAATTTGTTCATCCGAATGCAGTCCATGGGGCTCTGGCTCATGTAAGCCTCGATTTGGGAATTCCAGTCATGATGACAAAAAGCCCTGAAGAAACGGCACATTTCGTTATTGCAGCAGCAAAAAGAGAACACGACATGATTGAGAAAATGGCGTCACTTGCACAAGCTCGAACTGCGAGTTACGAAGATGAAAGAAGCATTGAGAGAGCAATCTCTGCAGCACTCTCAGAAATTAAGGCTATTGAACTTGACAACAGGGCGTCGACACCACTTGCTGGAAGATGGACCGAACACCAAAGACAAGTATCTGTTGATGTACTGTCCGCCATACCAGGTATAGGGACGAAGAAAGCAGAATCATTGGTAAATACATTCAACACTCTATCAGGCGTGTTTTCAGCATCGGTTGATGAGATAAGCAAGTGTGAACATATGGGTTCAGCAAGCGCTCTGAAGGTTTTTGAAACACTACATGAGTGATTAACCGCCGATGACAAGCGCACGGGTACGTAGTTGTGCAAATCGGTCGGGGTAGTGGCCCAAAGCAAAGGCAACCATCTCAGCGAGATGGAGAATCGGCATTGTCGTATCTTTACGTGCAATTTTACCGGCCTTGGATTGGTAGGAGTCGAGGTTTGCGTGTGATATGGTACATGCCGAAACGATCAAGTCGGCGCCACTTGACTTTGCATCAGAGAGGACTGCTGCTGTCATGCGCATCACTGGCTTGTTAATTGTTAGCAAAGATGGTGCACCGACGCTTTGGCATTTGAGATCGTATTCAACGGGAGTGCCTCCGAGAGCAGTAATGAGTTGTTCCATGTATGTTGGCATGAATGGGTCATCAGCACCGCAGGCTCCGCTGCGTTGCATACTTGAGCCGTAGTAGGCAGCGACATTCAAGCGAAGTGGATTAACAACAGCATCTCGGATCTTATCCAGTCCATTCTCTTCAACCAGGAAGTGAAGAAGGTGGCGTGACTGAGATTCACCGTTGTATTCGATGCCTGAGGTTCGAGCAACAATATTGTTCACATGGTTAGCAAAACCGAGGTCGTCGTTGAATTCATCAATCGTATCGCACATGATACCATGGCTTGTCGCACAAGTCGTTAGGACATCTAGGCCCTTCGATTCTGCAAGTGCGAGGTTGCGTGCAACCAATGCATGTTGGAGTTTTGGAGATGATTGTTTGATGATGTTTCCACCATCACTGCTGGCCTTTGGGAGTTCCGTCAATTGAATACCGAGTGTCTTGCAGAGCGGTTGAATACAATCCTCTACTTCAGAAGATGCAGCTCGAGCGGCATTACCGGGGTAATATGCAATTTTTACAGCCATAATTCCACCTCAGAACCTCTGGTCAATCTCATTGAAGAGGCTAACGACTTCGTGGTGCGCCTCAACTTTTGTGTTAATCATATTCGGGATTTTACCAATACCTGCAGGTGGAGCAAGAAGTGCTTGCAGACTTCGGAATGGTGGTGCACCGGTTCGTGTAAAGCCGAGGAACATACGAGCAGATACGCCATCGAAAATGTTGCTCAGAAGACCGACTGGTCCGAGAACTTGACGGTAAAGTGTGGTTTCATTAACGTTACCGCTCCATTTTACACTGCGACCATACCACTTCACGAGTCGTCCGTGAGGACCAGAATAGTTGTTGGAATTCAATAATTTACCACGTGCGGTGTTGAGGGCTTTTGAAGCAGTACGTCCATCGGAGCCGTATCGGGCAACTGACGTAAAGTCTGCCTCTGCCCAGACGCCATGTTCGCTCCCAATTGAAGCCATCAAGGAATCACGCTGTGATTCGCCAGTTCGTGGGTCAACACACCGATTCCATTGCTGCAAGAGGACTCCCGGACCCATGTACTCCGAATCGTAGGCAAAAGTATCGGACATTGACTGCAACAGTTGGAAGGAAACAACATCACCCATTGCGTGGAGGGTGTTCGCAGTGGCTGCTTCCATCGTGCCCATTGGGCTACCGTTGAGAAGGGTGTGGCCGTCACGAGGGTCGGCCTTCATCCACGGTTCACTGGATGAACGTGTTGCTTCATACGATGTGTAGTCAACAACAAGGTCACGTACGACTGGATACCCAGGGACTGGTTCCACTTTGAGGACACCACCTTCATTGACTAGATCACTGATTTGAGCAAGGTCTGACAAAACAATTCGACCGTTGACTCGAACACCGGAGGTTGGAGATCCATTACCGCTTCCTCTGCGGAAAGCAAGGCTTCCATCTACGTCTTGTTGGACTGCCATAAGTAGGTCTTCAACAGTGGCATGACCTGGCACTGCACATGCGATGGTATCCCATCCAGAATCTGCGGCTTCAGGGCAGTAACGGAACAAGGAAAGTGTGATGGAAATGTCTTCTTGAACAATGGAGCCTGGAGTGAAGTCACCTTCGACAATCTCTTCGCCAGAGCCAGAACCGTATTCGATCATCTCATCAAGAAGTACTTCCTGCAATGTACCAGATTCATCGACACAAGCAATGATAGGAAGGGCTTCTGCAACCCATTGTGCCCACGGGGTATCGAAGTCTACATCGCACAATTGAGTGGTGTGAACCTTGCTCGCACCCAGAGCAACATACTTCTCATCCCAGTCGGTTCCAGCCTTGCAGAATTCGTCGTATGAAGTATCGCCGATCGCACAGACACTGAATGAGACTCCAGACATCGATGGTGCTTGAGTGCTGACGGATTGCCAAAGGGATTCAGCATTGTCAGGCATTTCTCCCTCGCCCCAAGTGGATGTAATAATGAGTGTACGCTTGTGGTTTGGAAGGGTCGCTGCGTCGAATCCGTCCATGTCGTAAACGGTAGGGACGAGTCCATAGTTTGCGGCGAGTTTTGCCGTTTTCTCTGCCAGACCTGCAGCGTTTCCAGTTTGAGATCCAAAAAGAATGGCAAGTGAACGGTCGCCCCCACCGAGAAGGGCTTGGAGTTCTGCACTTCCTCCAGTAGCGACAGCTGCGGCTGCGGCAGGTGCTGCAGCAACTTCTGCCGCAGGTGCAACCTCTGCTACTGTTTCAGTTGCGCCATCGGTTTGAAGTTCGAACTTAATAATTTCAACAGGACAAGCATCGGCTGCT
>JABIWF010000106.1 GCA_018701175.1 Methanobacteriota archaeon
CAAGCATCTTCCAAGCGATGCTGCTGCATGGCCTCGTTGTGGGGTGGTTTTACTCGGTGACGAACCAGCAAATGAAATCCCTCCTGAAGGCATTGAAGTCCACGCATGGGCAGACTTCGTTGCTGCTGGCCGAGCAAGTGAAAACACGTTTGAAGTCGCTGACGACCCGTTTGCCCTCAACACACTCATCTACACCTCAGGTACAACTGGAAATCCAAAAGGTGTCATGCTCACCAACTGGAACACGCTCTCGAATGTTCTGTGTGTTCAATCAGCATTCAAAGTCTACGTCGGTGATAAGAACGCTGCTTTCCTCCCTTGGGCTCACTCCTTTGGAAGCACCTTTGACCTGCACTGGATGATTCGTTGCGGTGTACACATTAACCTCATCTCCGAAATCACTCGCATTGCAGATGAATGCATCGAAATTAAACCTGCAGTTCTTCTTGCAGTACCTCGTGTATGGAACAAGTTCTACGACCGAGTCAACAGTCAATTCAACGAAGCAACAGGTGTCAAGAAATTCTTGATCGGAAAGGCAAAGAAGTCCGCTGCAAAGCGAATTGAAAAGGCTGGTGTCGAATGTGACGCAGTTCCAGCCTCTGGTTTCTTTGACAAGTTCTATGACAAGCTCGTTTGGTCTAAGGTTCGTGCCCGATTTGGTGGAAACATCCGTTTCTGTATGTCCGGTGCAGCCGCTCTTTCCCCAGATGTTGCAGCGTTCATCCAACAAGTTGGATTCAGTTGCTACGAAGGTTACGGTCTTACCGAGACCTCACCGCTGGTTTCTGCCAACGGATGGGCTGGACCAGGCACCTCAAAACTCCGTTGTGTTGGTCGAGTCGCTAACGGCGTCAAAGTCACCATCGATACCGATGCATGGGACGACCCTGAACGACCTGATGAAGGAGAAATCATTGTCCACGGTCCAAACGTCATGCAAGGATACTGGAACAACGAGGCTGCTACCAAGGAAGTCATCATGGAACCAGGAGTATTCAGAACCGGAGATTTAGGTAAATTATCATCCGATGGATACCTTTCGATTACCGGGCGTGTCAAGAGCCAATTCAAGTTGGAAAACGGAAAGTATGTGTCTCCTGCTCCTTTGGAAGAAAACCTCAAACTTTCACCGCTCGTTGAACAAGCAGTTCTCGATGGTCGAAACATGTTGAAGACCTACCTCATTGTTCACCCGAACATGGAAGCCCTCAAGCCTGCGCTTAGCAATGCTGGCGTCGATGCATCCGGTAGCAATGCCGACATTTGTGCCCGTGCTTCAACCCGTGAGTGGCTTCTTGCAGAATTAAGAGAGAAGAACATGCAAGCTCCAACTTGGAAAGGCTATGAGCGTGCTGCAAACCTTATTCTCGATCCTGTTGAGTGGACAACCGACAACGACATGTTGACGCCTTCCATGAAGGTCAAGTTGCGAAACTTGCTCACTCTTCACGATGAAGAAATCAAGAACTTTTGAGCACATTCGCGCCAACCCACGAATGGAAAAGCCGCATTCTCGGCTGTTTTGACGGCAAAGAGGTTATAACCCCTCAAGATGAACTGTGTTCATGACAAATGAATCTACAGAGACCGAGATTTTTGCCATGCAGAAAAGTTCTGCCTCTCTCTACGGTTCACGGCTGATTCCGAAAATCATTCAGAAGCCTATCGGCGTCGGTAGTTTTGTTGGATTCATTGTCGGCATTGCCAATTCATTGATCCTCTCGATACCTTTGCTGTTCTCCGTGCCGGCGGGGGTTCTTCTCGGCGTAGCAGTTTGCATAGTTGCTTGCCCTGGAATGCGAAATGAACTTGCTGAACACAAAGCCATTAAAACAGAATCTCGTCAAAAACTAATGGCACGCAGTGGGCGTAAGAATGCGTTCACAATGTATGATTAAGCAAACCAATACGAACCCTGACTGTCGTAAAAGTGGGCATGGTGTTTATGAGGGGTTGACGAGGGCCGTGAACTGGGGAGAACATGGCACGCCAACTCATCAACATCGAAGGAGTCGACCGAAGTTTCGGCCCTGTTGATGTCTTGCTTGACATCAACCTCCTGGTTCAAGACGGTGACAGAATCGGTATTGTCGGACACAACGGTGCTGGAAAGACCACACTCCTCAACACCATCAGCGAACAATCTCAAGACGTTGGAGACATCGATTATGCCCCGGGAATCCGGATCGCTTACTTGACACAAATTCGTGATATTGAATCGGATTCAACCATCGAAGAAGAACTCGGAAGAAAAGGTCGACAATTTCAGGAACTCGAAGAGGAAATTGCATCCATCGAATCCCAAATGGCTGACCCAGCCTTCTACGATGGCGACTGGGAATCGGTGATGGAACGTTATTCTGAACTTCAGCAGACGCTTGGAGCAAGCGGCGGCGGCAATGTTGCCAGTATTGCTAAAGCGACCCTTGCACGGCTCGGCCTTGACAAGCACCCAATGGACATGCAAGTCAACAAACTCTCTGGTGGTGAGAAAGCCAAGTTGGCTCTCGCACGTCAACTGGTCGGACTTGCTGGTGTCGATGTCATGTTCCTTGACGAGCCGACAAACCACTTGGATATCGAGACGACCGAATGGCTTGAAGGATTCTTGAAAGATTTCAAAGGCGCTCAACTCATTGTTTCACACGACCGGTATTTCCTCGACCAAGTGTGTACTCGTATTGTCGAAGTTGACAATCTCCGTGCTTGGCCATGGAAGGGGAACTACAGTCAATTTTTACGACAGAAGATTGCTACAGAAGCGGCTCTCGGCGACATGATTCACACTGTGGAAAAGAAAATTGCCGCTACCACTGGAGCTCTCAAACAAATGAAGCGTGCCAACAAGTACGACAAGTCGATTTCGGCTAAGCAGAAAATGATCGAGCGCATGCAACAGGAATTGAAAGCCCTGCGTGCACGCGTTCCAAAGAAGCGAAAACCGCTCATTCTCACATTGGAAGCAACCGACAAGGCCAGCATGGATGTGTTGCAACTCGACGGTGCAACGAAAATCTATGAAGGTCTAGAACGGCCAATTTTGAACAATCAGGATTTAGAGGTCCGAAAGGGTGACCGAATCGGAATTGTTGGCGGTAACGGCCAAGGGAAAACGACGCTTCTCAAACTCATCAACGGTGATGAAAAACTCACCAGTGGCATACGAGATTTGGCACCAGGCTGTGAGATTGGATACTTCCACCAAGACCACGCAACGCTTGATTTCAACCTCTCACCGGTTGAACAGATTCAAAAACTTCGACCTGACTTCCAATACGGGGACATTCGTGCTGCTTTGGGCCGTTTCCAATTCTCTGGAAATCAAGTCACAACCAAACTCTCCCAGTTGTCCGGTGGTGAGCGAGCTCGTGTTGCTTTGCTCAAATTACTGCTCGAAGAAAACAACTTGTTACTGATGGATGAACCAACCAACCACTTGGACATGGATTCCAAGGACACATTGGAAGAGGCGTTGAAGGGATACGAAGGATCGCTCATCACCGTCTCTCACGACCGCTGGTTCCTCGACCAAGTGGTCAACCGCATCTGGGAATTGCAAGACGGAGTGGTCACCGTCTACTACGGCAACTACACCGATTATATCCGTGCTAAAAGAGGCCTACCGCCGCTGGCAGAGGGCGAGATTTCGAGCATTTGAGCCTCAACTTAGAAGGGCTGATTTGATGAACCAACAGCCTGTGGCATCGGCATGGCCGATGAAGAGCCCGTATTCGAGACGACGACCGGACCGGTCCGTGTGATTACTGCAGCCTCCTTGTTTGACGGCCATGATGCAGCGATTAACGTCATGCGACGGCTGATTCAATCCTCTGGTGCTGAAGTGATTCATCTGGGCCACGACCAATCGGCGCAAGCCGTTGTGGATTGTGCTGTGCAAGAAGATGCACATGCGATCGCCTTGACTTCGTATCAAGGTGGCCACTTGGAGTACTTCACCTACATTCGTCAACTGCTCGATGAAGCAGGATGCGAGCATGTTCGCATCTTTGGCGGCGGTGGAGGTACCATCACTCCACCAGAAATTCGAACGCTCCATCAGTCGGGTATTTCCAAGATTTATTCACCCGATGATGGCCGAAGTATGGGCTTGATGGGTATGATTCACCACCTCATGGGAATGGCTGCCGAAGTCGATTTGATTGGCGAAGCGAGACTCGCCTCCATCGATGGACCTGTGACTGCTGAAGACATGGCGAAAGTCGGATTGCTGATGACGCTATC
>JABIWF010000128.1 GCA_018701175.1 Methanobacteriota archaeon
CTAAGTTATACTGGAGTCCACCGGACTATGGAGGTTGATTTAATCTCGGTATTATCGGCCGAAAGGCGTCCCTTAGAACCGTCCAAATCGTACTCCCAACCGTCACCCTCTACCCCGTCAATAGAGGAAATATACATGCCAATGCCCGTTTGTTCAACCGAGAGTGAGTAACCGGCTTCTTCCGCCGCCGCTTTAGTCACAGTAAACACGTTCTCGTAACCAACGAAACCGCCAAATGCTGTTTGTTCACCATCAATTTCGAAGATGACAACTTGAGTGCCGAGCCAAGAATCTGGCCATTGTTCGTCCCATACCTCGGAGGTTGAAGATTCAGGGAGTGCTTGGTCAACCGATTCCGACCAAACTTGCGAAAGTTCGGGTAGAATCAAAAGCAGAATCAGGACCAGAAGAAGGCTGAATGTTCTCAAAAAGAATTCTTTTTTCCCGTTGATAAAGAAGATTGCCGATGAGGCAAGAAGAACGTAGGCTGCGAAAACAATACCTTGCGTCCCCCAGTTGATATCCTTTGTATCCACAATTTCCTCTCTGTAGTTCGATTGATACACACGAAGCAACGATTGGTCGTTTCCAAATACGGTGTAATTCACTCCATTCGAGGAAAACCACAGTGGGGCAGCCGTGCCATACCCGGAAATGCCTGTTTCGATGAGTTCGAGTGTCAGGTTTTGACCGCCATCAAATCGGAACGAACCCCAATCTGATTCTGGCGTATTGTGTGGGACGATGAGATGGCTCTCGTTCTGCCACCCGATTTCGCCGTTCGAATGGAACGGTATTTGACTTACAACAGTACACATTGTATCGCATTTCAACATTTGAAGATTAATTGAATCCGCCACAGCTGCATATTTCCCGTTGAGCACGGGCATTGCTGGAGAAGGACCTGCTGGAAATTGTTGATGTTCTTCACCGGTGACAGGGTCGAGGATGTAGACGGTGCTGCTCGTTGAAGATTGGACATGAACAAGTAATCCGGCTTGAGTCATTTGAGGTGCATGACGTATCTTCCCTTCGAAGGTGGCTAGAGCGGTCGAATTGCCATCTAAATCGATTTTCCAAAGCGTACCAAGTTCGTCTCCCGAATAAATGGAGCCGTCATAGAGGCCGACACCGTTCCTCCAACCAAGGCCAGTTTCAGCCCACCATTCTTGCGAACCGTCAGCGAGGCAAAATTGGCCAACCCCTCGCCGTGTTGGATAAATTACGTGATCTTCTGAAACGCTTGCAGCACCAGTGATGCCCCAGCCTGCAACCTCTGTTTGAGTGCTCCAGTAAACACTGCCGTTGCTCGGATGCAGTGCATCGATAACACCATTCGTCCAGCCTACCAAAAGAAGGTCCGGCCATGTGCCGCACGCCCCTTCGCCTGCATTCACCGATAACAATGGAGACATGTCGTTATTTTTGGAAAGAAGATTGGAATGTTTCCATGCAAAAGTCCCATCAGATTCCAGAGCAGTTACTGCAGGTTCGGAATTCCCAGATGTTCGAACAATGATTTTGTCCTCGACAAAAATCGGCGAAGTGGAGATGTATCCTGTTCCAAAATCGTACTCCCAAGCGAGTGAGTTTTCTTGATTCCACAATGATGTTTCTTGATTTGCTGAAACAAGCGGCAACAGCATGAGGCTGAGCAGAATAAACGCAATGAAGCGCTGAAACATGTGAATTACTCCGAAAGGTTTTGAATCGCCTGGCGAAGAAGAGCGCTGACGACTTTGCCATCTGCTGCACCCACCGCTTGCATAACAACACCCATCAAGGGACCCATAGCACCCATGCCTCGTTCCTTGACAAAGTCTGCTCGTTCTGCTACAATCCCTTCAATGATTGCTCCTAAATCGCCGACATCAGCCGGTTTGAACCCGTTTGCTTCACCGTAGTCTGCAATTTCTTGGTTGGTCGGAGTCGAACCTGCAAAATGTTCGATGATCTCGTTCATCGATTCACGGGTAAGATGCCCCTCTTCTTTGACAGTGAGTACTTTCGAGCACAGTTCAGGGTCTGCGGTATCGTTCTCTAAAACTACGCTAGCCCAACCCTTGTGAGGTAAATCACGAACATATTCGACGTAGATATCGTCGAGTTCACGAGCCAGTAATTGGCTTGCTTGATCGTCTGAAACTTGGTACTTAGAGAGCCTTTCACTGCGCTCAGCATCCGTCATAGGGAGCGTATCCATCGTTCTCTGCCAGCGTTCAGCCGTGAGTGAGAACACGGGGACGTCCGTTTCAGGATACATGCGAGCGCCCCCCGGCAATGGACGCATAGGAGATGTTGTACCATCCTCTGGAGCGCCCTTTTTGACAACAACATTTCGAACTTCCTGAGCCGTTCTATGCCATGCTTTACGGGCACGAGCCAAGACGCTCTCAAGAGCCAATTCTGCTTGCCATTGAGGAGCAAGACAGAGAATGAATCCGTCAGCAGAGGTGAGCGAAAGATGCTTGCGTACCAATTCAACATGCTCGGATTCTATGCCATAGGCCGGCAATTCATCGGAGTGGAACACGCCCTTTACTCCAGCAAGTTTTGCCGCACCAGCTAGTTCGCGGCCGAGCCGTGGCATTTGTGCGCCTTCTTTGTCCAGTGATTTGGAACCGATTTTTCCTGCCAAGCCTGTGAGTGGTAACGCAATCATGAGCGAGCCTTTTTCCAAACCCGTTCGGACCATTTTTGAATCGCATGAAGCGAAGCACTCGCTGACATCTTCCAAGACAAGTGGGAGATGAGCAGCGACGGCTTTAGCCACCTCGGTTTCTACCCCTGAGTCATCGCTTCTACGGTCTGGGGGAAGCAAAGGCAGTGACAACTCCTTGCGCAGTTGGTTTGCAAGTCTGTAGAAATGGAGTTGACGAGACATTTCAAGACGAATAATTCGAGGAATCCATGAAAGGTCTTGGCATCCTTTAATTTCAACACGGTCGCCACAAGCCAAAGAGACATTGAGATCTTGACGAATACTGCCAAGTCCACGTCGAACTCTACGAGTCTGTCGTAGACAACGTCCAAGCGCCATCGAAGTTTCTTTAGCGTGCTCAGGCGATACAACATCTGGTGATGTTGCGATTTCAATCAAAGGCAGACCGAGACGGTCAAGATTGTAGATCACCTGCTCTCCGTTTGAGGTTGTTAGCGTATCGAGTTTGCGAGCACTGTCCTCTTCGAGGCACAGTACATCAATGCCAACAGGGCCTGTTTCAGTTTCAAGAATGCCGTCAACGGAAATGAGAGATGTTCGCTGAAACCCACTCGTGTTTGAGCCGTCTACGACTGTTTTACGCATGGTTTGGAGCAAGGAAACTGGTTTAGCATTGAGCAACGCAGAAACAGTGAGAGCGATTTCAACAGCGTCGTTATCATGCGGGAGAGGTGGTTGTTCGTCCAATTCAATTAATCCCGAATTAGGTGATTGAACGTAGATAAATGAACGGTTGCGACGGGACTCAAAACGGGCTGCAACATCGATGGCCCCGCCTTCACCTCTAGCAGCCCGCAAGCGTCGCTGAAAGCGATTCCACTGCTCTGGAACTGTGTCAATGGTGACGTCGTAAAGTACGCCTGGTTGGCGAGAATGAAGTTTTCCAGTGGCCAATTGTTGATGAACTTCAATCCCACACATGAACCCGAGTCCTTCGGGAGATAGAGCACTGGCATCGTCAACATCACCGATTGGTTCAGTACGAATTGGGTCGGCCATAGTAACCCGGAGTGGTTCATCCTTCAAGACTACAACCCTTCAACTTCAAGCGATTTGGAGCGTATCGTATCCAGATGGTCGAAGCATGCGACCATGCTGACATAATTTCTCAATGACATCTTCAGCAGTGGAGCGATCGATGTCGTAACGCTCTGCTTCATTGAATACATCGACCAGTTGTGCAATGCCGCCGTTGTTAGCGGAAAGTGCGGCAACAATTTCCATAATTGCTTTCTCACGGTTACGCGTTTTGCCCTTCTTTCCTGTGACCAGGGTGGTCTCATCAAAATTGCCGCCCATGAGTTCTTCTCGCCACAGACGTGTCATTACAACCGCTCTTTGAGCATCTTCAATCGTTGCGACTTGTGACAAGCGGATACGTGCACTGGCTTCAGCAAGTCTTGCGAGTGCTTCCAAGGCACGGGCAGTAATGGCAACGCTGTCGTTGGAATCACCCGTCTGCTTACGGGTTTCAACATAGAAATTGACAATGCAGTCTCGTGCATCTGGTTCAAGATTTGGATGTACTGTGCGCTTTGAGTATGCGATGTACTTTCGTATTAAATCGCGAGAAAGAACATCTCCGCTTTCAGCCGATGTTTCAATTCCCGAACGCGACTTGGCTTTCGTTGGGTCTGGAGCACTGCCTTCATTGACCAACAATTCACTGATGCCCTGCAATCGATTACTGATGATGTGGTGGGCGATCTTCGCATCCTTTTCTAATTCTGGGTCGTCGGTAAGCAACCAGATAATATCGAATCGAGAAACCAAAGGTGGTGCAAGATTGATTTGTGCTGTGAAAGGAACTTCAGAGACTGGCTCAAAACGACCGTTTTTCGGATTCGCAGCCGCAAGAACTGCACATCGAGTACGAAGGCTGGCGTTTATTCCTGCTTTTGAGATGGAGATTTTTTGCTGTTCCATTGCTTCGTGCATACTGGAACGGTCTCCCTCATTCATTTTGTCGAATTCGTCAATCGCTGCGAGTCCAAGGTCTGCAAGAACAAGCGCTCCTGCTTCCAGTGTCCAGCGGCCATCAGCAGCGGCATCTTGTACAGCTGCTGCGGTCAATCCTGCGGCTGACGCCGACTGACCAGATGTGAAGCGGCCACGCGGTGAAATTGTCGACATGTAACTGAGCAATTGCGACTTTGCCACCCCGGGATCACCCATCAAAAGGATGTGAATGTCGCCTCGGTTACGAGTACCGTCGGAATTGAGCCGAGCAACGCCACCAAACAACTGGAGCATCAACGATTGTTTGACATAATCCATTCCGAAAATAGATGGTGCAATGCTCTTCGTGAACATTTCATAGATGTCTGGCCTTCGAGCCAATTCCTTGATTTCTAGTTCTTCATCTTCGGTGATGACAATCTCCTCAAGAGGGATGTTTTGCCGCTCCAGTGAATGGATACGGAGGAAGATATCGAACACTGGAGTGTCTTTACCGCCCTTGCGTTGAGAGCGGATGAATAAAACTCCGTTTGCCTTGACGCGGTCACCAGGATTGAGTTTACCGGCAAGATCATGTTCCGCGATGCAAATGATTCTCTCCGGTTGTATTCCACCCTTCATTTGCTCTGGCAACTCTTGCAATTCCATGAATTGTGAGTTGATGAGAATCGAATCTTTCTGTATCAGTTCAAATCGAGTTTGGCGCTTTGCACGGCCGCATCCTCCGTCCAATTGTTGACATTCTATCGGTTCGATTAGTTCCTGTTCGTTCGGTTGGTTGATCAGCATTGAATGACCGCAAGCCACACATTCGAACGTCGCGGCATAAATCCGTGGACGTACGCCTGATATTTTGGTAGTCACTGCATCGATGGCCAACATCATACCGATATCGTCGGCACGTAATTGCGAGACAGTTCGAACTTGGTCTACCGGCAAGTGTACAATTCGAACAAATGGATACATGGTGGTATGTCCTGCATCCATGAGGAACTGACGAAGAGCCTGATTTGAGGCATGGAAATGAAGTTCCGGGTGCTGGACAATGTCATGTGCGAATTCGTGGTCAAATCCTTCGATAACACGGTAGGATACTTCCAAAGATTGTTCATCGGGCCACATCTGTGCGAGGTTGTGAACCGACTCGGCAAAATGGTCTTGAATCAAGGAAGTCCAACGTGCTGGTAGGTCGAATTCTTGGAGCATTTAGGTCACCTTTGGAACGCGGGAGAGGCTCCCGACTTCGGAAACA
>JABIWF010000124.1 GCA_018701175.1 Methanobacteriota archaeon
CCCTTTGCTCGCGATGCTAGCGCTCAAAGAAACAAGAGAATGAGTGAGCGATCTCAGACCCAACGCCGCAATGCACCCGCTGCTCGACCTACTCCACGTCCGCAACAAAACAAACAAAATGCTCATGACGACTTAGCCAAGCGACGCGAGCAGGCACTCAAGCGATTAGGGACACAAGAATCGCAGAAATCACCAACTCCGGCAGCATCATCGGCGGTCAAAGAAACCTCAACCCCAACCTTCACCAATTCTGTAGAGAAACAAACACCTGCGCCACAGAAAGTTTCGAAAGAGGACAGACTTGCCGAGTTGAGGAGAAAATCCCAAGCTTCGCGTGATAATGCAAAGGCTCAGAGAACTGTTCCTTCAGATGTCAAGCCAGAGACTCAACTGGCTTCTGCACCTGCTACCGTTGAGTTTGTTTCTGCAGCGCCGACCTCAACAACCGCTGAAGCAACAGTTCCTGCACAAACGAAAACAGTAACTGGTTCGCGTAACGACGTGTTCAAGACCATTCAAACCCCAGTGGCTAAGCCATCAACGGACCGCCGTCGCCGTCGTCGCCGTGACGACAAGAAAGGTGGCGGCCGACAAAAGCAAGAAAAGAAGTTGAACCGGCAAAAGTACCTCGAATACAAATATGCAGCCAAGGATATATTGGACTCAGATCAAGTTTCTGAGGAGCATCGTTCGAATGTTCTCGGTCAAATATGGGCAAAGGGTGAACGAATCGGAATTGCAGATTCTCTCTTGTTCATTGAATCCAAAGTGGAAGAAGAAATTCTCCCTCGCGAAGTCGCAGACAAACTAAGAGATTTAGTTTCCCGAATGACGACAAGAAGGTGATATGATGACTGACTTAACAGTAAGCGAAAACATGGTAGCAAGCGTACATTACAAAGGAACATTGCCTGAAAGCGGCGATGTTTTTGATAGCAGTGAAGGACGTGAACCCTTGACATTTCTCGTTGGGCACAAGCAAATGATTCCTGGATTTGAGGAAGAGATCATGGGTGCCAAAGTTGGAGAATCTCGTGAATTTACCCTTAGTTCGGAACGTGCATACGGCGATCGTGACGACGAAGCAGTTCTCGAACTTCCAAGAGCACAATTTGAGCAACTGGAAAAAGAAGCTTCGCTCGAAATCGGAATGCAATTGGTTGCACAGATGCCCCATGGCCCATCACCGTTCACAATTACTGCGTTAACAGATGAAGCAGTAACTGCAGATTTCAATCACACATTGGCTGGACAATCTCTAACATTTTCGGTCGAAATTGTGGAATTGCGTGAGGCAACAGAAGACGAAATGTCACACGGGCACGTCCACGGTCCAGATGGTCACCACCACGATTGAGTGGGAGTGTTGATGAAGCCCCTCTACATGGAGGGTACATGGTCAGTCAGCGCAGAGAGGACTGGAAGACACTGAGTGGTCTTAATCTCGAATTACAGAGTACTGCTAAAACGCTGGCTGGACTACAAATTAGCGAAGATCAACTTGGCGATGCAGGTTCACCTCCATACACTCGCGGAATTCACTCGACTATGTACCGGTCACGATTGTGGACCATGAGGCAATATGCTGGTTTTTCAAGTGCCAAAGCAACCAATGAACGGTTCAAACTCCTGCTCGAACGCGGACAGAAGGGGTTGTCAGTTGCTTTTGACCTCCCAACGCAATTAGGCCTTGATGCTGATGATGAAATGTCACTTGGTGAAGTTGGTAAAGTAGGTGTTTCGATTTCATCACTCTCTGATATGCGTGAACTCATGGACGGAATACCGCTTGACAAGGTAAGCACTTCCATGACAATTAATGCGCCAGCAATGGTTCTTCTCGCCATGTATATCGCTGTTGGAGAAGAACAAGGTGTGCCTCCAAACCAAGTATTAGGCACCATACAAAATGACATACTCAAGGAATACATTGCTCGTGGAACATATGTGTTCCCTCCTGCACAAAGCATGAGGCTTATTACCGATATCTTCGAATATTGTTCAACGAATGTTCCGCGCTGGAACACGATTTCAATCTCGGGATATCACATTCGTGAAGCAGGTTCAACGGCCGTTCAAGAAGTAGCGTTCACTCTAGCCAATGCACTTGCTTATGTCGAGGCTGCAGTCGAAAAAGGGCTTGATGTCGATAGTTTTGCTCCTCGTCTCTCATTCTTCTTCAACTGTCATAACGATTTCTTTGAAGAGGCCGCTAAGTTCCGAGCCGCTCGCACACTCTGGTATGAGTTGATGTCAGAGCGATATTCTCCAAAAAATCCGAAGTCTTCTATGCTGAGATTCCACACACAGGTTGCTGGTGTGAGCCTCACTGCTCAGCAACCTCTCAACAACATCGCACGGGTGACGATTCAGGCATTGGCTGCAGTTTGTGGAGGGACTCAAAGCCTCCACACGAATTCTTACGATGAAGCATTGGGTTTGCCAACGGAGAAATCTGCCACAGTAGCCCTCCGGACACAGCAAATCATTGCCGAAGAAAGTGGTGCTGCTGACGTGGTAGATCCACTCGGCGGCTCATACCACGTTGAAGCTCTAACAAAGCAAATACATGATTTGGCACTTGAGCAGATACTGAAAATTGAATCACTAGGCGGTGCTTTGAAGGCTATTGAGCAAGGATGGCAGCAAAGGGAAATACACAATGCAGCGTATCAGCATCTCAACGATGTTGAATCTGAATCGAGACTCATAGTGGGCGTCAATCATGGCCTCATGGAAGATGACACTGTGACTGAAGTTTTGAAACTGGACCCAACAGTCGGCGATGAACAATGCCGTCGACTGGCAGAACTTCGCAGTTCAAGAGACGCAGAATTGGTTGCCGATTGCCTCGTTAATGTTCGTAACGCTGCGCAATCGGGGGACAATTTATTCCCACATGTTCTTCATGCAGTAAAGCATGACTGTACTTTGGGTGAAATTATTCAAGCAATGAAGGATGTCTTTGGAACTTGGATGGCTCCAAGCGGATTTTGAGGTGATGGAATGGATTTTGGACCTATAAGAATCGATCACATCGGCATCGCCACCCACCAATTAGAATCGGGGAGTACTTTCTGGAGATTGTTAGGGCTTAATGAAGGAAATGAAGATGAACTCGTATCCGACCAAGGAGTCACTACCCGATTCTTTGCTACAGCACCTGTAAAAGTAGGCGAACACCCAGCAGAAATCGAATTATTAGAGCCCACTTCCGAGGATACACCTATTGGCCGTTTCCTCTCAAAGCGTGGACCTGGCGTTCAGCAGATTTGCTTCAGAGTTGGCGATTTGACGGGCCTTATCGAACATTTGATGTCGAACGGCATCATGATGATTGATGAAACTCCACGAACTGGTGCAGGCGGGAAGTCAATCGCTTTCGTCCACCCCAAATCAACTGGTGGAGTCCTTGTTGAACTAACGCAAGCATCATAATATTCCTCCGAGTCATTTGTTTGATGCGAACCTGTGTTGACAACCTTATCGCTCTCCCACATATTGACGGACCTCGTATTCGAAACGAGGTCGAATTCTTGGCTAGTCGTTTGGACATGCTACGCCAAAAGCGGCAAATTTCAAACGAAGCATATCTCGATGCTGGCGCAATACAAGGGGCATTTTCCATGATCGGTAACCTTGTTGAAATGGGCGTCCCACAACGCGAAATATTCGCTGAACTCAAACAACAACTTTCTCGTGCTTGTAAACTGGAGACAAAATATCCAGGCCTAAATACAGCCATTGAAGATGGACGAGTCTCTTGAGTGATACTATGTCGACTACACTGCTGAGCATCCGTGGGGTGACAAAGAGTTTTGCTGAAGTGGAAGCGCTCAAAAAAATCGATCTAGATATTCACTCCGGAGAAATTGTAGGCCTTGTAGGGAGTAACGGTGCGGGTAAAACTACACTCTTGAGGCTCATGGCGGGAGTTTACAAACCATCGAATGGGCGTGTAGAGTTAAGTAATGGAAAACCTGTAGAAGAAATGCGCCAGGAACTCGGCGTTGTGCCCGAATCCACTGGGCTGTATTCTCGCCTAACTGCATGGGAGAACATTCGCTATCACAGCCGGATGCATGGTGTTAACGACGCCGTTGCATGGGCGCGTACTGAAAAGTTCGCCGAACACCTTGACATGAAGGAAAATCTCAGCCGGCATACCAAGGGGTTTT
The DNA here is from genome assembly GCA_018701175.1 of Methanobacteriota archaeon. Lineage (GTDB taxonomy): Archaea > Thermoplasmatota > Poseidoniia > Poseidoniales > Poseidoniaceae > MGIIa-L1. The sequence goes on from JABIWF010000124.1 coordinate 4,179, forward strand.
CACGGGGTATGAAACAAAAAACGGCTTTGCTCAGAGCATTGGCCCACGGCCCCAATATTCTGTTGTTGGATGAGCCAACTGCCGGCCTTGACATAACCAGTGCGCGTACCGTTCGGGCGTTAGTGCGGCAATTACGTGACGAAGGTGGCACCGTCATTTATTCAACACATCAACTTGCAGAAGCTCAACAAGTCTGCGACCGAATCGTCATTATACACAACGGCGAAATCCGTGCCGATGGTTCGCCTTCAGAACTACTCTCTTCAACCGGAACCGCTAGCCTTGAAGATGCTTACGTTTCGCTAACCCTCGATCAAGCACGGCCGAGGCAGGAAGAAGCTGACAAAGAAAGCGCTTTGAGCAGTTGGTGGCGACGGCTCTTCACTCCTCGTACGCCTGCTACAACGTTGGAGGTCTTGGAAAATGAGTGATGGCGGAGGCAGGCGTATTCGAGCCATTGCGAAGAAGGAAGTAGTTGAATTCGCTCGTGATTGGCGGACAATCATCGCAATCATCGTGATTCCGCTTCTCATGTTCCCATTACTGTTTATTCTCTTCCCTGTGTTACTTGAGTCCGAAGCTGCCGAACTGGACGCTCTCGAACTTAGCGTTATAGTGCAAAGTGATGAGTTCCCTAGTGCATTACTTGAAAA
>JABIWF010000094.1 GCA_018701175.1 Methanobacteriota archaeon
CCATACTCCATGTCCGGGTATTGAACTGATGGCGCGTAAGACACTGGTAAGTGCGAATGTGATTGCAGCCTCCTCTCCTGACGCAAATGCTCCTAAGATGTAGACTGAATTTTCAAGTAAAGCAAATCCGAGTCCAACCGTGAAACCGATTTGAAAACCCCGGCGAGGGCTGTCGATAAATCGGGCCAATGCCAGAACTGCAGCCGCTTTGCACAGTTCTTCTCCAATTGGTGCTGAAAGCATGAGTATCAAACCGAAACCAAGGCTCGTGGCTTCAGAGGTATCGAGTCCTGCACCGTTGAGGATGAGCGGTGAGAGAAAGGAGTTTATCGCAATCGCAGGTAGGGTTGAGATCATCCCTGCAATTAACATCCACTCTGCGAGCCGCCGTGTGGTTGGGAGGCCAAAATAGGTGTTCGAAGTCGACCACCAAGCAAAGACTGGAGTCGAAAAACCGATGATGAAGGCAGGAATGGCAACCAGAGCAAACAGAACCCCTGTGAACAGGTTAAGTCCCATAATCAGTAACGGTAACATGCATACACTGCTGAAGAATACACCTCCAAAGAACAACCACCACAGTTGTTTACCACTCGGCATTTCCAAAGGTGTTGTGTCACGGACGAGATGGTGTTCCACAGTAACCTTCTCAAACGTTTGAACGGCAGTCTGCGGAGTAATCATGTTGAATGTGTTACCAAAAACAGAATTTTGCGCCCGAATGATGTGTGTAAGTTTGGGTCTTCTGAAGAAGGCGAATCCAGCTACGCATGGAATCAAGCACAACGAGCCAAACAACGTATACCATGGTTCAGACGGGCCGAGGTCTCCGTCAAAATCACTGTCAAGTAAGCCTCCAAAAATCAGTGACGTGGATACATTGGATACAATGAAAAGCAATATGACGAAGCCGAGCATCGAGCGAATCGTCTTCCATTTTGAGGATGGATACGCTAAGACCAGCCCTGCAGGAGGCGGACTCAACGGAGTGATAGGCAGCCCCTGCATGAGATGAACAGCATGGCTGACACCTATCACATTTACGAAGAGGTCCCGCTCAGTTCGCCCATCACTCGTCACTGAAAAAACAGCAGTCGGCTCAAGCACTCATCATTGCGGGATTGACGCTCACAACTCTTACACATCAAACCACCGGGTCTGTTGAATTAAACACGCCTTGATAATCTCGCTCTCGAGTCACATGGCATGGGCCTAATGGGATTCTTGTTCGCACCAAGAAAAGACCACAAAGGTTGGTCGACTCCAAGTGAGGCAGCAAGACTGTATTTTTTGTTGGTTCTTGGAGGTAGCGCAGTTTGGGCTTGGCCGCTTACGCAAGGCAATATTTTACTATGGCTCGGATTGGTAGCGTTCGTTACCACTCCACTTTTGACTGTCGGTTGGTGGCTTATTTCTCTGGTGAGCCAACGGTTCGAATCCAGAGTCTTAGTGGACTCTTTGAATAGAATTGACCGCAGCAAGAAAAAATCCATTCATTCTTTCAGGAAACCGTAACCCCAGGAATGGGGGGGTGCAAAGGTTTCTTTGATTGAACGAGGAGATACCCATCGCAGCAGGTTCAGAGGTGAACCCGCTTTGTCATTGGTTCCGCTACCACGTGCTCCACCGAACGGCTGTTGACCGACGACAGCACCGGTTGGTTTGTCGTTGATGTAGAAGTTTCCTGCCGAGTATCGGAGTGCTTTCATTGCAGTGAGGATATCCTCTCTCTTGGTTGCGAAAATTGAGCCAGTAAGTGCATATTCGGAGGTCTCATCGCATGTTTTGAGGACGTTTTCAAAACCATCATTGCCATAGACATGTATTGACAATACCGGTCCAAATATTTCTTCTCCCATCGACTCATAGTGAGGATCGGAACAAACAATGGTTGTTGGTTCTACAAAATACCCCTTTGAACCATCATAGCCACCACCGGTTACGATTTCACACCCTGCATCGGCCTTTGCACGGTCGATGTATCCAGCAATGTTGTCAAACGATTTCTTGTCGATAACGGCAGACATGAAATTGGAGAAGTTACGAGGGTCGCCGAGAGTTATTTTGCCCACTTCTGCGACGTACTCATCCTTGATGTTGTTCCATACGGTTTGTGGGATGTAAGCGCGGCTTGCAGCACTGCATTTCTGTCCCTGGAACTCAAATGAGCCACGCAGAAGAGCGACAATTAGTGCAGCCTCATCGCAGTCTGGATGTGCAACAATGAAGTCCTTTCCACCGGTTTCCCCAACCACACGAGGGTAGGATCGATAGTTCTCTAAATTATTGGCAACATCTCTCCACATCTTGCGGAAGACTGAGGTTGAGCCAGTGAAATGGATTCCAGCCAGCATTGGGTGGGCGAGTACTGTATCCCCGACCATGCTTGCTTTACCTGGGATAAAGTTGATGACGCCCGCTGGAAGCCCAGCATCCATCATCAGTCGCATAAGTAAGTAGTTGGATACATACGAGTTTCGGCTTGGTTTCCATACTCCAGTGTTGCCCATAATGGCCATGCTTGAGGGCAAGTTTGCGGCGATGCTGGAGAAGTTAAACGGCGTTACGGAGAAGACAAAACCTTCCAAAGGACGAACTTCGCTGGAGTTCCACATGCTTGAGGGTGAAACAGGCGGTTGCATGTCTTCGTAGATTTCACGAGCATAGACCGTGTTAAATCGCCAGAAGTCAATGAGTTCACATGCCGAATCAATTTCGGCTTGATGGCATGTTTTGGATTGATTGAGCATAGTGCTGGCATTAATCTGAGCACGGTATTTACCGGCCAAGAGTTCGCTTGCTTTCAAGAAGATTGCAGCACGTGCCTCCCAGGGCATGGTAGACCACATCTCGTGTGCGTCAAGAGACGCTTGAATAGCTTCTTCGACGTTGGCTTGGGTAGCCATGTGAACTCGGGCGATGACGTGGCTGTGGTCGTGCGGCATGACTTGCTCAACGATGTCACCAGTGAAGACTTCCTTGCCGTTGATGATGCATGGTATTTCGAGGATTTCGCTTTCTTGACGAGCGATTTCAGCCTTGAGTGCTGCTCGCTCAGGGCTGCCTGGAAGGTAGCCGAGCACAGGTTCGTTAACAGGGGTCGGTGGGCGAGGAACATTGTTCACCATGCAACGACGCTGTCACAGACGCCACTTCAATATCACGCAATGTAAAGATGAGCGTGTTTGGCTCGGACTTTCCGAAGTTTAGGGCCAACAACCGCCATGCAATACCCTTGTCCGGGGTTTCTTGCGTAGTAGTCATGATGGTATTCTTCGGCAAGCGTGAAATGTTTGGCTTCTTCGAGAGTCGTAACGATTGGACGGTCGTAGTGAGCCTGCATTCGTTCGATGACAATTTGGGCGGTCAGCGTTTGCTGCTCGGTCGTTGGCATGATGCAGCTTCGATATTGTGTGCCAACATCGTTGCCTTGGCGGTTGAGTTGGGTAGGGTCGTGCACAGTGAAGAAGATTTCCAGTATGGTTTCGAATGGAATCAAATCGGGGTCGAATACGACTTCAACGATTTCAGCATGACCTGTAGTTCCAGAGCACACTGGCTCATATTTTGGATTTGGGTCATGACCTCCTGCATAGGCGGGAAGAGCAGATTCAACGCCATACAATCCTTTGAACGCACCCTCCGTGCACCAAAAACATCCCCCACCCAATAACGCTCTCTCCATACCAAGAAGTAAGAGCACGAGGTTTTCAATCCTCGTATGTTGTCTTGAGATGAACTCTTGGTTTCTTTGAGCCGAGTCGTACCATGGCTGCTGCCAATAGCATTGAGGAGTACATCAAAGCCCCAACGAGAGAACTTTGTTTCAGCATCGGAGGTTCGTATACCGACACATTTCTCCACCAAGCATCACTTGGCATGTTCTCGCTAAGGAGAAAGCTTTCTCCAAGCATTGGCGTAACAACGGTTAGGTTTCTTCGTTGCCCCTCAATGGTGACTTCTTCGAGGGGTTCATCCCATCCATGCAGAGCAAGAACGAATTTTGTGTTGTGAATCGGCAAGAGGGTTGCAGCGTTGAGGTCAAATGCAGCCTGAACGGTTTGGTTTGGGAACATGTGAACGTCAGACCACGCTTCATCGTATTGCCCAGCCTCGATGAATGCGATGTCGAAAGGCCCGTATTTGTCCCCTATCTCTGAGAATTCACTCGAATATCCGCCATCACCGCTGAAATACAGCGCATGGTCGTTGATGTAAATGGCCCACGAACCCCACAGTGTGTTGTCGCTTGAAATACCTCTGCCGCTGAAGTGTTGAGACGGTGTGAAAATAATACTCATCTCTTCTGACACGTTTGCTTCTTCATACCAATCAAATTCTTGAATGTTCGAACTTGGAATCCCCCATTCTGTAAGGTGAGCCTCGACTCCTAGAGGGACAATATATTGAGAGGAACTGAGGAATTTGACAGCATCCATATCGAGATGGTCGTAGTGGTCGTGTGAGATAAACACGTAGTCGATGGGTGGTAAGTCTTCGAGTTCGTAATTATGCTCGTATTCAAACGGTGAAGGTCCAAAGAACAGCGGGTCGGTGTTGTCGTCACCAAACACTGGATCGAACACGAGTGTGAAGTTTTCTGTCTGAACGAGAATGGAAGAATGTCC
>JABIWF010000063.1 GCA_018701175.1 Methanobacteriota archaeon
ACGCGTTTGGATTTATGATGCAGAAAGGGATGGCCTTAGAAGGTAAAGTCGTCTTGGGTTAGGATATGTCAGAGAAACTCTCCATGCCACAGGAGCGTCTCTTGAGGTGGCTTGGGAACTACTCTTCCAGTCTTGAAAAAGCATGGGACGTGACTCGAGAAATCTCCCTTCCAGGCATAAGTGAATCACTCGGTGTTGTTCGCTCAGCGCTTAATGTCCCTCTTACAAAATTAGAGAAACATGACCTCGTTTTCAAAAGAATGGCGCATGTCATTGGCGGAGGCTCACGACGGAGAAATGTGTACCATCTTACAGAGAAGGGTCGAAATCTTCTTTCCACGATGGGCGAAGACACTTCGAAACCTCGCAAGAGCAGTTCAGAAGGCAGAATGTTTGGTGATGCTCCTTCGCTAGGCACAGTGTACGGGCGCTCGTCCTTGGTCGAGACAGTCTTTGATGAAATCAATCAACAGCACTGTGTTTTCATCAGCGGTCTACCCGGTATTGGCAAAACCACCGTTGGACTTGCGGCTGCTGAAAAAATGGTTTCCAACGGATCAAACGTACGTTGGAGTACGGCGAATGAATTTTCAGATTTTGAAACGCTATGCCGCTCCATGTCAATCTCCAGTGAACTTCCCAGCGATGCAGATGCATTGGCGGAGCATTTGGCTCAGCAATACAAAGACGAAGTTTTGGTCTTCGATGATGTACACATGATTTCCTCAAGGCATTTAGGTACATTTGTGTCCATCTGCCGGCACATGCAAGGCCTCAATGGTCCGAAGATGTTGTTCATTGGTAGAGAATCACTCCCTGAATTCGAGGCTATGAATCGTGTTTCGATCCCTCCACTTGAAACCGGTGATGCCGTGAAATTACTTGGTTCAGCGTTGCCAAGCAAGGAATCTCTTCACATTGCCGAACGACTTGGAGGTCACCCACTCGCTTTACAATTGTATCAAAAAGACACAACTCTTCCAGAAGAAAACGCCGATATTCAATCCTATGTCAAGAATGTCGTTCTCTCTTCACTTGACCCATCGACTCGTTCTGGAATGGACCATTTGGTGTTGCTCCCTCAGCCGGTTGAGGCTGAGAAAGCCCACGACGGTGAAATCGTAGGGACACTTGACGACTATGCATTTTTACGTTGGACTGCGAATATGGAAAAGATGGAAATTCAACATCTTGTTCGAAATGTACGTCGTACTTCGATGTCGAATGATGAGAAACAAGAACTGCACCGTTTGGCGGTAGAACATTGGGAGACATGCGCGGAAACTCCAGATGACTATGTTGTTCTTCTGTTCCATCGTATCTGTGCTCAATCAGAACATCTGGATTCACATTGCACGACCGCCTATGACCGGCTATCATCTACGCGCAGTAATGCACTTTCAGTCCTGTTGGAGCAGGCTATTGAAACCTCAGAAAAGCCCTCTCACCTTCATTACCTTGCAGCAAAAGTTGCTCTTGAACGGTGCGAACCGAAACACGCTCATCGGCATGTGTTGCAGATCGACGATGAAAGTTCAAACAATGAAATCAGCATAGGTTTGGCCTACTTAGAAGGGCGCCTTCAGGATGCTGAGCGAAGTATAGAGGATGGGTTCAAAATTGGTACTCAGCATCAAAAAAATCAGTTGGCTCTCTCGGCTGCATCCCGGCGTCTCGATGATCGTGTTTCGTCATCACTCAGTAAAGAGGCCGTCAACGATATCAAACACTATCTTTCACACATCGTCTTACCGGATGACGCTGAAGTGCGCGCTGTGACACTTGTCGCCCTAACGATGGTTCAACACGCACTTGCTTTGACCGAGCGTGATTTCAAGAAAGCTGAGACGTTACGCTCCAACCTTTCTTCTCTATCCAGTTTGACGAATGGATTAATCATGGGTCTTGAAGCCAAATCCACATTGCTTAAAATGAAGGAAAACCCAACTCAAATTCCGAGTTTTGTAGAGTCAATCCTTCGGGCAATAGATGCTCAACCAAGTACGACCCATCGGGATGCATTGCGCTTGTCTCTTGTTGAAGCGTTGCTGGAAATCGATGTTGACTTGGCTCAAGAGCATTTTATGAAAGTCACCAAACCGAATTCATCTCCGGGGAGCATGATGCTTCACCGACTTCATGCGCGGTGGTGGGTTTGTAAATCGCATCTCGTGCCGTCATTGAAGCGGGTTGCACTGAAAGAAGCAATCACTCAACATCGTGCAGCAGGTTGCCCACGAGCGGCCAAAGAACTTGAGGCTATGTTGCACAGTTTGTTGTGATTACAACTCAGCACCGATGAGCGTCTTGGTATCATCGATTCCATCGAGCACACGGATTTCTTCAACAATGCATCTGGTTAGAACAAATTCGTCATCCGCTTGTACACGGGCAATGAGGTCGTACTCGCCGAACAACATCCATCGGTCTGTGACGTATTCAATGTTGTCTAAAGCCTCGCGTACGTTGCTTTCACAGCCAGGTTTGGTCGTGATTAATACAAATCCAATCGCCATGTTCCTCACCTTAATATTCCACTGCAATCAGTGTTTGAGTGTCTTTCACACCCTCGATTTGACGGAACTGTGCGATCAACATTTTCGTCAAAGTAGAGGAGTCGTCAGCAGATATTCGTGCTAACAAGTCGAATTCTCCATACAGAGCATGAACTTCCGTCACGGATTCATGATTCGTGAGCGAGAGATACACATCGCGTTCGTGCGCAGGTTGCGTCTTGAACAACACGAATGCTTCGGGCATAAACATCCGAAATGAAGTTCGGTCTTATTGCTATCGAAGGTTTTCGTTTGACGCAACGAGCAACATCCACACATCCTATAGAACCCTTCAAGTGCTTTTGCTTCGACCACGAGTCATGCAAACAAAGCAACTGCCCCCGATTACGGGATGGTTCATACTGTTCTTGATGGTAGGAACATCGATGGCAGGCTTTGTACCAGCCTACGATGGTGGTTCTTTCGAGTCGTCTGAGCCAGAACCTCGCTTATCGATTGAGGCACGCTCACAAACGACCTGGACAGGTTCAGTCAC
>JABIWF010000116.1 GCA_018701175.1 Methanobacteriota archaeon
CTGAGAGCCCTCGTACGCCCCCCACGGTGGGGCCAATTCGTTGTATAAAACAAAGGAGGAATCCGACATGGCAAAGAAAAGTCACCCACGAAGAGGATCGATGGCGTTTAGTCCGCGAAAGCGTGCGAACCGTCCATTTGGTCTGGTAAAGTCGTGGCCAACAACCGACGCAAGTGAAGTGAGAATGCAAGGATTTGCTGGCTGGAAAGCCGGTATGACCCATATTCTCGCTCGAGACCTGAACCCACGAAGCCCATCAGCTGGTCAAGAAGTACGTGTACCAGTTACTGTGGTTGAATGCCCAAAGATGCGCATTCTTGGTGTTCGCGGATACACAATGACTCCATACGGCAAGCAAGCCGCTGGTGAAGCATGGGCAGACGCTACTCAGATCACTGAAGCTTTCCCTGACTTGTTCAAGCGATTGCCAGAACGTAAGGAGCATGACGCTGAGAAGCACTTTGAAAATCTCATGAAGGCAGACCTTGTCGAAGTACGTTTGATTGCTGCAACACAGCCATCTTCAGTATCCAGCCTTTCCTCCAAGACACCTGATGTCATGGAAATCGGACTTGACGGCGGTAACATCGGAGAAAAGCTCGCTTACGCCAAAGAGAAGATGGGCGAAGAATACTCATTCGCAGATGCATTTGAAGAAGGCAACCTCACTGATATTGTTGCCGTTACCAAAGGATACGGATGGCAAGGTGTCATCAAGCGATTCGGTGGTAAGTTGCAATCTCACAAGAACTCCAAGAAACGCCGTCAACACGGAAACATGGGGGCATTCGGTGACGGATATGTCCGAAAGTCAATCCGACAAGGTGGACAAACAGGTTACCACCAACGCACTGAATACAACAAGCGTATTCTTCGTGTTGCGTCTCCGGAAGACCATGCAATCACTCCAGCTGGTGGTTTCCTCCACTACGGTGAAGTCAATTCTGATTACATTCTCGTTAAGGGAAGCGTCCCAGGTCCTGCTAAGCGTCTCATCCGATTCCGCGATGCAACACGTGGCTCTGACAAGACTCTTCACCCATACGAAATTACGTACGTGAGTACATCATCCAAGCAGGGGGTCTGAAGTTGAAAGTAAACGTCATCGATATCACCAACACAGTCAGTCAAGACGAAGTTGATGCTGGCCGTCTCCAAGAAAACTTCGAGATCTCTGTCGAGAATGGAAAGAAAGTCACACTTTCTGATGCGTTCTCCACCGAACTTCGTACCGATCTGATCAAGTTGGCAGTGGCTTCAAGCCGTGCTAACCGACGCCAAGCATACGGTTCGAGAGCTCACGTTGGAAAGCGCGCTCCTATGGCCGGTATGAAGCACTCCGTCGAATGGTGGGGGAAGGGAAGAGGTGTATCTCGTATCATGCGACGTACTGGGCAAAGCCGCGGTGCTCAAAACCCGCACACCCTTGGTGGACGTCGAGCTCACGGACCTAAGGTCGAAAAGAACTGGGGCCGAAAACTCAACTTGAAGGAACGCCGTTTGGCACGCAACTCTGCTTTGACTGCAACAACATCAGTTGAAACAGTTAGTTCCCGAGGTCACCGTTTCTCTGAAGACATCTCCAACCTTCCAATCGTTCTAGGTAACTACACTGAAGTCCGAGATGGAAAGAGTGAGGAGTACAACATTGAATCCTTCAACCATGGCTCAGCCACCCGAAAGGTCCTCGCTATCTTCAACCAAATTGGTCTTGGAGATGATTTGATGCGAGCCCGTGATGGACGAAAGATCCGTGCTGGTAAAGCGACAATGCGTGGCCGTGTCCACAAGACTCCAAAGTCCATACTTCTCGTTGTAAAGGAGAAGTCCGGATTGGCACAAGCCGCTCGAAACCTCCCTGGTGTCGATGTTGTGGCAGCCCGTGACCTGTGCGCTGAAGATTTGGCGCCTGGTGGCGACATCGGTCGTTTGACCGTCTTTACCAAAGATGCTGTGGAGGCACTTAACTGAGGTGAATATCATGAACGCATACGACATTATCATTCAACCTTGGTTGACCGAAAAATCGATGGAAGCTCGTACAACCGAGCAACGCCTCGAGTTTATCGTCCACCGCAGCGCATCAAAGAGTCAAATCGCACGTGCGATCGAAACCATCTTCGAAGTCGAAGTGGCGAAAGTCAACGTACGAAATTCAAAACACGGCAAGCACGCTTCCGTCAAGCTTGCCGAAGGTTACGACGCAGAAGACGCAGCAATGCGCTTGGGAGCATTCTGAGGTGATTTATCATGGGTAAGAGAATACGTGCACAACGAAAAGGTTCCTCTCCACGATACCGTGTTGCAAGCCATCGGTTCCCAGGTGCGAACCGCATGCCTCGCACTCAAGGTGTTGTTGGCGAAATCACAGAATTGCTACACAGCCCAGTTCACTCGGCTCCACTTGCTCGAATGAAGTTGCCAGACGGTGAAACAACACTTGTTGTGGCTACTGAAGGGCTTTCCGTCGGTTCAAGTGTCGCTATTGGTGACAATGCTGCTCTCCGACCAGGCAACATTACCTCACTTGGTAACATTCCTGAAGGAACTGCAATCAACAACCTCGAACTTCGTCCTGGTGACGGAGGTAAAGTCGCTCGTGCTGCTGGTAACTCGTGTTTCATTGAAGCACGCATCGGCGACAAGGTTCGAGTTCGAATGCCATCAGGATCTCTTCGTGAACTTCCAGCAAACTGCCGAGCAACCATCGGTGTTCTTGCAGGTCACGGACGAGACGAAATGCCACTACGAACTGCAGGTGCTGCTTACTACAAGGCTAAGGCTCGTGGTAAGTTGTTCCCACACGTCAGCGGTGTTGCAATGAACCCTGTTGACCACCCGCACGGTGGTGGAAACCACCAAGCTGTTCACGGTCCTAACTCGGTCGCTCGTGGCACCCCTCCAGGTGCTAAGGTCGGTCTGATTGCACCAAGCCGCACTGGAAGAGGTCGCGGTAAGAAAATCTGAGGTGATGATGTATGGCACGTAAGAAGAAGAAGTCCTTTATGACCCCTAAAGCCAGTCGACGTAAGGCACGTAAGCGCCTTTCGACAACCACTGGTCGAGTGAAGAAAGAATTCACGTACCGTGGATACTCTATTGAAGAGTTGTCCAACATGCCTCTCTTCCCTCCAGAAGAAAACCCAGGCGCAGAATGTATTGCTACAATTCTCTCTGCTCGAGCACGCCGTTCGATGGTCCGAGGTTTCTCAGAAGAGAACGAACATTTCCTCAACCGTGTTCGACGTTCAAACGGCAAGACCGTTCGTACGCACCGCAGAGATATGCCAATCCTTCCTGAATTCGTCGGTAAGACCATCTCGGTCTACAGTGGACAAAACTTCGTCCCAGTCGATATCAAGCCGGAAATGATTGGTCATTACCTTGGTGAATTCGCAATTACCCGAAGAGGAGTCGCTCACAGCGGCCCTGGTGTCGGTGCAACACGTTCGTCGAAGCACGTGGCTCTAAAGTGAGGTGTGATGTATGGTAAAGACACAATTAGATCGCCGTTCAAAGCGCCGTCAAAACCCACAAAAGGGTTACACGCAATTACTTCAAGGTAGCCGATTGGCTACTGCTCGTGCAGTCAACATGGACATGCACGTGAAGCATTGTTTCGAAATCTGCCGATACGTCAAGAACATGAAGGCAGGAGAAGCTATTGCTTTCCTCAACGAAGTTCTCAAGATTGATTCAAACCGAGCAGACATCCGCCGCAAAGCAGCAGCTGTTCCCTTCCGACTTGGAAGCGGTAACAAGAAGAAGCGACGCAGCGGCCCATCCATGGTCGGTCACCGTAAGGGGAAAATTGGTCCTGGACGCTACCCTGTCAAGGGTTCCCGTGCAATCATCAAGTTGATTCAAAGCGCTATGGAAAATGCACGACACCAATACGAAGATGTCGACCCTGAAGAAATGGAAATCACTCACATCGCTGCACACCGTGGACAAATCCGCAAGGGATTCATCCCTCGTGCACGTGGACGAGCAACCCCTTCGAATCACTACCAAGTGAATCTCGAAATATTCCTTGAAGACTTTAGTGTTCAAGAAGACGAGTTGGAGGACGACTTCTGAGGTGATTGATTATGGCTGGTAAACAAAGTACTCTACGAACCATCGTAAACCGCAACGTTGAACGACTTCTCGTCAAGGAATTCTTGATGAAGAACACCAAGAACTCCGGTTTTGGTGATCTCGTCATCCGACGCACACCTCAAGGAACCGAAGTTACTGTTCACGCAGAACGCCCTGGTATGGTCATTGGCCGAAAGGGGAAAATCATCAACGAACTCCAAAAGAGACTTGATGAGGAATTCGCTATTGAGAACCCGAAACTCAAGGTTGAAGAAATCGACCGAAAGGCTGCAACCCTCAACGCTCAAGTCATGGCTGAGAAAATCTCATCCGCTCTAGAGCGTGGCTGGTACTACCGACGTGCTGGAGCAAGTGCTGCTCAGAACATCATGGAATCTGGCGCACGTGGTGTCATCGTTACTGTTGCAGGTAAATTGACTGGTTCTCGAAACCGTACCCAGAAGTTTATTCTTGGTCACGTCAAGTATTGCGGTGAAACTGCTCTACAACACATGGACAAAGGATATTCGGTCGCTGTCAAGAAACTCGGAACAATCGGTGTGACTGTCGAAATCATGCGACCAGGAACTCGTCTACCTCACGAAATCAGTATCTTCTCCGAAGAAGAACTTCGAATTCGTGCAGAGCAAGCTGCTGCTGAAGCAGAAAAAGCGGAGGCGAGCCAATGAGTTACGTTTCAAACCGTGAAATCTCATCCATGAGCCAAGATGCTCGAGAAGCCCGTCTTCTTGAACTTCAAGAGGAACTGCTTCAACTTCGTGCTGAGAAAGCACTTGGTGGCACTCCTTCGAACATCGGTGCATACAAGGCAACTCGCCGAAGTATTGCCCGACTCAAAACGCATTTGAACACGAAGTGAAAAACACAAGGAGAAGACAACAATGGCGGCTATTTGTAACATCTGCGGACTTCCAGACGAACTCTGCATTTGCCAAGAAATAGCCAAAGAACAACAACGAGCCATCATATCAACCGACCGACGACGCTATGGAAAAATCGTAACCAAGGTAGAAGGAATAGATGACTCAGCAATTGACATTAATCAACTCGCAAAATTACTCAAGAACAAATGTGCTGCAGGCGGAACAGTGAAAGGACGAACAATTGAACTTCAAGGCGATCACAAAAAGAAAGCAGCAGGTGTACTCAAAAACAACGGATTCAATGTGGAGGTGCGATAATATGGATATGTATAACTCAACATGGATTGGAACGACATTGAATGTCGTTTCTTCGAACGACCCTACGTTGGTCGGTCGCTCCGGACAAGTCATTGACGAAACCAAGAACACATTGGTTTTGCTTGAAGGAGACAACTCTGTTACCTTCGGCAAGGCCGCAATCACATTCACGATTGATGACAGCGATGTCATTATTCAAGGCGCATTGGTGAGTCAGCGCCCAGAAGACAGAACTCACCGAAAATACAGGAAGGCCTGATACCATGCGAGACATTGGAATTGATGTAAAGAACCCCGCCGGCGAGTGGGACGGAGATGCAAACTGCCCTTTCTACGGCTCACTGCGCTTGCGCGGTCAGGTGCTAGAAGGAACCGTCTCAGGTGTCGGGATGCAGAAGACGATTACCATCGAACGTCACAATGTTCGGTACATGGAAAAATACGAACGATTCGAAAAGCGCACCAGTGCTGTGTCCGCTCACTTGCCGGCATGCATCGGTGAAGTCAGCGTTGGTGACTCCGTGAAAATCATGGAATGCCGCCCACTCTCAAAGACCATTTCCTTTTGCGTCATTGAACACACTGGAGGTGAAGCCTGATGCGTGGAATTGCAGGTAAGCAAACCCGTGGTCTTCCAACCGCTGCACGACTTCACGTCGCTGACAACACCGGTGCAAAGGTTGTTCAAATCATTAACATTCTCAAACTTGGAAACACCATTCGACGTTACCCTGCCGGTGGCGTAGGTGACCTTGCTAAGGTCTCGGTGAAGAAGGGAACTCAAGAAACTCGACGACAAATGTTCAACGCAGTCATCATCCGACAACGCCGACCTTTCCGCCGAGTCGATGGTACCTGGGTTCAATTCGAAGACAACGCTTGCGTGATCACGAATGAAAAGGGCGATGTCCAAGGTTCGGATATCAAAGGACCAGTATCTCGTGAAGCAGCTGAACGCTGGCCACGTATTGCAGCAAATGCAAAACAAATAATCTGAGGTGAGAATATGGTAAAAAGTATGAAACCAACCAAGCAACGTAAGGCACATTTCAACGCTCCTCTTCACGAGAAGCGAAAGCGAATTTCTGCCCGACTCCAACTCGACAAGCCAGATTCACGATTCGACGGCGTCCGTACGGTCACTGTTCGTGTAGGTGACACAGTTCGTGTCACCCGTGGCGACCTTTCCAACGGTGGAAAGCGACACGGTGGAAAGCGTGGCAATGACCCATTGACGGGTCCAGTCATCCGAATTGATTCAGAAAAGGGTCGCCTTTACATCGAAGGTGCCAAGGCCAGCAAGGCCGACAACAAAGAAGAAGCGGTCCCGGTCCATTCTTCCAATGTCGTTGTCGTCAAACTTGACGAAACAGACAAGTTGCGTGTTCAGCAACTAACCGGTAACAGGAGTTGAAAAATATGGGAAGCAGTAACCACTTGAAGAGATTGGCAATGCCACGTAGCTGGCCTCTCCCTCGTAAGACCAGTATCTGGGTAACCCGCCCGACACCAGGCGCCCACTCTCTAGAGTTGTGCATGCCGATTAGCCTCGTTATTCGAGACGTTCTCGGATATGCTCGTTCAACCCGTGAAGTTCGTCACATCTTGCACAACGGTCACGCACTAGTTGACGGTCGAGTCTGCAAAGACGTTCGCCGTGGTGTTGGACTCATGGATGTCCTCACCCTCGGAGATTCCCACTACCGATGTGTCCTTGACCACAATGGACGCCTGCGATACCGAACCATTTCCGCTGATTAGGCTGGATGGAAGGTTTGCCGTATTGAAGGAAAGAGCACCATCAAGGGTGGCAAGACACAACTTAACCTTCACGACGGACGAAACATCATTGTTGATGACGCATCTGAATACTCGACAGGCAGTTCTCTGAAACTCGCACTTCCGAGCCAAGAGATTGTTGAACACATCAAATTCGTTGATGGCGTTCGATGCTACCTCATCGGTGGCGCTCACGTTGGTGGGTTCGCTAACATGAAGTCCTCGGAAATCAAGCGATCCAGTATGCCAAACGAAGTTCTCTTCGATGATTTTGGAACAGTTGCTTCAAACGTGTTCGCTGTCGGCGACTCAACTCTCCCACACACTGAGGTGGTTGAATGAGTGACGCAGCAAATCCAATGTTTATGCCTCGCATCACCAAAGTGAGCGTCAATATCGGCGTTGGTGAAGGTGGAGAGCGCCTTGTTAACGCAGAGAACGTTTTGCAACTCGTTACTGGTGTTAAGCCACAACGTACACTTGGTCGCATTCAAAACCGTGACCTGAAGGTTCGTCAAGGCGCACCTATTGGTTGCAAGGCTACCATGCGAAACCAAGAAGTCATCAAGAAGTTCTTGACCGATGCTTTCTGGGTTCGTGAAAACATGATTCCTACATGGAACTTCGACCGAGAGGGTAACCTTTCGTTCGGTGTTCGCGATTACACAGATTTCCCTGGTCAAAAATACGACCCAGATATTGGAATCTTTGGAATGGACATCACCGTCGTTCTCGAACGACCTGGTCACCGAGTTAGCCGCCGCCGCCGAGCAAAGGGCAAGGTTGGAATGGGCCACCGAATAAATGCAGACGAATCACGAGCCTGGTTCACAGAGAACTTCGGCATCACCATCATGGAGGAATGAAAATGGCAAGAGATCACGGAGAAAGAATTGGACGAACCAATGGTTGCCGACGCTGTGGACGCCGCCGAGGAATGATACGCCGTCACGGGCTTCGCCTGTGCCGACAATGCTTCCGAGACGTAGCTCCCGAAATTGGCTTCAAGAAAATGAATTAAGGAGGAGAAAGATATGCAATTTGATCCACTCAACGACGCACTCATCAAGATGTACAACGCAGAGCAAGCAGGTAAGTTCAACGTCGAACTTTCACCGGCTTCCAAACTGCTTGGAAACGTCCTTGAAATTATGCAAAAATCTGGCTATGTAGGCTCGATCGACCGAACTGAAAACGGTCGAGGCGGTACCTACTTGGTCGAACTACGCGGCGCAATCAACCGTTGTGGCACAGTTAAGCCACGGCACAGCATTCGACGTCAAGAATACGACCAATGGGAGACTCGCTACTTGCCTGCTCAAGACTTTGGTCTCTTGATTCTAACAACGAACTCCGGCATCATGCATCACTACGATGCGAAAGATGCCCGTATTGGTGGTAAGCTACTGGCTTACGTATATTGAGGTGAATATTATGGTAAAACTCGACAGAATCGAACACATCGTGACCATCCCTGAAGGCGTAACTGCATCTATCAGCGAAGATGGCGTCGTAACTATCCAAGGACCGAAAGGCTCCCTCTCTCGTTTATTCAAGAGTACGTTCATCAGTCTGCTCCAAGATGGAAGCGGCTTGACAGTTCGTGTGGACATGCCTCGCCGAAAGCAACATGCTCTCGCCGGAACTTGGAACGCTCATCTCAACAACATGGTGAAGGGCGTCACTGACGGCTTCACATATAACTTGAAAGCCTTCTACTCTCACTTCCCAATGACTATGTCTGTGAAGGGCAACGTCTTCGTTGTCAACAACTACTTCGGAGAACGTGTTCCTCGAAACGCAGCTATCCTCTCTGGTGTTGAAGTAAAGGTCAACAACAAGGTCGAAGTCGTTGTTTCAGGCATCGACAAAGAAAATGTTGGACAAACAGCAGCAAACATCGAAAAGTGCGCCACGGTCAAAAACCGTGACCGCCGTGTATTCCAAGATGGAATATACCTCATCAACAAGGAGTGATATGAATGGCAGAAGATTATGATAAAATGACTGTTGCAGAACTCAAAGAGCTTCTCAAGGCTGCTGACCTACCGGTCTCCGGTAAGAAATCCGACCTCATCGCCCGTTTGGCTGAAGCCAACGCCAGTGATGTTGGCGCATCGAATGATTCCGACGAGGATTGGGACGATGATGGTGACTGGGATGACGATGTTGCTGTTGGGCACGTCGCAAAACAGAAGCCAGTTCTTGATGAAGAAACCAAAGCCGCTCTTGCACTTCGTGCTGAACAAAAGAAGATGACTCCATCGTTCCGCCGTACTGAGTGGTTCCGATACAAGCGTCTCTCACGCTCAGGCTGGAGAGCACCTCACGGTATGGACAGCAAGCAGCGACGCAATTACAGATACCGCAGTGCACTTGTCCGTGTTGGTCACGGAAAGGTTGCCGCAGCTCGTGGACTACACCCATCTGGTTTCCGTGAAATCATGGTGCAGAACACACTCGACCTTGAATCCATGGACCCTGAATCCGAAGCAGCACGCGTCGGCCGAAGCGTCGGTGGACGAAAGCGAGAAAAAATTTACTCACGTGCCGATGAACTCGGTATTCGTGTCCTCAACCGAAGGAGGGATATTTGATGCAAATTACAAATCAAAAGCGCCTAGCAGCCAAGTTACTCAAGTGCGGTGTTCACCGTGTTTGGGTTAATCCAGCATACCTTGACCAAGTTTCATCAGCGGTTCAGACCGATGATATTCGTGAATTCATCGAGGAAGGATGGATCAAGGCAAAGCCGATTAAGGGAACTTCCCGAGTTCGTGCTCGTGCTCGTCTCGAACAAAAGCGTAAGGGACGACGTAAGGGTCACGGTAAGAGAGCCGGTACAGCAAACGCTCGTAATCCTCGAAAGAACCGTTGGATGCGAACCATCCGTTCACAACGTCGTGTTCTCAAGGAACTCCGTGAAGATGAAACCATCAAACCATCTCAATACCGTCGATACTACCTCAAGGCTAAGGGCGGTTCGTACCGCTCCATCGCACACATGCGTTCTCAGATGACAATGGAAGGCGTTGAATTCAAAGGAGGTGAACAGTGATGCGAGGAACTCGTCGTCGCTCTATCTTCCGTCGCCGTAAGGCAGGTTTGACAGACTACCGTCGCCGTCTCAAGCTTCTCACTGGCCGCAAGCCACGTGCAGTTGTCCGGGTGTCCAACACTCGTACAACCTGTCAACTTGTGACTTGGGCTGCTTCTGGCGATTTGGTTACCGTTTCGTTGACTGGCTCTGACTTGTCGAAGAAATTCGGCTGGCCTGATGACTATTCAAAGAAATCCGTTCCGGCATCCTACCTTGTAGGATACGCTATGGGTAAGGCTGCTCTGGCACAAGGTGCTGAAGAAGCAATTCTTGACATCGGATTGGCTGCAAGTACACCTGGGAACCGTGTCTTCTCTGCCCTCAAGGGCATGGTCGACGCTGGTCTCGATATTCCACACGGCGAAAATGTCCTACCTGATGAAGAACGCATTAACGGCGCTCACATCAACGGAGACATCGCAGCCGCAGTTGAATCAACCAAAACCAAAATCGAGGGGGCATACTGATGACAGAAGAAGAAATCATACAAATGGCACCGGGGCTTATGCAAGCTCTTGCACCTGAAGAAACCGAAGACACTGGCGGACGACCTCGTCGGCGCAAGCAAGATGACCCTATGATGGGACTCCGAAAGTGGGTTCCTAAGACTCGATTGGGTCAAATGGTCATGGCTGGCAAAGTCCTTACCTACGAACAAGCATTGGCGACCGGTCTTCCAATCCGTGAAGTCGAAATCGTCGATGCATTGATTCCAAACCTCGAAGACGATGTGATTAAGGTCAACATGGTCCAACGAATGACTGACAGTGGTCGACGTGTTCGCTTCAATGTCATGGCTTGTGTTGGTAACCGAGACGGATACGTCGGACTTGGAATGGCAAAGGCTAAGGAAGTCGCAGCAGCAATCCGCAAGGCAATTATCGCTGCCAAACTCAACCTTATCGCTGTTCAACGTGGTAACGGCTCTTGGGAATCATCTGCTGGACCTGGGACTTCGATTCCATTCAAGACCAATGGACGTTCCGCTTCGACCCGTGTCACACTTATGCCTGCTGCTAAGGGTAAGGGACTTGTTATCGGTGAAACCGGTAAGCGTGTTCTTGATCTTGCAGGAGTTTCTGACGTTCTTTCTCGAACGAAAGGACAAACTCGCACCACCATCAATTATGCTGGTGCCACATTCAACGCTCTGCAGAACATGAACACAACTCGTGTTTCCAATGAAGTGAAAGAGCGCTTGTTTATCAATAAAGGGAGGATCTTAGAATGAGCTGGATTGTTGTACGTGCACGAAGTAACGTCGGTGTCGAACGTGGTATCAAAGAGACCATGTTGCACATGAACTTGACGAAGGTTAATCACGCAGTGATAATTCCAGAGAACCCTCAATACAGAGGTATGCTTCAAAAGGCTAAGGACTACATCACTTGGGGTGAAGCAACTCCAGAATTGGTTGAGATGATGCTCTCAGGACGTGGTCGGATGGTCGGCGATGCTCCTTTGACAGATGCTCTTGTTGCAGAACACACAGACTATGCTGACATCAGTGCTTTCGCTAAGGCGATTTCTGACGGCGATGCTACAGTCAAGGATGTTCCTGACTTGAAGCGTGTATTCCGACTTCACCCACCTCGTGGCCCAAAGGGCTGGGGTGGCATTAAGCGATCCTTTGTGATTGGTGGAGCCCTCGGTCCTCGAGGAGACAAGATTGGTGCGCTCGTTGAGCGTATGATTTGAGGTGATTATGATGGGAACAAAAGCAAACAAACATCGTGGACGAAACCGATACCATGGACGTGGCAAGAAAGCCGGCCGTGGTGCAGGAAAGCGTGGTGGTCGTGGAAATGCTGGTATTAACAAGCACCGTGTCATGACCCGAATTAAGTATATGCCTAACCATTGGGGTATGCATGGTTTCAACCGACACCCAACTCTTCGAACCGTGTACGTTACCGTCAATGTCAGCCAATTGGAAGACATGGCAAAGGGCAGCGACACCATCAATTTGACCGCACTTGGTATCGATAAGCTTCTCGGAAGCGGTCGAATAAACAGTGCCCTTAAGGTCATTGTCCAAGAAGCAAGTTCGAACGCAGTCGAGAAGCTCGAGGCCGCCGGTGGAAGCATCGTTGGCGGAGACGAAGACGAATGGGAAGAAGAATGATTCCCACTTTCTAAGGAGGAAATAGGATGAAACATAAGCCAATGCCACTCGCAGTAGCACTTTCTGGCCTTCTTTATTGGGGTCTTCTCGTTTACTGGGTTCGTGATGATCTCCAGGCTGGTTTCGAAACTGCCGGTGGGGAAGCAGCCATTTTTGGTCTTGTCTTCTCTGTTGTCTATGTTGGCTACTTGATGGCTTGTCTCATGATTGACGTACCAGAGGGTCTGAAAACAATGCCTGTTGTTGGACGCTATGGTAAACTACTTGCTTGGCTCGCTATGCTCGGATTAGCAGCATGGTATGTGCGACCTTCTGCTTGGGGCGGTTACGATGAAGGCGTAGGATTTTTCCTCGTAGGTATTTGTCTACTCGGATTTGGTGCTGCCGCTATCATTACCTGTTTCATGTGGGGCGGTGACGAAAGTAGCCGGCTGTATGCACTCCGAAGATTCGTTGATGTCTATCCAACAATCACAAAGCCAGAGCGACACGTTCGTTTCAACGAAAAAATGTGGACGACAACATTTGTTCTCATCATTTACTTTGCAATGACCAACGTTATGTTGTACGGCCTCTCCGGAGAAGCCTTGGATTTGTTCAGTGGATTCCGCTCGATTATGGCAGGTGCATCGGGTACGATCATGCACTTGGGTATTGGTCCAATCGTTACAGGTTCAATTATCATGCAATTGTTCGCAGGTGCCAAGATCATTCGCCTTGACCTCAGTAACTCTGAAGACAAGGCAATGTACCAAGGTGTTCAGAAACTTTTGGTCCTCATTATGATTCCAATTGAATCGATTCCACAGACCTACGGTTTCCTTGACCCTCAAGAATTCCTCATCGACTCCTACGGCCTAGGATGGGCAAACTTCGTGATAGTTGCTCAACTATTCGCAGGTTCATATCTCGTGTTCTTGCTTGACGAACTGGTCAGCAAGTGGGGTATTGGTTCTGGTATCTCGTTGTTCATTGCAGCAGGTGTTGCACAATCCACATTCGTTGGAACACTTTCTCCACTACCAGCTACTTCTGGAGTTCCTTACTCTCTTCAAAACCCACCATCTGGTACATTACCGATGATATTTTACATGTTTAGGGAAGCGACGAACGCTGAAATGATTTCAAACAACGGGTTTGAACAGATCTTACTGACGCACGTCAATCCTGTTGCAGCGTTGTTTTCCTCCATCGTAGTGTTCTTGGTGGTTGCATATGCCGAATCCAGTAAACTCGAGCTTCCACTGACGCACGGCAAAGTGCGTGGCCACAGAGGGAAGTATCCGATTCGATTGGTATACGCCTCTAACATTCCCGTTATCTTGATGGCTGCTCTGCTTGCGAACATCAACATGTTTTCGCTGCTCTTCTGGAGCCATCCTACCCTTTCGCAAACACCTATCCTCGGCCGTGAAGGTTGGGCGAGTGCATCTCAGTACATCGGTACCTACGAAGCCGGTCAGACGACTGCTTCTGGTGGATTTGCTTGGTATGCTAGCATGGTGAACGGAGTGAACGACTGGATGCTGCCGCTGTTGAATCAACAAGGTGACGTATTCGGTCACAGCCTCACTCAGATTATGGTGCACGTGGTGTTCTATGTCGCTCTCATGACTGTTGGTTCGATGGTTTTCGCTAAGTTTTGGATCGATACAACCAACATGGGTACCAAAGACGTGGCCAAGCAAATTGAGCGAACCGGTATGCAAATACCAGGTTTCCGAAAGAACCCAAAGATTTTGGAAAAGATTCTCGAGAACTACATTCCACCGGTGACCTACTTCTCCGGTGCTTTCGTAGGTTTACTTGCTGCTGGTGCCGATTTACTCGGTACTGTTGGTAACGCATCAGGAACTGGTTTGTTACTTGCAGTCGGTATCATATTGCGTACCTATGAGCAAATCCAAAAGGAACAAGCTATGGAAATGCACCCAATGATTCGTCAGTTCTTCGGAGCAGATTGAGGCGAATACTCCACGGTACAGTGGCTTGTTCTTGGTGAGTAAATCCTGCAGACTGTGCTTTGTCCGGTGAATGATTTATAGTGTTCAGTGCATGAATCGTATCATGACTACTCAGCCGCCCCAATCACTGTTGGAAAAGGCTCAGGCTCTTCAACAACCTCCTCCTCGTCAGGTTGTTTTTGAACTGCCTTCAAAAGAAGTATCTCTTGGTATAATTGCTGGAATAACGGTGGTTTTTTTCGTGGCACTGGGGCTTTTATTTGCCACATTGATGCCTACGGAAACCCTTGCAGTTACTTTGGATTCTGATGGCGATGGAATCCTCGACCCAAACGACACATTCCCTGGTGATGCTACCGAATGGAAAGATACCGATTTTGACGGCAAGGGGGACAACGCTGATTTGGATGACGATGGGGATGGCTACTCTGATTTCGATGAGCTAGAGCGTTGCTTACCACACAGCGATTCTCTTGACCATACTGATTACCCATTGGACTCCGACGGCGATGGAGAATGCAATACAGTGGATGTAGATGACGATGGAGACGGTATTTCTGATGAATTGGATGTATTTCCTCTCGACGGCACAGAATGGTACGATACTGATGGGGATGGTATTGGTAATAACTTGGATACGGACGATGATGATGACGGGTATCCAGACGCTTACGACGACCTTCCCTTGGATCCCACAGACTGGTCTGATCTCGATCTTGATGGAATCGGAGATATTGCTGATTTTGATGACGACGGTGATGGTTACAACGACTCTGTTGACCTCTTCCCAAGAGATGCATCTGAATGGGTGGATTTTGATGCAGACGGCACCGGCGACAACAGCGATTTAGATGACGATGATGACGGTGTGCTCGATACCTTCGACGTCAACGATTACTCTGATGCTGCCCTCTCCATCTCTCTTCATTCATTCACCCTTCATGATTCATTGGATCTTTTTGATGCTTATTCTGAAATTTACTTTTGCGTCGAAGTCAGCGACGTGAACATTGGCTGTTCGCCGACGAACGGGTCAGAAAATTATTATTCCATGCTCACAGACTCTGAATACATCTTGAATTTCGAATTCTTTTATGATTTACCAGAACAAACATCCCTTCACGAAATTAAGATTTCAGTTTGGGATTCCGACCCATTCCTTGACGATTCTGTCGACATTAATCTCGATGATGGTGAAGAATCTTATTCATTCATTCTAGACAGCAGCATTGCTGTTGTAGCCGATGTTAAGGAAATGGTTGTCTCAGGTGTTGGAGATAACGATGGATACGATGCAACCCTCCAATTTTCGTACATGTTCCAAGATTTGCGGGTGATGAATAACCCGAACTTTGTTTGGGTCTTTGATTACCAAACATACTCGTTGAATCTTAATTACGACTATTCATTGTACAGAACATACAAACTTCTTGATCATTCTACTGCATCATGGGATGATTACCAACGGTTCGTGACACCTGGCGAAGAGTATGTGATTGAACTTGCAGTTCTGCTTAGAGATATGGCGATTGACAATGGTTACGCATCTGAACTTGATATTGCTAACTTTATCCTTGCTTTTGTAGGTGGTATCCCGTATCAATACGACATCGACGGGATGGGTGTCAATGAATACCCAAAATATCCGATTGAAATGTTGTGGGAACACGCTGGTGATTGCGAGGATGCTGCATCCTTGTACGTCTCTTTGATGGAATCCATTGATTATGATGCTCTGCTCATTTTGTTAATGGTCAAACCAAATGCGGATGAGGATTGGGGTGGGCATGCGATGCCTGCAGTTTACATTCCAAACTCGACTGAAGGTGAAGGTGTTCAATTGACTGACCAAGCCAAATCCGGCATGACATTCCAGTTTGCTGAAGCAACTGGATGGTACGATGGTTACTCTGGCGTGGGTGTCAATGTCTGGTATGACATGGATAACATACACCTCTACGATATCGAATAAGTCTTACCGCTTTTTTACCATACAGTAATGATTTCGACTGAAAGGGGGGATTAACTGCGTCAATTAAGGCGCAGTCCGCCACTTTTCGCACCTATGTCTAGAGGTTACTTTGATATAGGGGAGGTAAGTGGCAAGGATGCTTGCGTTGTCGAGAACGGCGTTGGCGGCTGAGTCTTCGGACAATGACCGTCGCCATCCTCTTGACACGTGAAGCCGAAGCTATTGCGATCTTGAGAAACCTTCCCCCCACGGAAGCTCGCTCTTGGTCAGGTAGGTGATCGAGATTA
>JABIWF010000087.1 GCA_018701175.1 Methanobacteriota archaeon
GGGCGCAGCCGAACTTGAGCCGTGTGAGCCGCTACGCCCCCGAGGGTGCAACCATCCTCGTACCAGGCAAGCTGCTCGGCTCAGGTGAATTGTCTGCCAACCACACCATCGCCGCCTACAGTGTTAGCAACGGTGCACGTGAGAAGATAGAAGCCGCTGGAGGTCGAGTTGTGACCTACGGCGAGCTGATGAACGAAAACCCATCCGGCAAGGGGGTAGTTATTCTTGGATGAAACAACATATGTATTCGACGCCAATGGACTCGTCCTCGGTCGTCTAGCATCGGCTACAGCAGATATTCTGTTGAAAGCCGCTCGCGAAGACCGTGACGACAAGGTAATCATCATCAACGCAGAACACGCTATTGTTACAGGCCGACCTCGCTCGGTTCTGAACACGTATCATGCCAAGTACAAGTTGAACCACGCTCGAAAGGGTCCGTTCTTCCCACGTATGCCTGACATGATTCTCAAGCGTGCTGTCCGCGGCATGTTGCCTTACCAAAAGAAGAGCAGCGGCCGCCGAGCTCTACGCAATCTACGCGTTGAAATCGGATGCCCAGCACATCTGTCTGGAGATTTACCAGAAGGCCACGAAAGCGGCGATGACGCCAAATTCCGCAAGGACCTCCCTGAGCGATTCATCACTCTTGGAGACATCAGTGCCGATCTCGGCGCCCCATCCCACCGTTGGACCGGAGGTGAGCAATGATGGCTCGTAAAAAGCAAAAGTCAGTAGAATCCTCTGGTAAGCGTAAGACAGCAGTTGCTCGTGCCTCGGTTAAGGCCGGAAAGGGTCGAGTGCGTGTCAACAGTGCACCTATCGAAATTCTTCAACCATCCCTTGCACGTCGCAAGTCGATGGAGCCATTGGTTATTGCAGATGCAATGAACCGATTGAGCAAGGTTGACATCAACATCACCACTCTAGGTGGCGGAATTATGGGTCAAACCGACGCAATCCGTACAGCAATTGCACGTGGACTTGTCCATTACAACGGCGGTGCTGAAGGCATTGATGAAGAACTTCGAGATGAATACCTTCGCTTCGACCGTAGCCTTTTGGTTAACGATCCACGACGCAAGGAACCAAAGCACCAACTTGGACGTGGTGCTCGTCGCAAGAAGCAGAAGTCCTATCGATGAGGTGAGATGAATGATTATACCAATACGATGTTTTAGTTGTGGGGCTGTCATTGCTCACAAGTGGGAAGAATTCACCGAATTGACAATCTCTGGAATCGAGATGGCAGACGCCCTCGACAAGGTTGGTTTGATGCGTTACTGTTGCCGAAGAATGTATGTTGGTCACATTGACCTCATCACTGAAGCAGCCCCTTTCAGCACTTCTATTCAATGAGACATTCCATTCTGGGCCCGTGGGTTAGCTTGGCCTATACTTGGCGGCTGGGGGCCGTCAGACCCCAGTTCAAATCTGGGCGGGCCCACTTTTGCTTGCTCTCTCACTGAACCTCGACATTCAATCACCGGAAACCTTTGGTTTGATAGGGGGTGCTGTAGAGTAGCGTCCATGCGAACCGCACGTGCACTCTTCTTGGCCCTCCTTCTTGTGCTGACGCCGCTTTCTCTTCTTTCAACGCCTGCTCATGCTTCAGATACGACTCTTTTTGTTGACACTACATGGTCTGGGAACATCGTCCTTACTGGCAATGTAACCGTTGAGAATGGTACTACACTCACGGTATCGCCTGGAACGACCGTTGACGGTGGAGATGGATATTGGATTCGAGTGGATGGAACTCTACTTGCAACCTCCTCAACCTTCTTTTCTTCCCAAGCCCCTTTGACCTCTGGTTCTCATGGAGCAGGCCTTTGGACTGGCCTATACATCGCGAACAAGGGACATGCAGTGCTGGAGACCGTTTCCATTGAAAACGCAAAGACTGCAGTGAAAGTCGATGGTCACCTAACAGCTAACAAACTTACCATCATCGATGCATACATCGGAATTAACAATCAAGCATCTTCTGACTTGGTAGCGCTGACTGCAGAACATGTCGATTATGATGTCGTGCGAAATTCAGGTTCTCTCAATCTCTCGGGCGGAACGTTCTCCAACATCGCAGGTGGCGTATGGTCGACAGGAACAACTGCAATAGACACCGTCACCATGACACAAGTGGGGACAGGCATACGTTCCAGCAGTGGTTCCTTGTCTGCTACTGGAATGGGATTCTTCCAGGCTACTGTAGCGATTGCAAGTCAAGAAGCAGCCTCGACCTCTGTAACCAGCATCACCGGTGAAGACGTGGCATTGTTTATCGATGCTGCAAACAGCGATGACCTAACCGTTTCGAACGCGGTTGTTGCCGGAGATCGCCTCCTTCTAGCCAACGGCGCTGCATCATTCTCAATTGACGATGTGGTTTTTGTTGGAAATACTTCGGAACCATCATCTGTTGTTGACTTGCGTTGCTTGGGCGATTGCAACATGAACGATGTAAACATCTCAAACGTAAGCAACGGGATTTCCCTTTCAGGGTACGGTAATCACACCCTGACAGGTCTCGAACTTGTCGCATTAGAACGAGGAATTGAAGGCACTGGATTAGGCCTCATTGCACTTGATTTGGTGAACGTAACTTCGGGAACGACTGGGATTGAACTTAGAGACCCTGACAGTGTTTTCGGAACGGTGTCTGTTGAGATGACATCCTTTTCCTCTACGGCCTTAGACATTCTTGGAGGCTCGCATAACTGGGGCGATGTTTCTGCTTCCAAACCCTATTCATCCCAAGACACGAGTTCTCTGGGACTTGCCGCATGGTACACCAACATTGCCGCAACCTCTCTCACACTTCTGCAATACGGTAACGGAATACAAGCAAATCACGCCGTTCTATCAGGTGACAGTGTCTCGATCAAAGACGGCAATGGGGTTGGCATCCAAATGGAACAAAGTTCACTCAACAGCGATTCTCTTACAACTCGCGTTTATCCGAACGGCGTTGTTTTGGAATCTACATCGACTCTTCACCTCTCTGACTGGATTGCAATGACTCATACTACGCCACTCTCAATCAGCAGTGAGTCTACGGCAACCGTGAGGAATTTCCAACCGCAAAACACACACACGTCCTCATCTGATGCACTGGGTGATGGAACTCTCATCTATGGTGGTTCGACGACGGCTACAATTTCAGTTTCCTCATCATCATTCCTTGAAGAAACACCCGTGACTTTTACCGATTTAGCAGGCAATCCAGTTCAGGCTACAATACAGGTTCATGGATATGAAATAGTGAGTAATTCAAACGGTGCGGCAACACTTCCATTGATCGGTAGCGGTTCTTCTGCAGACGTGACGTTGCTCGGTGCCGGTGTCCGAGTCACATTATACGGTTCTCAGATGGGCCAATCTGTTCAAGTCCCAGTCATTCCTCAAGGTGATTGGACCATCGATACTGGCGATTATGTATTCCTTGGTGCAAGGCCAGACGGTTCCCCTCACATCTTGACAGGCGACCTTACAGTGCTGACTGGGGGGGCACTCGAGCTTGAGGATACGACACTTCAACTCCCATCGGATGGTGTTGTTAGCATCGAAGGTTCAGGTAGTCTAACCGGCTCGGGCGCTACCTTGAATGCTCATTCACTCAGTCTTGGCATTGATTCTCTCCTCACACAGTCACAGAGCGATTCGGGGCTGACTATCGATGCGAACGTCACTTGGGTTTGCCAGACAACTCGCAGTTCAGTAAACATCGATATCCTTGGATCTCTCCTCATCCAACCAGGTTGTGATGTTGAGATTTTGGACGGTCAAGTACTTGGTGCGGTAACTGTTCTAACAGGTTCCAAACTAACACTTCAGTCGTCCCTTGAGATTACGGTTTTGGACAAGGGACAGGCCGTGTCCGGTGCTACAGTGTCGGTTGATGGAGCACTTGCAACGACGGATTCTGCTGGACAAGTCTCTACTACAGCCATTGCGCGCATTGTGGATGATTCTTCAGACACACTGGGAGGCGTTAAGAGTATCAATTTGCAAATCGGTTCATTCTATGACTTCGTTACTTGGGATACCATGTCGGCCTTCAAGCACACTTTCATGGCATCAACAATAACACCGGGCACACTGTCCAGCTGGCTTGTTCTTGAGGCTCAATGGAGCCCGTATTTCCTTGACGGCAATCTGGCTGTGAGTGCATCTGGAACGCTGACCATTGATGACGGCGTCTCTTTGAGAATTGCAGACGGAGGCCAAATCACCGTAGATGGACGGATCGACGCAGGTGCAGCGACTCTTTCTTCAACCGGTCTCGGTTCACGCTGGGGAGGGTTCGTGATTGGTGGTTCAAGTGCATTGATTGACTTATCCAGCACAACGATTGTCGAGGCCTCTCCTGCCTTGCTGGTTGAGAGTATGGGCACATTCATTGCCGACGGAGTTACTATGGCTCGCTCAGCAGGTTCAGATTCATTGATTCTTATCAACCCAAACAGTGATGCTGAGATTCTTCTCAAGAATTCGAACCTCTATGACGCAGGCGATGGCTGCATCAAAGCGTTTCCTTCATCGACCTCGCTAACGCTTGAAAGTGTCCATTTCCATTCGTGTAATGGTGTGGGGATTTGGGCGCGGCAAGTCGATGTTCATTTGGACGGTATTTATATCGGTGAAAACGTTTCAACAGGATTTGATTTCACTGCTGTAACTGGTCTTTTGAATGATGTGAATGCATCCGTATTCAATGGATTAGGTAACATTCTCTCCCTTGATTCAATCGATGAGGGTTTCACAGTTTCATCGCTCGCAGGAACAGTCGGTTCCAGCGCTGGAATCACGGCAATGAATTGCCGAGACCTCCAGATGAGCGACATTGAGCTTACTGGATCACCAGGAATTGATATTGACGAATCATCTGGGACAATTGATGGAGTTGTTCTGAATGGTGCAGGTTCCGGTACAGCATTCATTAGTCACCACGGTCGAACATCAGACTCTTTACTCGTGATTGATTTGGTCGCCCACTCGTATTCAGTGGGCATTGATGTCCATGCCGATGGTGGCGACACTTCAGTTGCGCCGTTAATCGTCCGTAATCCCGATATTCTCTCAGCAACCGTTGTTTCAGCCGAGAATTATCCTGTTCGTATCGAGGAAGGTACAATCGTCGGTGCAATTTCTGCATCCGGCCCTATGGCGATTGATTTGATCGATACAACCACACAAAACCCATCGATGTATGACGGTGCGGAATTACGCAGTTGGAAGACTTTCACTCTTGCCTCGACACTGAACGGTGTTCCACACGAGGTCACCTTTACCTTGGAAACGACTGACCTTTCCCCTTCGTATACGACAAGCGTAGTTGGAGTTTCACAATTGGTCGAAATACCGGTCACCTTCGATGGCAACGGAACGAGTTCGACCTTGTCGAGTTTCACCGTTACCACGCAAGCAAGTGGCCTCCCAAATACAGTTGTTGTCGTTGACCTCACGCCGACAATGTCCACGGTTATCGATGTCGTATTGCGTACCAATGCAGCACCATCGGTTGAAATTACCGAACCGTATTCTGGTGAGCGAGTCATGGAGTCAGTGCCCCTTATGGCTGCAGCATCGTATTCCGATGATTTAGATTCCAAAGACCAATTGACGTTGGTTTGGATTATTTCAGATTCTTCAGGCGTAGAAGTTATGCGCGGACCAAATGAAGAGCAGTTCAACATCACGGATTTGCAGTACGGATTGTATGTTCTTGAAGTTCAAGTGTCCGACTCGCTCGGAGCAATTGGCATTGATGCTGTGGATTTTGAAGTAACGGAACTTGACAGCGACAAGGATTGGACAAATACATGCACGTTCACCCTGTCAACTGGAGTTTGGTTTGATGCAGAGATCGGCTTCCCATGTGGCCCGGACAGCGAGGATACGGACGATGACAACGATGGCCATCCAGATACCCGCGATGCTTGGCCTGTTGACCCATGCGCATGGCAAGATACCGATGGTGATGGTTTGCCAAACAACGTCGTTTGCCCAGAAGGCAAGGAAACATCCCTCGTTGCCGATGTAGACGATGATAACGATGGGATTCTCGATGCCAATGAAGGAGAAACCTCTACAGAATCGGGAGATTTTTCCACGGGAACTCTTCTCCTCATCGTTTTGGTCATTGGTGGTTTGATTGCCTTTGCTGCTCGAATGAAGCGTGGTGGCGGCAATGCAGGTGACATCTCTCTCGTTGACGAACGTCATCTTTGAGGTGTTTCAATGGCCGAAGAAGATTTGATTCTTTCCGCTGACACTGCGGCTTTGTTTGCCGTGATTATTCTTGCAGGCATTGTTGCCTGGGATGCATTCTGGCTCACACGCCAACGTCAAGATATACCCCAAATGGGTGAATTGAAGAAAGGGGGTTTTGCTTGGAAGAGTGAAGGTCCGCAAGAGGTCATTCGGCAGTGGGGTAATCTCGCTTCGATGGCAGCAATGATGGCTCTCCCATGGGCTTTACTTTCTGCTTCAGACACCAGCATATGGTATGCAGTGGTATGGGATGCTCTGTTGTCTCTTCACCTCATTTCATTGTTGATTCCCAAAAGATATGCTGTAACTCGAACGCATCTGTTTGCTGACGGTCAACGCTACGATTGGAAGCGCCTGCGACTCCAACAACGTCAACCAGCGCGTCGCATCATGCTCTTGAGAAAAGGTTGGGGCGTATTCGGCCCGTTACCGTTAGGAGGTTCACCAAACGATCTCTCAGTGGCGCGTTCTCGCATTGAACTCGTCCTTGATTCTGAACGCAAATGGGACCCGTTTTCTCGACAGCATTCCGAAGAAGAATAGCGTTATTCTCAATAGGCGTCTTGCGTTAGCGAAGGCATGGAATGGACTCGCAGTGGTGAAGACTTGTTTGTGCGCATTGACCCGAATGAGGAAATACATGAATCCCTACAATCCTTGGCTGATAAAGTAGGATTTGATGCGGCTGCAATAACCAGTGGTATCGGGCGCACTCGTGAGAACATATACGGCTACATGGACGAAGAAGGCGTGTACCAGCGCCGCTCTTTGCCGTCAGCTTCAGAACTTGTCAGTCTGTCCGGTAATGTTGCCCGCACTCAAGAAGGCAAAGCCTTCACTCACATCCACT
Organism: Methanobacteriota archaeon; assembly: GCA_018701175.1. Lineage (GTDB taxonomy): Archaea > Thermoplasmatota > Poseidoniia > Poseidoniales > Poseidoniaceae > MGIIa-L1. The sequence continues at coordinate 7,124 of JABIWF010000087.1, forward strand.
GCTGTTGGTCGGATGACGATAACAACGTACATGCAGGCCACATGTTCAACTCCACCGTTCACGTTGTCGCAGAAATACATCTCCGCATTCTTACGCATGCGATTATGACTCGCTGCCCTCTCGCAGATGTAGAGTTGCTTGGGCTTCAATTTTCGTGACGTTCATATCCTGTGGCATGGGTGATGTATCATGGGCGGTCCGGAGCGTATTCAGCAACTGGCCGAGGCCGTTCGTTATCACCGCGAGTTGTACTACAATCAGTCGTCTCCAGAGGTCACCGATGCTGAATTCGATGCATTATGGGATGAGCTAAAAAGTCTCGATCCAGAGAATGCAGTCCTCCACCAAGTTGGGCCTGAACCACTCCCTGGTACAGTGAAGGTCGAACACCGTTTTCCAATGCGCTCGCTGGACAAGGGAACTACGGATGAAGACATTATCCACTTTATCTCTCAATCAACCTCTGGTGGAAAACAGTACCTTGCCCAACCGAAACTGGATGGGTCTGCACTTTCTCTGGAATATGTGGCAGGAAACCTCCACCGGGCTGCTACCCGTGGAAGCGGTGAAAGGGGCGAGGACGTAACCTTGAATGCCAAGCAAGTGGCAAATATTCCCACCCGGCTCAACATTCCAGTTGACTGCCATGTCCGCGGTGAAGTCGTCATGCCGTTGAAAACATTTGAGGAAAAATACCGTGATGTTTCGCCGAATCCTCGCAATCTCTGCTCTGGAGCACTTCGTCAGAAGCATGGAGATGGCAAAGCAGAAGCCTCTGATCTGGTGTTTTGTGCATACGATGTGAAATTCGTTAACGACTCACCTGAAGTCCAGTACGACAGCCAATTGCTTGAAATGCTAAAAAATGAGATCGGTATTGAACCAGCCCCTTGGTATGTTTTCGATACCGAACACCCGCAAAAAGAGATGATTGAATACACCAAGCAGTGGAGCGAGAAACGCAGTTCATACGAGTTTGAAATCGATGGAATCGTGTTCAAATTAGATGATTTGCAGCAGCGAGAAAGACTCGGATCAACAGCACATCATCCACGGTGGGCACTTGCTTGGAAATTTCCACCCGAAGAAGCGACTTCGGTCTTGTTGGGTGTTGATTGGCAAACCGGTCGAACCGGGGCGGTGACGCCTGTCGCACGTATCGCTCCCCAAACCGTAGGGGGGGTGACTGTTGAAAATACGACATTGCACAATGTCGGAGAGGTTGAACGGTTGAATCTCAATCTTGGAGATAAGGTTCTCATCGTTCGCCGAGGAGACGTGATTCCAAAAATCGAATCCGGACTCGGCCCAGCCAGTCAAAGCGACCTTGAGGGTAGATTTCACGCTGACGGAACTGCTTTTGAAGGCACACTTCCGTCTGAAAAAACTATTCACATACCCTCGCAATGTCCTGCTTGCAACGGAGATTTAGAAGTCGAAGGTGCGTTCCTTCGCTGCAGTGATTTGATGTGTGATGCGAGGACCAGTCGTACGATTCTGTATTGGTGCAGATCCCTTGAGATGGATGGTATCGGTGAAAAACTGGTCGAGCAACTCCTCGACGCAGAACTTATTTCTGGAATACCAGACTTATTCAGGCTTCAACAGTCTGAGTTACAGAGCATTGAGAGGATGGGTGAAAAATCATCTCTCAATGTGTTAAATGAATTGAGCAAAGTCAAGAAACTCCCACTTGCGAAGTTTTTGCATGCACTGGGTCTACCTGGCATTGGTCCTGAACTTGCAACATCGGTCGCTCAGCATGTTGAGAGTTTTCAATCGCTCATGCAATGGGTGGAAGATGCATTTGCATCAATTACGGATGCTAACTTTGGCCCACTTACCGACGAGAATGGAAAGCAGCACACTGAAAACCAGGCTATACGTTCACTCTGCACTGTTGATGGCATAGGCGAAAAAGTGGCTTTGCAGGTCCGTGACGGGCTTTCAAAGCGCAAAGAAATGCTCCTCGACCTTTCGAACTTGCTCTCCATAACGAATCAACCGAAAGCAGCCTCAGGGGGGCCTCTTGACGGAATGACGTTCTGCCTCACCGGTACTCTTCAACGCCCACGAAAAGAAGTTCAACTCACCATTAAAGCGGCTGGTGGTAAGGTTGTTGGAAGCGTCTCCTCGCAACTCAGTGTTTTGATAGCCGGCGAAAAAGCAGGTTCGAAAAAAACGAAAGCAGAGTCCTTAGGTGTCCAAGTTTGGAATGAGCAACAACTCGAAGCAGCTTTACAGGCACACGGTGTGACGTCAGCACGAGAATCAACGACTCCGCCTTCGAATACGGACGTCGAATCTTCGAAAATCAAGCAACCATCACTCTTTGACTACCGTTGAAACAGCCTTTTGTAAATCAATGCACCAACTCTTTGATAACCGCTGGACGATTGGAATTGACATGAATAGTAAGTTCCTTGTAGCCGCTATGGTGCTTTTGGTCTTGTTGGGGTCAACGCCTATCACGCAAGGTAATTCCAACGGTATTCACAACCGCAGTACTGGTTGCTCATGCCATTCTCAATCCGGTACACCTGCGGCAACCGTTTCACTGACCGGCCATCCAGCACAATACACGGCCGGCTCGACCTACACGCTCAGTATTTCTGTGAGTAACGGAGTTACGGGTAGCTCTGGAGGTTTCAATTTGGAGGTTGACAAAGGCACATTGTCTGCGGGCATTGGCTTCGCCGTTAATGTTAATCAAGCACAAGACAGTGCTACACATTCGATTACTGGAAGCAGCCAACGCTCTTGGAGCATCGATTGGATTGCACCATCTTCTGGCTCTGGCGTAACCGCTCTTACAGTTGCAGGGCTAACAGCGGATTCGAGTGGCAACAACAACGGGGACCGTTGGGATACCCTTTCGTTTCAGATTCCTGAAGCCGGAGCCGCTCCAAACTCGCCACCAAGCGTTTCAAACCTCATGCTTGGCCCAAGTGGAGCGACTACGACCGACACGCTGGTCCTCTCATATACGTATACAGACCCCGAAAACGATCTAGAATCTGGCACAGTAATCCAGTGGTTCAAAGACGGAGTTGAGCAGACTTCGTTGTCTGGCTTGACCGTTTCATCGTCTGAAACTGCAAAGGGGCAAGAATGGAGTGCAACAGTGACGCCTTCTGACGGTTCGGACCCAGGCACTTCCGTTTCCAGTAATGTGCTAACGATCGCCAATTCTGTTCCGACTGTAACAACTCCATCGCTCAATCCTACTGAGCCCACTGAAGACGATACCATTTCGTTTACAAGTTCCACATTCGACGCGGATACCGATGCTGTTGGTTACGATGTCCGTTGGTTTTTGGACGGCGTACTGATTCCAGAATTGAACGATGTGGAAACATTGCCAGCGTATGCAACTCGCGACGGTGATTCATGGGTTGTCGAGATTCGAGCGAACGACAGTGAAGATGTTTCACAATGGGTTTCTTCTCAGTCCGTCACCATTGGCAGCGGTCAGGTCAACACACCTCCGGCTGCAAACACGGTACAATTGAGCCCCGGTCCTCATTTCACGACCGATGATTTCACCGTATCTTACACGTATTCCGATGCAGACGGCGACGCCGAGGTCGATGTAGAAATCCAATGGTTCCTCAACAATGCTGCTTTTGGTTTTGCTGAGAACAGTTTGTTAATCCCTTCATCATTTACTGAAAAAGGTCAGATTTGGTTTGCTAAAGTTCGAGTAAACGATGGCACAGAATGGTCTACTTGGGCAAACAGCAACCAGATATCGGTCCAAAATACCCCGCCCGTCACCGAATCCGTATCTCTTTCGCATGCAGAAGCATACACGACCGATGAAGTCTCTGTTCAGTTCACGATGTCTGATATTGATGGCGATGCACCATCAAATTCGGAAATCACATGGTGGCGCGATGGAACTATGAAATCATCATTGACTGGCTTTACAACGCTACCCGCTTCATCGACCTTGAAAGGCGAAGTTTGGACTGTACAAGTAAAGGCAGGCGATGGAGTCGCTCTCAGCAGCATTTCACTTACGGCTGATGTGACCATTCTCAACAGCGCTCCAACAGCATCGGTTACACTCACGGAAAACGTCACCTCACTGGGGCCACTCAACGCCGTAATCACCTCCGATGATGCAGACGAGGAAGAAGTTCAATCGAGCATACAATGGTACAGAAACGGTTTCCTTGATGGCACATTGATGAACGTAACGAGCGTTCCAGCCTCCTACCTTGGCCCTGGGCAAACGTGGTCTATTCATGTCACGCCTACCGATGAAAGCCTCCTCTCTGGTGCGACAGTCGTCTCCTCGACAACGGTCCTCAACACTGAACCAACTTCAGAAATTACCGTGAAGACTGATCCTATTTGGTTGGGTGAACGAGTTGATTTGAGTGCGAGCCTTTCAACGGATATCGATGGTCAAATCGTGTCGGCTTTGTGGTCTTGGACGGATACGGACAGCATGACTGGTTCCGCTTCGGGAACTGAGATTTCCATATTCCCAACTGCGAATACGGTTGTAACGCTCATGGTCGTTGACGACATGGGTGGTGAAGATTCTTCGAACGTTCAGTTGCTTGTTGTTCAAGGCCCTACTATCTCCGAATTTACTTCAACTTCTAACGGTAGAAACGTCGATTTAGAATGGTCATGGGATGGCCCGGAAGCGAACTTTTCGATTCTTCGAAACGGCGTTTCAATCGGAACAACCACTGAACTTTCGTTTACCGATCAACCGCTCTTCGCTGGAGAAAACACTTACGCAATCCAGCCTGTTATCGACGAAGAGATGCTCATTGCAGGAACTTCGGCAACTCAAACAGTTCTTGTCGAAATATCTGTTCAATCTGCACCAGGGTCATCAACAACTGGCGGCCTTATCACTGGAATGATGTTGCTGATATTTGGACTTGGCATAGGCGTCTTCACTTTTTTGAGGAGAGATTGATTTGAAGTTCAATCGCCGAATCTACGTCGTTATGCTTCTTTCATTTCTTCTGATCAGTTCCACTTACGGTGCTGCAGAACCTGGCGGCAACGGCGATGCGACACGCGATATGCAATGCGGAGGGGCATGCCACGGCGATGCGGCACTGAATGAAACATCATTGGCAACACTCACTCTTTCGTCTTCATCGACTGTTTATGCTGGGATTCCAACCACCATCACCCTTACTGCGACCAATTTATCGTTGAGTTCAACCGGTGTTGTAGGGTTCTTCCTTTTGACAGATACAACTGGCCATTCAGACACCCCTCAAGACGCTGGCTGGGAAGTTCTTTCAGACTCCAACGGCGGGGCTGCAAATTATGTTGAGCAAACTCTCTCGAGCGGCCAAAGCGAAACAAGTGTTTCATGGGTCGTTCGTAGTTCGGGTATTGGCACGACCTCTTTCTTTGCTGCCATTCATCACGGCGGCTCTTCTTCTCCGTTCTTCGGAGTTACTCCAAGCGGATATTCTGTTGAGGCGAGTGAAGTGCCAGAGAACTTACCTCGACTCTCCGCCGACTTCACACCACAATCTGAGCGTATTCTCGGTGTCCCCACGGAATTGGTACTGCAAACAGAGTTCGCCGAATCTGTGCAGGTGCAATGGAAAGTTGAAGGAGGCGCAGTAATGAGCGCACAAGTCAATTCATCGGGGGAAAATATGTGGAGTGCAACCATTCCTGCAGCACTCCAACCTACATCGCTCCAATGGCGTGCAATTCTCCAAGGCGATGGTCCAGAGCAAACGACGCCATGGTTCACCTTGACTGCTGAAGAAGCAGGATGGGAGGTCGAGGAATTCGCTGTGTACCTACAAGCATTTGCTCTTCTGTTTTTGATTGCAGGGGCGGTCATTTCTCTCCAATCCCGCTTTTCACCACTTCCCGAATCGAGCAAGTATGATCAAACCGATTTATTACCTCAACATTTGGATACTGCGCCAGCAATTGAATCTGTTACCGACGGTCTTTCTGAAGATTCTGAAGTTGCCCCTCTACCTGCTGGTGGATTGCCAAACGGATGGAATGAAGACCAATGGAGATGGTATGGCCACGACTATTTGGCCGGCAAGTATGGAGGTGGACAGGAATGATTTCCCCACAAACATTCCATGTCGTTTCAACGGAATTGGTCGTAGGTGCTTTTTCGGTATCAGGTCTGTGTTTCTTGTTTTGCCTTCTTCTTCATCTTGATGTTCTCAAGAAGACGGATTGGAAACCACTGTTTGACAATGTCGCTCACTTCACACTCGTCTTTGGCCTTGCAGCAACTCCTTTTGCGGTATTGAGTGGCCTGTCTTCAGCTCCGGGTGAAGGCCTCAATAGCCCAATTTTGGTCAACAAAATGTTCCTTTCTATGACTGGAATGGGCTTTGCGATTGGTGTATTCGCAAGCCGTTGGCGCTTAGGCACGAACGTTTGGGCAACAAGTAAGACGACGGCTCTGCACAGCATTGCTGGTTTGGCGGCTTGCGGCTCAATGCTGTTGACCGCATCTGCAGGTGGAACTTTTTTGAGAAACGAATCTTTGCTCGATGTTTTGAGTTTGCCATACGATGCAGTCCTTCTCTTTCCGACAGCAATCAGTGGCATCAGCCTCGTCCTTGGACTCGGCTTACTTGTGTTGGGATGGTTGCGAATGAATGCAGTATCATCCATACATTGAGTTGCTGGTTGAGACTTCAGTTTTCGTATCAGCACCTTCCATCATGGCTTTGATTTGACTTTCTAAGAATTCAGCCTCTTCGAGCAATGGTTGATGCGGCAAGTCAATGGTCGGTAGGACCTTGTTGAGTGTTTCAATTAGGGTAGCAGCAGCACGAGCATCAGGCCAACGAGGGTCGGCTTCAACCATAATCGACATCAAATCGAGTCCACGGCGACGTGCTTCACTGAGAATCGCAGCGTTAATGCCTTTGATGACACCTTGATTGAGCAGCGTAATATCCATTGATTTCAGCATGTCTCGAACCTTTTGGTTTGCACCAATTCCGACGACATCGATGCCTTCAGTGTCTTCGTATTCGATGGTAGGTTCAGCACCGTTGAGGTTGCCTTTCATACCTTCTTTTGCGAATGCATCAATGACCACAGCATGAACAATTTTGTTTTCTCGTGACCATTCAAACATGGCCCATACGATGTCGTTGACGAGGGGTTCAGGGATGACCAGTTCACTCATCAAGAGAATCACTTGATCGCATCCTTCGATTGTGCATTGCGGTTTTCCAGCGTATGCACGGATGACTGGCAAAGGTTCGCCTTCCTGTATGAGTGTGATGACCGGCAGTCGAGGATCGACAACAGCGCCGACGAACTCGAGGTCAAGGTGATCGATGAGAAAGTGAGCGACGACGCTCGATACCATCCCAATGCTTGGGAAACAGGCAACGACCATTGCATTTTCAGTTTCGATTTTTGTATTCAAGCGCACACTTGGGCGTTCCATGTTTCGTTGCTGTCGCTCTTAGGTTTCAACACTTTGCATGAAATGATACTGGCGGTGGTTTCATGTTGATTGAACTCAACCGAACGATATGACCGAGCAACAGGCTTCTGAGCCCCGCCCACACATGCTCTCTCCATCTGCGTGGAACAGGTACGAAACGTGCCCCCGTATGTACTGGTTAAGCCGTCAAGGTTTGCCGCGTAAAGCAGGAATGGCAGCCTCGCTCGGAACAGCAGTACACGCCTCGGTTGAAGATCTACTGCTTCACGATATATCCCACATCAAAGACGCTGAAAGTGGCTGGATGCCAGAATTTGCAGAGGACGTCCTCAAGACGCGTTGGGAAGAGGAGAAAGCGATCTTTCATGCGACCCCTCGACGCCCTCAATGGAAAGAAGACAAGTGGAAGGAAGCTGTCAGAAATCAACGCGGTGCAATTATGATGTTGCTTGACCACGTAGGTGTGCGTAGCCTTGAGCAGGAAAGGATTACTGGGGCTCTATGGCGACGTATTCAAAAATTAGCGATTGCCGTGGAAGGGGAACTGAAAACCTCCGATGGCCGCCTGATGGGCCGTCTCGATTTGCTGATGGGAGATGTCAATGACGAAGGAGAATTGGTTGGTTGGTTGGTTGCTGATCTGAAAACTGGTCGCACCCCGGAAACCGAACTCAAGACCGATGTAAACCGTCAACTGCGAATGTATCGAGATATCTTGCTTGCGAACAATCCGAGCGCTCCAAATGTCCGAACTGAAGGATGGTACACTCAGAATGCATCAAAGTGGGCTGCGCAAGGAGAGAACGTCCTCGAACAAGCCTATGCTGCATGGCAAGCAACTGTACCAACGCCGCTCCCAATGGAGCCCACTATTGGAGACTCTTCATGCGGTGGATTTTGTGATTGGAAAGCATGGTGTCCGCACTGGTGGAATTGGAGAAACGACAACGGCACGCTTCACAAGAGTGATTTTTCAGATGCAGTCGTACTCCTGCAAGAATACGATTCAGCAACGGGCTCAGCAGTTTTGGAATTATGCGAGCCTGCAGATGCCAACGGACGAGCCATGCCCACAGGAGTGCGCCAATCCGCTCGTTTCGATAATCGCGGTAAAGAGGCCTTGGATGAAGTCTTAGCAACCGGCCATCAAGGTGCATTGTTTCTGGGCTCAATAATGACGCAAGCTCGAGCATGGAGAATTGGCCACTGGTGCGATGTTTTACCATGGAATCCAATGCCGGACGGCGTTGAATTCCACAGGCAGTGATGTAATCGATTACATTGACAAGCGTCTTGCTTCAATTCCAGTTCCGGCCTTTTTTCGACACGAGTCGGCCAGTCGAACTGTCCAGAAACGCCCTCACCCGCGGATTCATAAAGTGCCGATTCAAGCGTCATTCAATGGTGACTGCTACTGAAGTGGAGGAAGCCCAGCGAGCGTGGGGAGATGGCATCGTCGCTATTTCTGCAGCACACAGTTCCGGTGAGGACTATGTTGGGCTGGCGAAAAATCACATCGATACATTGTATGCGTACGAGATCAGCCCAGTCTTGTTTAAGCCTACCATGGCAGCAGAGCAACAGTTCCGTTCTACTTTTGAAGAAGCACTTTCGTATTTCACTGCATCAAATGGAGTATGCCCTGAAGACAACGGGTTTGCCATCAACGGTTGGACGAATGTCCGTTTTGAAAATCAAGGTACGATTCTTAACGAATCAACTGCTTTGGTAATGGGGAACTATTTTTTCACGTCACCTGAAGGAAATGAGGTCAAGGCGGAATTCACCTTTGGATATGTGAGGGATTCAAACGGGTCTCTCCGAATCAATGTGCACCACTCTTCCCTGCCTGCGAGTACCAACTAGGCGTTGTAGTTCTCGATATTTTCTCACCACAGGTGAAACGAACGAACAGGTCGATTGCAACTCACTGTGGACTGATTAAGAGGATGCATAGATAGCTAAAGGCCATATTGATCGGTAGCGTATGTATCGACCCACTGAATCCCCTTTGTATCGGAAAATAAAATGCAAAGGGGTTTCGGAGGACCCCTTACAACTCATCCGAAGCGATGAATTCATAC
>JABIWF010000093.1 GCA_018701175.1 Methanobacteriota archaeon
AACCGTCAGTGAAGCAATCCCCAAGAGTGCTCAGCGTTTCCTCGGGCCCACTCATAGTCAGATTCCTTACGAACGCCAAATTCGTCACGAATGCGTAAAAATTCCATTTCCAAAGGATATTCGTTGTATGTGAGGTGAGATTTGAGACCTCCCCTGGTTGGCTGGTTGAAGGTCCAATGTGCTCGTTCAATTGCTTTCACACGTAACTCAATTGTTGTCCTACCGTTCCACATCTTAATTTCAAAAACTGGAAGAGGCGCTCCAGGTGAGTGTCCATGCTCACCTTCGGTGAGGTTTGAAGCGGTCTTCAGTATCGTTACATTTGTGAATTTCTCACTCCGCTTGTTCACCGGATCATGGAAAAGACCGCCTTGAGATAACCCAATATGTCCAAGATCTCGTCTTTTCCATGGCCGATTGTCCCGAGCACTTACGGTAAACGATACGTGCGGCAAAAACCAATCGATGTACGAACCGTCATTTAGATGCAGCATCCCCCAATACCACGGCACCGATGGTGCTTGAACACAGACCTTTTGGAAGTATGCTGTTCCGTTAACATCCTCGTCGTCCAGTTTTCCATGAACTTTGGTGCCGTGCAGGCGAAGAATGTCATAGCCCATGTTCGCTGCATAAGTCGCAGAGGCTTGTCGGGCAGTTGACATTGCAGCGTTCCACGGTGTGAGCGAGAGGTCGAATTTTTTCGGTACTTTTGGATGATCTGCTGAATCATCTGTAAACAGGTGGACCCAGAATGAACTCAAGTCGCTCTTGAGGCCCATCGAGAGATCGTTGTCGAGGAGTGGGACAACAGCGCCACCGCCCTTTCCAGCATCTTTTGATTTCCCTGGCCACTTTGGATGGGTATCCGGCATAGCAATCATCCGGCATATTTGTTGAATCACAGGTTCGTGCATGCGTTGTCCATCAAACCACCAAGCGCAGACCATTCCGTCGAGGGCTAATCCGCGCTCAGCATCGTAACTTGGCCGACCTGCTGGAGTCCAAGGCATGCCGTTCACTTCGACCAGCTCGTTGTCTTTCGTCGACCACAAAACCATCAGTTGTCTACCGCTTGGCCGTCCATCGGGGTCATCGAGCATTATCAGCCACCACCACCAATCCCATGTGAGGTGGTGAAGTGGTTTCCTGTCTTGCAGTGTCCACATCTTCGAAAGGTCACCAGAGAAAGAATCCATATTCGAGGTCATTGAATCTCCTTACCCTTGAACAGTACACCACCGAGGAACCAAAACACAACAGCTTGTACGAGCAGTACGAGTGTTGCGACAATCGTTGATGCAAAGGCTGAAAGACCAAGTCCTGGCTTGGATGAGAAGAAATTCAACGGATCTGAGCCACGAAGTGATGATGAACCGAATATATCAGAACCGGTTCCGCCTCCACCCCAGTCTCCCATGAGGATGAACATGTCCAGACTCGGCCAAACAAGCATTGCTGCTGAGTCGACAATCATCAGCGCCCAACCAATCACTGAAAACCGTAAAATGGTTGCGTCAGGTACACCCATTGAGAGCAACGCCATGCCGAGTTCCCATGCTGCAAAAGGTATGGCGAGGATAATTCCGTACTTCCACAAAACGCCCAATGCATTGAACATCATTCCGTAGACCAGCGTCGCCATCATTGTGGCGAATACGATAGCCAGCCACACTCCAAGGTCTGCGAATCTGAAGAACTCGTCGCCGGAGCCTACAAATCCAGAAACCAACGCTCCAAGCAGTCCTAGAACGATGATATAGGGCCACACAATACCAAGATACCCGAGGACACGGTAGAGGAAGATTTCCGAACGTGCTATTGGTTTTGCAATCATGAAATGCATGGTGCCGGATGTCATTTCTTCTCGAATGAGGCCGGTAGCCATGAAAAGGGGTAAGAAAATTCCTAGCAGCAATACAAATCCAAGTTTACCAATGGCCAGAACAAATGCGATGTGAGTGGCTTCTCGAGAATAAGCGTCCTCGTCAGGGTCTTCGTCAACACCGTCGTCTGCGATGACATTGAAGGACATTTGACCGGTTGGTGAAGTCGTTATTTGGATGATGATATCGCACGGTATTCCGTTGTCATTCGTATCTTTCTGTGAATCAGTTTTGTCTGAATTGAGGCAATCGCCATCATCGTCATAACCAGTAGTTTGCTCGCCGATTGATGCAGTGACATCCCAGTCAAAACCGTCTTCGTTGATGTAATTGGAAGCAGGCTCAGGGTTGATGGGAGGGTCAAACATTCCCGGGTGCGATTCATCTGAGAAGGGGTCCGTACCCAATCGTAATTCTTGACCGGTAGGATACCCGTCCCCATCGTAGTCGAACGAATCTCCATCGTTATCGACTGACTCAAATTCTGAGCCCATGACATCGATGTAAATCATGAATATAAGCGCAAGTGCCGTAAATCCAACCCCCAACACTACCCAAGTGGAGGTTCGTGTGCGGTACTGGCGTAAGGTGAACTCGATCATGGCTGCGGCCTTGCGATCCAACGAACGAAAGACGGTATCCGGTTTGGTTGCCATCAAACACGCCCTCCAGAAGTGAGGTATCCCAGGATGGATGCCAAATCGTCATCGGGATTATCAATCGATGAAACTTTGTGATTGTTATCGACAATAATTTTCGGGAGTCTTGAATGAATCGCACCGAGGTTGTGGGTTTGGATGGAAACATTCTGACCACCCGGGAACGAAATTCCAAACACTTCGTCAATATCGATGATGTCCTTTGCCAGCGCCTTTGGATTCTCCGATTCAATTGAAATGCTGTGAGGGATTTGGTCAAGCCGTTCTCGAATGGAGTGCAGGTTTCCGAGTGCGAGAAGTCGCCCCTGATGCAAGATTACAATCTGTTCAGTTATTCTTTCAATCTCTTGCAAAATATGGCTGCTGACCAAGACTGTGCGTCCCATCTTCCCGAGTTCACGTATGACATTCATGATAGTCGTCCTTGCCAATGGGTCGCATCCTTGAAGTGGTTCGTCAAGAATAATCAATTCTGGATCGTTGACAAGTGCGTGAGCGATTTTGACTCTTTGACGCATTCCTTTGGAGAATTGACCGATTTTCTTGTATGCTACATCTGTGAGTCCAACGAAATCCAATACCCTGTCCGCTTCAATGCCGGCTTCATCCCGTGTTAGTCCGTTGAGGCGGGCAAAAGTCGAAACAAAACCGTGTGCAGTCATCCAATCGTACATCTTTTCATGCTCTGGAACAAATCCGACACGTGCATAGGGTGCAGGGTTTTTCCATGGATTCGTTCCAAACAATTTGACACTGCCTTGACTCACCTTGATTTTACCCATGAGGATGTTGAACAACGTCGACTTACCAGCCCCGTTCATACCAAGAATCCCTGTCACACCGCCGTTTAGTGCGAGTGTGATGTTCGAAAGGGCGAAGATTCGCCCGTAACTTTTTGAGACATTTTCAAGAAGAATTGCAGGTGCTTGAACATCTGGCGTCCATTCTTTCGTCTGTGCTTTTCCTTGTTGGTCGAAATCGGGAATCATTCTCGAGTCACCTCCATTGAAGAGACACGAGAACTCAATGTGAACAGCGCAATTGCATTCATTGCAGCTAGCGAGGCGAGTGACCACGTCCACGAGTATTGGTCGTAGGTAGGTTGTGTCCCAATGATGGCTTGGCCAACGTGTGCCAAACAATCGTAGGGCGATAGAAGGTAGAGAATCTCACGGTCAAACAAGTTTGATACAATGAAAGCGAGGACCTTTGTTCCCAGAACAATGGACAACAGCGCGATTCCGGGGAAGAACTTACCCTTCGATACACTCGACAATGCAAGCCCGATGCTGGTGTAGGTGAATATCAGCAGTACGCCGCTGATAACGGTTGCCAAAAACATTGGAAACGTATCCAAAATCCATGCCCATCCTCGACCCATGCTGACAATCTCAGCGAAATAGTACAATCCGAGGGTCACAAGGATGATCAATGCTTGAATGATTGCAACTGATATGAATTTCATCGAGACATAGTCGAACCGTGTAATCGGTCTTGAAAAGTACATTGCTGAAGTGCCATGTTGACGATCTTCAGAGATGACTCCACCGACTAAAAGTGCAGCAACGACAGGGTAGTAGAGCATGTTTCGTGGAAGGAAACCGAGTACATGGCCATAGAGATTATCTCTGCTTACGCCCCAAACCGAGTGAAGGCCTGAATCTCCGATAAGTCCGGATACGATGACCATGGCGACGTCTGTGAGGGATGCGACAAAAACGACCAGTAGAAACAGACGTATCGGAACTCCCCAAGGGCGATGCCCCTTCTTGAAAATGCCAAGTAGGTGGTGTCGTAATATTGCCCAATTTCTCATCCAGCGTGGGTTGAGTTGACCGTTCCATGGTTTGTATTGCTGTTTGAATACATGTCCTTCATTTCTCGGCGCAGTGCTCTTTGTCACAGAGAGGTCTTCATCCCCTTCAGTAGAACCCCACGCTGCTTCAAGACGGACTTTCCCGGTAACCGGAGCTTCCGGTTCATGTTCAGATTCAGTCAATACCTCTGGTACTGTTTGCTCGAACTCTTCTGTCATGCTGCTCCACCACCCAAATGTTCTGGTGCATCGACTTTTCGTGCTTCAATCGGGGAGGCAAGCAAGTCTTCGCTTGATTTCACTTCATAGCCTAAGTTCTCCATGATGGACAGAAACAAGTCCTCCAGCGATGCTTCATATTCATGCATTCGCCGGATTTGGGCTCCAACATCAGCAGCGCAACCGAGGATAAGGGATGTTGTGTCTTCTTGTTCGTGAAGCACACGCATGACGCGTCCCTCGCGACGAACACTCATGCCTTTCATTGTCATTGCTTCATACAATTTGGAAGCACCACCCCAAACATGAATTTCTATTTCGCGGTCGAAGCCTTTCAGGTCTTCAATGCGTCCTTGGGCTGCCAGTTTTCCTTTGTGCAAGAGGATGAAATTGTCACAAACACGCTCGACATCGTCCATGAGGTGGGATGCCATGAGCACTGAACGGTTTCCGTTCTTCACCGTATTCGTGAGCGTTTCGATCATGTAGTCTCGTGCAGAAATGTCGAGCCCGTTTGATGGTTCATCAGCAATGATCAGTTCGGGGTCATGAATCAATGCACAAGCGAGTTTTGTCGCCTGCTTCATACCGGTGGAATAACTGCCAATGTTGCGATACCGTTGTTCTCCGAGTCCTACATACTGTAACGTTTCATGCGCTCTTGCTTGAGCGACGACTGGGTTCATACCAAGCAGTTCTCCTGAGTACCGGACTTGATGGATGGCCTCCATATCCGGATTGAGTGAATCGTACTCTGGCATGTAACCAATCCGCGATCGAATTTCGTCTCCTTGAGTCCGTACATCCAACCCAAGAACTCGCCCCTCGCCATCTGTAGCCTGTATCAACCCGAGAATTGTTTTCAGGAACGTCGACTTACCTGCGCCGTTCGGTCCGAGGAGGCCAGTTGCGCCTCTCGGGATTGAAATATTCAGTTTGTTTAACGCTACATGGGGTCCATACGACTTGGTTAAATCAGTCGTCTTGATGATGAGGTCGTCGTCCACTTAACCTCCCCCTTAACGATAGAGATGATGGGCACCCTTTGAACTATGCCACGGCATTCTTCATGATGTCGTGCAGTTATTGCTTCATTCCGCCTCGGGTTTTCACGGCCACGCCTTTCTGGAACGACTTCATGTCTGCGAGTGTCCCGTTCGATACGCCATGACCAAGAAGTTCTCCCTTGATGTTGACAATAAGGCATGTTTTCCCTGGTGAAATCCAATCGTCACATGCTTCGATGAAGCCGTGGAATACGTTACGCCCTTGACGGACAAACGGCTCAGCATCGGCATTGACGACGACCCATGGAGGTCCTTTCGATACATTGCTCTCGCTGGCGAAGATAAATCCAGATGGTGCAGGAATTGTTCGTGCTGAATGTATTGCGATTGCTCCGCCGTCGGTGAGCGAAAGGCCACCATCGGTCAGTCGAGGACTCACGATGTGAGTACCATCTTTCAGCATGGCGTTTTTCACACGGCCAAGACGATTTACGACACAAGTAGATTCTTCAAGAAGATTGTTCACCCATTGCTGTTCGAGATTAAGCAAGAGTACCATCTTGTCAGCGACGTGTCGTCGTTGCAAATGTTCCTTCGCCTTCATCCTGTCATCGGGTTCGAGGACATGCTCACTCGCATCAGAGTCCGTGACGCCGTTGAGCACTCCTGCTTGGTGAAGAGCAGTCATTGCTCGTGATTGGATGCCATCTCCCAGCAGGTCGACGAGGATGATTTGGCGCTCTTCCATGCCATAGTGTTCCAATTCTTGTCGAATAAGTAGGGGGTTTGGCCTACGGCGCCAAAGCCACTGAGGTCCATCAATGTGGGTGAAAGGGTTGAGGTCTTCCAGCGAGTAAGGCAGTAACCCAATCGGCGTTTGAATCATGACTTCAAGACCCGGGCAGTGGTGCTGCAGTCGAACCATCAAATCGCTCAATCGCTCTCGCCAAGGGCCTGAACTACCATAGGCCACGAGAACAGCATCACTTCCTCTCGCTTGTGGGCTGGAAGGTTTCCAGTGTGATTGAATTGCTTTTTTTGCAGCATCAACATGTGGTCGAACAAGCGTATCGTCGCCGCCCCATGGTTCTCCACCTTTGCGTGGAGTCTCTTGTGAATCGACAATCCAGTTCCAAGCACCTTCCCATGTCCCAGCATTTCTGTCAAGGTCGCGAGCAGCATCTCGGTCATCCAGTACCATCTCTTCGAGGAATTGCATGTCGAGCTTGGCATTGTGTGGGCTTGTGGAAAGCCAAAGGAATGCTTCTCTCAAAGCGGGGTGTTGGTGACTTCGTCGTTCAGCAAGTCTCCAAATTGTGCCATCTCGAATCGCTTGTTTGCAGCGGTCGAGTTCCGCTAGGGTCACTTCAAGATTGTACCGTGCCAGATGAGCAGTCATTTCTTTCTTGCCAAGTGAACGAATTTCAGCAGGCGTATGTCCCGCAACACAAGGCATTCGTTCTGGCCATTCAGTGAGCGTCTGTATCTTTTGAGTACCCCAAGGAGTGAGCAGTCGACCATCTCGTGCGAAGAGGGCGTATGCTGCTGAATCGAACAGGTCTGCACCAAGAGCAATCGACATCGGGAAAAGCATTGGATGTCCACAACCGAACATATGTACGGGCCTGTTTGGCGGTAGGTGAGGTAGAGAAGCGAGCATGATTTTGGCATAGTCTTTGTACATGTGCCGTTCCATCACAGGGACAATTCCCCCGATTGGATGAACTGCGAAGTCAAATCCCCCCATCCCTTGAGCAGATTCTGTCCGTAGATGCTTGAACAGCCCTCCCTGTATCGGGCCATTGAGCATTGTTGTTCCAGCAGCCTGAATACTGGCCGGTGCTCGCTTGAGAGTTTCTCGAACGCATTCAGCAACTTGTTCCTCGTTCATGTCTGGGCGTGAAAAAACATCCAACATGGTCGCAATGTCGACGCCGATACTTTGTTGGAACTGAACAATTTCTTCAACTCCGACTTCAACATCGCCGTAAATATACGACTGGAATGTTCCAGAATCCGTCATAACCACACCGGGGAAATCGAGAAGCGCATGCACACCTTGTTCCGTTGCTGTCTCCTTGAGGCCTTCGTGTTTCCAAATGATGTAGGAATTAGTAATGAGCGCGCCGATGCCATACCTGTCCCACATTTCACGTGGTTCTATCGTTCGGATATTTGGATTAATGACTGGAAGCAGTGCCGGTGTTTCCAATATGCCGTGTTGCGTATGCAATCGACCAAGGCGTCCACGTCCATCTCGTGCAGTGATTTCAAACAAGCCTTGATCCGCCTCTCTGCAAGGAACGGGGTCATCGCGTCGGCCTTCGGTCCATGCGCCCATACAGCAACCCTCTCCTCCGTGTGTTTCAATCCATCCATCAAAACAAAAGGAAAAATCACACAAATTCGACAGCACCATGTGCCAGTATGAATTCTCTGCCAAGTTCATCGAATGTGTCGAGTAGGGCAGAAGAGAATCGAATGCGAGATATTTCATCGTCACCTTCAAGATCAGTTTTCACTCCTTCCAGAGTGCCTGGGGCTGCACCACACGACAGACAAGCTCCGGTAAGATCCAATACAAGGTCAAGTTGAGTGCCGTCATCTTCTGCCCAATCAAGAGAGGTGACTGCAATACCGCCACCGTGGCCATCAAGTGCTGCCCGAACATCTCCAAGCCGAGACAGAAGAGCGGGTACGAACTCATCTCCTCCGATGAAATTGAGGAGTGGTGTTGTCCGCAAGCGTTCCTCTACAACCGGGTCGGTCATCTCATCAATGCGACGACTGGCTTCGGCTGACATTGCTGCTTTAGCTTCGGCTGCGTATCTGGCCACCAAATCGTCGTCGGTCATGTTCAAGCCTCTCCTCCCTTCTTCTTCAACTATGGCTTGACCTCGTATCATCGCAGTGACCGGTATCGGGAGTGATTACACCACTTGATAAAGGAGTTCTGCGAGGGCGGTATAGGTGAGGATGTTGGCGGATGAAATCTTAAGAGTCGAAAATCTCTATGTTAGCGTCGAAGGAACACCTATTATCAAGGGACTAAGCCTTACAATTCATCGCGGTGAAATTCACGCCATCATGGGCCGAAACGGTGCAGGGAAATCGACTCTCGCTAACGTTGTAATGGGTCACCCAGCCTATGAAATTACATCTGGTAACATCTTTTTCAAAGGTGAACCACTTGAAAATTTAGAAGTTTTCCAGCGTGCAAGAGCAGGAATGTTCCTCTCTTTCCAATACCCTGCGGCGATCCCTGGTGTACAAGTCGGTACTTTTCTGAAGAAGTCAGTGGCTTCGGTCCGCGACGACCCCCCCAAGGGTCGTGCATTCCGAAAAGAACTCACTGCTGCCATGGAGAAATTATCAATGGACAAGAGTTTTCTTTCACGTTATGTGAACGATGGATTCAGCGGTGGAGAAAAGAAGCGTTTGGAAATCCTTCAAATGCTCCTGCTCCAACCACATCTGGCTCTGCTCGATGAGACTGACTCCGGACTTGATATTGATGCCCTCCGCATTGTGGCCCAAGGAATCAATGAAGTTGCTGCAGACTCAGCGTGCCTCATCATTACTCACTACCAACGCTTGCTTGACTTGGTCAAACCACACTATGTTCATGCAATGATTGACGGTACTATCGTTCGAACCGGTGGCCCTGAGTTGGCCCTCGAACTCGAGGACCGAGGGTACGATTGGCTTGAGGTTACTGCTTGAGGTGTTACTATGTCGGATGATGCGCAAGAAATTATTGGAGACTACAAGTACGGGTTTCACGATCCGGAGAACTCAACCATTCGTTTCGATAAGGGACTCTCCGAGCAGGTTGTTCGCGACATCTCCGAATTGAAAAATGAGCCCCAATGGATGACTGACATTCGTGTCAAAGCCTACCGACACTTTGTCGAGCGTGTCATGCCCGAATGGGGTAACTGTTCTTTGCTCAACATGATTGACTTCGAGAACGTCACGTATTTCCTGCGTTCCTCGAACAAAACCGAGAACTCATGGGATGATGTTCCTGATGACATCAAAAACACATTCGATCGACTTGGTATACCAGAAGCTGAGCAAAAGTGGCTCGGTGGCGTGACCGCTCAATATGAATCTGAAGCGGTTTACCATTCCATTCGTGAGGACCTTGAGGAACAGGGAGTTATTTTCCTCGACATGGATTCGGGTCTCAAACAGTACCCCGAGATTGTCAAGAAGTACTTCGGAACCGTCATCCCCCACAGCGATAACAAATTTTCTGCGCTCAACACTGCTGTATGGTCTGGCGGTTCGTTCCTCTACATCCCCAAGGGTGTTCATGTTGAAATGCCTGTTCAAGCCTACTTCCGCATCAATGCCAAAAACATGGGTCAGTTCGAACGCACCCTCATCATTGCCGATGAAGGAAGTTCTGTGCACTATGTCGAAGGGTGCACTGCGCCAAGTTATTCAACCGACTCCCTGCATTCAGCGGTCGTCGAACTTATCGCAATGGACGGTGCCAAAATCCGCTATTCCACGGTTCAAAACTGGTCAAGCAATGTATACAACCTCGTGACCAAGAGAGCGATAGCTTACCGTAACGCAACCGTCGAATGGGTTGATGGCAACATCGGTTCAAAGTTGACAATGAAGTATCCATCTGTTTTACTCAAAGGCGAAGGTGCTCACGCTGAAGTCATTTCAGTTGCTTACGCAGGCAAGGGTCAGCACCAAGACACTGGTGCCAAAGTTCACCATTTAGCGCCCAATACAACCTCGAATATTCTTTCCAAGTCAATCTCGAAAGGCGGGGGTCGCTCCTCTTACCGTGGTCTTCTCCAAGTAACACCAAAGTCGACTGGATGTCGCTCAAAGGTTGTTTGTGATGCACTGATTCTCGATGAAGACTCACGTTCGGATACATACCCCACAATGGAAATTGGAAACTCGACTGCGGACCTTGAACACGAAGCAAGCGTTTCGAAAGTATCCAATGACCAACTGTTCTATCTCATGAGCCGTGGATTCAATGAGGAAGAAGCAATGGGGCTTATTGTCAACGGGTTCTTTGAACCGTTCACCCGTGAACTGCCAATGGAATATGCCGTAGAACTGAACAAACTCCTTGAGTTGGAAATGGAGGGTTCGATTGGATGATGTACCATCAAATGCCAATTCCAACCCGATCTGAACATCTTTGGCGCTACACACCCTGGCCTCGGATTCACCCATCAAAGCCTGAAACTGTACCCAAGGCTGACGAAGTAATCTTTAGCATCAACGGGCCTCAAGAATTGATTGCAGTGCCGCACTCGCAAAAACCTCAGGGCGACATTGCCCGGGCCTTCCTCCAAGCAACCGGGGGCTCCTCATCCCGGATTCGTCTCAACGACGAAATGGAGGCAGTTCACATCAACGCACGAGCCTCAGGCCATGTGGCAGTCGGGCATCTCCATCTCGAGGTAAAGGGTTCTGCAGTGGTGTTCCTACACATCTCCGGCGAACCGGAATGGGTTGGACTTCACATTACGGGAACTATTCACCCCAATGCGCATCTTGCATTCGGCTTCATCAACGAACTCGATTCCAACACGAAGTTTCTCCGATGTGAAGACTGGGAGTTGGAGCGCGATTCATCGCTTGAACACGCTACGCTTTCTGTAGGCGGATTCCGTTGCAAATCAGATTTGAGAACATCACTCAATGGCACAGGATCATCTGTTCGCCAATCAATCACGGTAAACGCTGATGGCTCACGTCATGATGACGAGCATGTTGAAATCCACCATCACCACGGCCACACTCAATCGGATTTGGTAATGAATTCCGCTTGCGGTGGTAGCAGCCACTTCATCGGAACTGGTTTACTCACGATTGCTGAAGGGGCGAACAAGTCCGATGCCTCTCAAGTGTTCCGTAATCTCCTTCTTTCACCAAATGCACGTGCCGAAGCAATACCTGAACTTGAGGTCTTGGCTGATGATGTTTCTGCTGCTCACGGTGCTGCCAGTGCGCCTGTTGACAACAACCAACTGCACTATCTCATGTCACGAGGCTTAGACCCCCAAGAAGCTGAATCGGTTATCGTGAATGGATTCCTTTACGATGCTTTTTCAAATCTCACAAACAAAGAATTGCTTGAGGAAATGCGAACACGGCTCACAGTACATCTGGAATGTGAACTCAAAAGGTGATGCTTGTGGCGCTACGTGACGATTTTCCAATACTCAAAAGAGAGGTCAACGGTTATCCGCTGATCTATTTGGACAATGCAGCAACAACTCAGAAGCCACAGGTTGTTCTCGACGCAATGAACGAATACTACACCTCTTCAAACTCCAATGTTCACCGAGCAGTTCACACTCTTGCAGGTGAAGCAACAGAAGGCTACGAATCCTGCCGCAGTCAACTCAAGGAATGGTTCAACGCAGAACGAGCAGTAATCACCAGCGGAACAACAGAAGCGATTAATTTGGTCGCTCATGCTTGGGGTCGTGCGAATTTGAGCGAGGGTGACGCAATCGTATTGACCGAAATGGAGCATCATTCGGATATTGTTCCATGGCAGATGCTTGCCGAAGAACGAGGCATTGAGTTGAGGTATGTTCCCGTGCTGGAAGATTTCACTCTCGATATGGAAGTCTATGCTGCTTCATTGGAAAATGCAAAGTTGGTCTGTGTGGTTCACACCTCCAACGTACTTGGCGTTCGAAACCCGCTTGAGAAAATCACCGAACTTGCTCACTCCAACGGTGCGTTGGTGCTAATCGATGCTGCTCAAGGCGTTCCCCACGAGCGCATTGATTTCCAAGAATCTGATGCCGACTTCATGGCTTTTTCAGCACACAAAATGTGTGGCCCGACCGGAATTGGTGCTCTTTTGGTTCGTCCTGAAGTGTTTGAAACGATGCAACCGTTCATGGGTGGTGGTGACATGATTGAAACAGTTACAATCAACGGCTCTACCTACCAAACAAACGAACACAAGTTTGAGGCTGGTACGCCGAGAATTGCTGAAGCAATCGGTTGGTGTGCCGCATTTGAGTGGATGTCCAAGCTTGACCTTCGTAAAGAACACCAGCGCCTCATTGGCATCGCTCAATGGGTCGCCAATGAATTGCGCTCAATGGGCATTTCAGTCTATGGCCGACATGATGCTGCAGACAGTGCCGTTGTCTCGTTCCTGCATCCTTCAATACAAAGCGAAGACTTGGCACATCTGTTTGATGCAAGAGGTATTGCCGTTCGAACTGGCCATCACTGTGCTCAACCACTTTTGCATCGACTCGGGATTTCAGGAACTGTTCGTGCTTCTTTTTACCTCTACAATACCATGGATGAAGCAGAAACATTCATTGAGCAACTGAAGTACATCACGGAGCGATTTGGATGACTTACCCCGAGGAACTCGCCGAGTTGATTGAAGAGTTCCAAGATATTGATGACAAAATGGAACGTTTGGAAATGGTTTTCGATATGGCTGATGAAGTCATTCCATTCCCTCCAGAACACTGGACACAAACCACAAAGGTACAGGGTTGCCAATCTGAAGCCCATGTGAAAGTCGAACTACAAGATGGTAAAATCTTGATGTTATCTGGAGCAGACGCTAAACTCGTTCAAGGTTTGATGGGGATTTTATCCATTGCCATAAACGGAAGCGCACCGGCACAAGCCCTCCTTCTTTCGCCAAACTTTGCTGAAGAGATGGGCATTCTCAATTCACTCTCTCCGAGCCGCTCCAACGGCTTCAGAAACATGTTCGATAAGGTCATGAAGGAGATTCGTATTCTCGAATGAGGTGTAAGAATGGTAGAAAAGCAAGATGTGATGACAAAATTAGACGAAGTCGAAGATCCTGAATTGGAACTTTCCATCGTCGAGTTAGGGCTGGTTTATGATGTTCGTTTTGAAGAGAAATCTGAAGGCCTTCATGCAGAAGTTGACTTGACTTTGACTTCACCCGGTTGTCCGGCAGCTCCAGAAATAATGGCTGCGGCTCACCGTGCTGCACTGCTCACTGAAGGACTTGATTCTGTTCACATCAATTTGGTGTGGACTCCACGATGGGATCCTAAAATCCACGCTACGGAAGATGCAAGAATGGATATGGGTATCTGGGATTGATTATCTTCGTACAACGATGGTTAGGACATCGCCGTCCTTGAGTAAATGGTCGAGACCGACTCGCTGCCAGTCGAATTTTGCACTTGGTCCTTTGACGCGGGCATAACGAAATTTCCTTACGAAATCTCGGTGTAGTTTGTTGCAAATGTGTTGAACGGTCGAGTCGTCTTTGACGATTAATGGCTCTTCCATGTCGGCTTCTTGGCCCTGCGGTTTGAGAAATACTCGCATGAAACCCAAGTTGTCGTAGATGAAATCTTTGAGTTCATCCAATCCAATATCCTTGAAAGCAGAAATTCGCATTACAGGCCAGTTCTCAGGCAATGCCTTTCGTGAACGAACAAGGTCTTCTTCGGTCGCAATGTCGATTTTATTAATGGCGATGACCGCTTTTTCATAAATCCGGTTTTCAGCAAGACAATCGACAATTTGTTCAGCAGTCGTATCGTTACGCAGAGTGACGATAGCGGATGTATAGCCGAACGAGCGGATGATTTCGCTCATCTCTTCATGTGAAAGATGGGTTTGCTCGACCGTCGTTCGAACGTCAATTCCTCCACGCTCAGTACGTTTGATGAACACGGGTGGTTTGGTCTCATTCAGTCTCAATCCTGCATTGTGTAGTTCTCTGTGAAGGACGTTAAAGTGGGCGTCTTGGAACGGATCGACGATGTAGAGTACCATGTCGGCGCTGCGAATGACGTTGAGAATCTCACGGCCACGACCTTTGCCTTCTGCCGCACCTTTGATGAGTCCGGGTAAATCCAGAATCTGGATTTTTGCTCCACGGTGTTCCATGACACCCGGGATACATGTGAGGGTCGTAAAGGCGTAACCGGCTGCCTCTGAGTGTGCATCGGTGACTTTGGAGATGAGCGTTGATTTTCCAACGGAAGGGAAACCGACCAGAGCAACTGTTGCGTCACCGGACTTCTTGACTTCGAAACCCTTGCCTCCACCGCTTGCGTTTGAGTGCGCATGGGCCTTTTCTTCTTTGATTTTTAATTGGGCGATTTTGGCCTTCAATTTGCCGATGTGAGCGTTGGTTGCCTTGTTCTTTTGGGTCTTATCAATCTCAATGCGGATCAACTCGATCTGCTCTTTGATTGTCGCCATAACAAAGCCTCTGTTTCCATCGGAGCAATCGTTCTTCTTGAATGCTCTTCTCTGCCTTCGGTGGATAATTGCGTTTCAAATCTACTCCCACCGGCCGATGACATCAAACGAGACGGCGTTTTGGAATCAATATGGGCATCGAACTTGTTCTGTTGCTGGTTGATCAAAACTCGCTTGAACTGCTGCTTCAAAAATCTTGGAATGAATTGTACAACGGTATGGAAGGCGGTGTTTTTCGTGACGAACGCCCAACCTCCGACCATCGCCTCAAGCGCTCGTTCGATATCGATTGCGAGGCAGAACTGTTGGACTGGATGGACAGTACCAAAATGAAAAGCGATGAACCGGTCGTGAAAGTCCTCAAAGAGCTGGATGACGGTTGTGAAGGCCTTCTCCATCTCATGAACTGGGCAAGTCCTGGGGCTTGGGAAGTCTGGGAAGGTCGAGCCTTTCTCTATCTTGATGTAGCACTCAATCGCGTCATTGAGAGCAGCGATGATCTGTATTCTGAATCCACTTGGGACGATGTGCGCTCACGACTCACAGGAATTCCAGAGGATGAGTTTGCTGAATCTGTATGCATGGACTGGATGGAAAGGCGAAAGGAACTTGGAGAAACCCTTGACGAAAAGGAAGACCCGAAAATAGTTCCAACCTATGAGGCTCACGATCGTGCAACACGACTGCTCATTCACGCACTCTCTGTACTCAGTTCAAATTCACATTTGGTCGGCGTACTTGGGCGTGAGCATCTCAAGGCTGAACTTTGGGGTCATGGCGAGTGGAATCTCAAGCACTACCTGCATGGTTAGTCGTGGGGTTCAAAGACCACTTCGAAGACGCGTGGTACAATGAGCGAAGAGACACCTCCGGTTGAGCCGGATGATTCCGTGGTAGATGCTGATGACAATGTTCCCGTTCTTGAAGAAGGAATGGAAACAATTGACTTGGCTGATTCGATTGAAATAGAGGTCGTTGACCCTCTGGAAGAAGCCAATCTCCGTGCCGAAAAGGCTGAAAAAGAAATCGCATACAAGGATGCTGAAATTCAGAATGTTCGTAAGCGACTGATGGCTGAAAAAGCAGAATTGATACAGTACAGTGGCATGGGTCTTGCCCGAAGAATGCTCACTGTCCTTGGAGATGTGGACCGAGCGATTGCTAACTTGGATGATGAGGACACCTCTGCAGTTGCCCAAGGCCTACGCTTGTTGAGAAACAAAATGTGGCATGAACTCGCTGCTGATGGTGTTGTTGCTATCGAGGCAAAAGAGCAATCTTTCGATCCGGCGAAGATGGAAGCCATCACAACAATTCCCGCATCTGATGCCTTTCCGGCTGGCAAAGTTGTCGATGTACTTGAAGCGGGTTACATGTACAAGCAAAGGGTTCTGATGGCTGCACGTGTCGTCGTAGCCTCTGACGAATGACGGCGTAAGGTTCTTGTTTCGTTGGGTATTCTCGCAATCATGAAGAAACTCGCAGGCAAAGTTGCCGGCAAAGCAGGGCAAGCCGCAAAGAGTGCCGCCAAATCCGCTGCTGAAAGCGCTAAGAGACAAGTTATTGATGAGGTGACTCGTCCGATTAAAGACAAGGCGAAAGAGAAGATTTCTGAGGCTGCAGATGGCTTGAAGGCGAAGGCACAGGAAAAGATTCAATCGGTTGCTAAAGAGCAGATGAAGAAGGAAGTCAAGAAAAAACTCTTCCGTAAGTAATCATCCTGCGTGAACGCCTGTTTCAAAAGTCGATAAACGAAACAGCCCATCGTTTTCGATAAGCCATTCGATGACGCTGTGTGGTATACTTGCTTTGAGGACTTCCCGAACTGCATCATCATCATAGACTGTTGAAAGCATTTTCGCGGTCTGCCGAATGCGCCAGCCTTCAAGCCGTTCACGCTCATTCATCTCCACTACTGAAACCATGAAGTTTGAATCTTTATACAAACTTGCAGTCGCTTCGTCAGTCGTTACTAAAATGCCAACACCGTGTGTTTTACTCGCATGCTCGACCCAATTTGGTGGGTCATTGATGTCGTCAATGGCAACGATGTTACAGGTGATGTCCTGAGCATCAGCCCACGCTTGAATCATCGCATGTCGTTCCTCAGAAGTCCATGGATTATTCGGCTCCCATTCTGCTTGCTTTGAGCCAATTGCTACAACTAATTCATCGTTGCTTGACAGCATCTCATGTGCTTTCGATACCAAGTGTGCATGGCCCTTGTGAAAGGGCTGAAAACGACCGAGGACGATGTATGCGGTCATTCCCATTCCTCAAGCGAAGTACGACTCAACATCGAGTTGAGGCAGTTCAACATTAAACGTCGCAAAGCATTGAATCATCCTTTTGCAGCCTTCCACCATTTCAGCGACGGGAGTTTCCCCCATTGATCCAACACGGAACATTTTGCCTTTGAGGTGGTCTTGGCCTCCAATAACTTGCGTGTTGAAATCGTCCTTGAGCCGTGTTCTCCATGCATCGTTAATTCCTTCAGGGTACAAAATCGCAGTCACTGTATCGCTGCGTTGTTCGGCGTCTGCGAGCAGTTCGAATCCAAGGTCAGTGAACAAGTTTCTTACGCCATTTGCCATAGTTTGACACCGTTTCCAACGGCCTTCATTTGTCTCGACTTTGAGAACGTCAAGAGCGGCTCCCCAACCCATTGCTAGATTAATTGCAGGAGTCCAGGGGGTTTGGTCGTCGTCACCTTTTTTCAGTGCTGAGACCATGTCGAAGTAATAATTCGGATTTGAGTCACCCTGCTCTCGGATTGCATGAACCCGTTCGATGAAGTGAGAGTTTACTGCTATGGCTGCGATCCCCGAAGGTCCTGCTGTGCATTTTTGAGCCCCAGTGACGACGGCTTCAGCCTTCCATTCCTCTGGGTGGACTGCTGTTCCACCAACCGAGGTGATTCCATCAAGAATAAACGAAGTGTTGTGCCGGGCGCACATCTCTGCAATAGCTGCAGCGTCTTGCGTAATTCCAGTACTGGTCTCGTTGTGGCAAATGAGCAGCGATTCATAGCAACCCCGTTCCAGTTGTTGCTCCAGTTCGTACAGGTCGAATGCTCGGCCCCATTCATACTTGAGGTGTTTTACATTACAGAATCGCTTGCACATCTCAGCGACCCGCTCACCAAACTTTCCATTGGTCGGCACGAGTACGAGGTCATTACTCCGGAAGCGGTTTGCGATCACCATTTCCATGGCAGCCGTTCCGCTACCTGACACTACGATGACCTTGTAGTCATCGTCTCCTGCCCATGATTGGATACCTCGTACCGGTTCGGATGGTGCAAGATTGAATGCGTGTCGGAGACCTGAGTTTAGACGCGCCATGACATCACGAAATTCAGTTCCTCGGGCTGTCATCACGGGTGTTGCAAGTGCTTGTAGACATTCATCTCCCATTCGGACTGGCCCGGGGACAAGGAAACAATCGTTGTTGATGTCCATGGTTATCGCAACGGCTGGAGGCTTTTCAATTCGCTGGGTACAACATCTGCTCGCATGCAGTTCTTTCGACCGAATCTTGTCGTTGAACTCTTAGGGAAGGGCTTCTACCGTAAGCCATGGTGAGGGTTGGTCTAGCGATGCTTCAGGGCGCTCGGTATGAGCATGCTGAAGCAACCAAAGCAGCATCTCTTCAACTGGGAATGGATGTAGAAATTATTCACCTCAAGATGGGCAAGCAAGTAAACGCTGAACTCGATTGTTTGATTCTGCCAGGTGGTGAATCAACTGCGATGCGGAAGGCAAGTCAAAGTGAATCCCTCCTTGAAGCGATTTATGCTTGGATGAGTGAGCACCCAACACGCCCTGTTCTCGGGACCTGTGCCGGTGCCATTTTGCTTGCACAGCCCGATTCTGCCCATGAACCGTTCATTCGTACTGGAATCTCTCGAAACGCTTGGGGCCGTCAACGTGATTCTTTTGAGGCCATGTTGGAAGTAAGTTTGGAGGTGCCAGCTGGTAAAGATGTAGAGTTGAATGCTGACGAACGTAACCAATTCAACCACCAGCCGCTACCTGTCCAACCATCAGCCTCTGAATCTTCTGCTAAACAGTTTCATGGCGTGTTCATTCGAGCACCACGGTTTGAACAATCCAGCATCGAGTGTAATCCAATTGTATCTCTTGGGGAGGAAACTGTTGGCGTTCTGGACGGTGCACGGCTTGCTTTGACGTTCCATCCTGAGCTTACCGGTGATTACCGCTTTCATCGATGGCTCCTCCATCGTGCAAGCAACGCAGATTAGGTTTGTCAAAGCGAGAGTTTGAAACCATCGGAGTTCTCGGAGGTTTGAGTTCAATGACCGTCTCTTTGCCGATGGCTACCGAAATCCTCCCCGCAGAAGACGGCGAGGCTGAGGGCTGTGTCCAGTGTCAACGAGGAAGCAAATTGGTTTTGTTCGTCACCGGAAAATGCCACTGGGGGTGTGATTATTGCCCCCTCTCAGACAATCGCAGAGAATCTCCGGACATGTTTGCAAATGAGCGTCGGTGCTCAACATGGGATGAAGTCATTGAAGAAGGCCATGCCATGAGGGCTACCGGTACAGGGATTACCGGTGGTGATCCGATGTTGGACATGGAGAAATCATTGGAAGCAGTTCGTCAATTGAAGTCTGCTTTTGGACCTGAGCACCACATCCATCTCTACACCTCGATTCCTTTTCAAGTTGAACGAGCGGCTGACTTTGGAGAGGCAGGCTTGGATGAAATTCGTTTCCACCTTCTTGACGGGACGCTTACCAAGTACCTTCCAGTTATTCAGGCATGTGCTGATGCTGGAATTTATGTTGGCATTGAGTTACCCTGTGAGCCTGATAAAGAAGAGCAACTTTTTTCGCTTCTTGGTGCACTTCACACCTCTCCTGTCCAATTTCTCAATCTTAATGAATTGGAAATTACGGTCGGAAATCAAGAGAACATGGATGTTCGTGGTTTCAATCTCAGTGGAGGAATAACTGCAGCAGCAGAGGGTTCTGCTGACCTTGCTTTGCGGCTAAAAGAAGCATCAACTGACCTTGACTTCCACCTCAAGTTTTGTTCCGCCCGGTACAAAGATGCCGGGCAACTTCGTGCACGTTTCAAACGTAGAGGACAAGCTAACCTTCGACCATATGAGGTGTTGAGTGATGATGATACCATTGTTTTTGGAGCGATTCCAACTTCACTTGAGGACGCTCAAGACGACATTGAAGAATTGCGTCAGGAACTTGGAATTGCTGAAGGATGGATTCGATATGATGCTCAACATCGACGGATAGAACTCCCGCTCTCATTAGCAGAAGAATTGGCAGATGCGGTATCCGTTCCAGTTCATTTGGTGGAAGTCCACCCGACTCATGATCGCCTTGAAGTTGGCATGGTCCATCTGAACACCCACCGCTGAAACCGTCAACGGGAGACTTATAGCAACGAGTCTTCACGACCGACTACCTTAGGGCTCGTGGTCTAGGGGTTATGATGTCGCCTTCACATGGCGAAGATCGAGAGTTCGATTCTCTCCGAGCCCACTCCTCACCACAATGGACGTTCTGCTCAAAAAACTCATCTTGATGTAATGAGTTCTCGATTGATTACCCACCGAACTCCGATGACCTCATGGGCATAGCCCCGCTACCTTGAATAAGCAATTTGTCACCAATTGATACCATGGGCGCTCTCTCAGTGGCGAAAGAGTATGTTTTCGGCATACCCAGTGCCGTTGTAACAACGCTCAAACAAGCCGACATAGGTGTTTTCAAACAAGCAGAGACTTGGAAAGCATTTGCTATCGCAGCCCTTATGTTTGTCACCATTTCATACGCCGCTCTTTCGATGTTTGACAGTATGGATGAGATTTTCGCATCCGATGCAGACCCTGCCCCAATTCCGAACATCATATTTGAATCACTGAACCGAACGGGCATTGAATCGAATGTATCGAACGAAACGGGTTGGATTCATCTTGATGAATATCGTGGCTCAATTATCATTCTCGATTTCATGGCTCATGACTGCAGTAATTGTCACGCCGTGCAAGAACACATCGAAATGAAGATGGAGAGTTGGCAAGCAAGCGCTACCGAGAATGGAACTGACTTGAGAATCTTTGGTTACGGTGCATGGTATCAAGAATCTCTTGATTACTTGAATGAAAGTTCAGGAACTTACCATGTACCCGCTTATCCGACTGGATTTGGTAATCTCGAATCGGCCGTTCTTGCGGATGGTTCGACCACAGACCCAGTTCGACTGTTCACCACCGGTGGCGCAGGCCAAATACCCGTCGTCTTGATTCTCGACCAAGAAGGATACATCATCGCTCGAGAGGCAACCGGTACGCCTGCCGACAAATGGGCTAAATTCGACGGAATCATGAGTGATGCGTTGGAAGGTGATGTGGAAGACACCATCTCCAGTCGAATCGCTTGGGAAGAGCCAAGCACCTCCTATGTTGCAGTTTTCGTGCTCGGAATGATTCTATCAATCCTCGTTTACTTCTCACCTTGCGCTTTTCCAGTTTTACCTGGTTTCATTTCGTATTACCTCTCGCTCGGAGCTCGAGAAGATGAACTTATTGAATCCGGTAAATTGTCTAAATCGATGCCAAGTTCTTGGGTTATAGGGTTACTTTCTGGCCTTGGCATGTGGACCTTCTTCGGTGTCATTGGTATTGTAGCAATTGCAATGGGTGAAGCATTCTCAACCTCAGGTCTAATCGGCATCATTGCCAAGTTTGTGGCGGCACTCTTGATTGTTCTTGGCGTCATTATGTTGCTTGGAATTACGTCACATTTGCTCGGTTTCGTCGATCGTTTGGTTCGTAAATACAGTACGACAGAAGCTGATGATGTGTTCACGCCTCGTCGAAACATGTACTTGTATGGCTTCGGTTATGCTGCCGCTTCGATTGACTGCACTGCTGCCGCAGTGTTACCATTTGTGCTCTATCTCAGCACTCTTGGGGGTGCTGCTACCGGTGTAGGTATCGGTGGCCTAATGCTTGGTCTACTTCTGCTGATGATCTTTGTTACCGTGATGGTTGGCATGGGTCGTCAAGTGATGATTAACTTCCTCAAGCGTGCCACTGGAATGATCAAGTTGGTAGGTTCATGGATGATGATTATGGCAGGAATTACATTGACGGTTTACTTGAATCGACCAGATATTGTTGCCACTGTATTTGGTTAATCTGCGCGCATGAGGTCGTCGAACTGTCTGTCTCCTTCTTCAGTTTTCAAGCGTTCAAGGTTTGGTTTCATCCAGTAGACCCATCCAAGGCCAGTGAGCAGCAATGCTGTTACAACGTCCCAAATGTAGTGCTGCTTAATCACCATCGTTGACAACACAAGAAGAACCCACATGACAAGTAATGCTGCTTGAAGTGCTTGACGTTTGGCAGTGGTTGATGGATACCAATATCGAAGAATAAGTACGACTTGCGTGCTTTGAACAATATGCAACGATGGCCAAGAATTCCAGGGTTCATCAGCATCATGCAAAAAATTGTACCAAGGCTCCCAGTTTGTTCCTTCAACACCAACGATAAGGTGTCTCAAATCAATTTCAACGGGCAAGAGAATGAAAACAAGATTCACCCACCAACATGTAATGAGCATCATTTGATGAAAGATGAGATTTTGCTTCCACATTGTTTCGTTTGCACTACCAAGCCATGCAGCTGCGGGATAGTAGAGGTATAATGTGAGGTATGGTAAAATCATCCATGCAATAAAGGGCATGTCAATATCGAGTTGGATTGTAGGGTCAAAAGCCACCAAATCACGATGGTTTGCGAGCCGATTAACGGCGGTGTAAGGGAGTGCTGCGAAAAACGTCAGACCCACGAGAATGGCGTACGTTATTCGCCTTCCACCCAAAGTGTGGCGATTCTCCCAGTGCGGTCTCCAAACCTTCCAAGGAAGAGACCCCCATGTAAGTCGCATGGGCTTTGCTGCACGAAGCCGAAAATAAATCTATTTCAATTTCAAGCGCTGATGCTGAGTCATTGTACAGCGCCACAATGCGGGCATGCTTTCCAATCGGCCATCAATGCGGCGTTGCATTGTTTGCATGACGTCGACATTGGGGGTGTGGGTTCACTACTCGATTCACTACCATCGATTGCTTTTTGAGCGGTTTGCTGTCGAAGGAATTCTTGCATCACTTCAGGAGTAAGGGCGCCTTGCGCAGCAGCCATTTCCATCATTTTCATCTGAATTTCATTTTGTTTTTCCATTCGTTGTTCTTGATGTTCTTGACTTTGCTGGACTCGGTCTCGCTTACGGGCTTGTACTTGTTCAAAAAGTTCCATTGCTTGTGCAGTCTTGTGAGAAGATTCTTTCATACGCAGGTCAGCCTTCCCTTGGTCTCTGGCTAATTCTGCTTCCCAAACCGCTTCTTGCTTTCGAAGTTCAAGCAATTCTGATTCGGCTTGAATGGTGACTTCACCGTGCTTCTTCGCACGCTCAACATTCACTTCGCATTCAATTCTACGGAGAGTTGCTGCTTCGCGAATCGCAATTCGTTCCATCAAAGCATCTGCATTGGCGCCCTCAGTTTGAGTTGCCATGTCGAGGTCAGCCCGAAGCTTCTGCAATTTTTCTTGGTCGGTCTTGTCAGTCGAGATATACGCACGAAGGAATGTGAATCCGAGATTCGAAAAGGTTTGACGCATTTCAACTTCGGTATGCATCTCAAGATGCTCTTGGAATTCTGGGCTTCGTAGTTCCTCGTCGTTTGAGCAATTGGCCATTGCTGGCGCAATGCACCGTGTCGCAATTTCATTGGCAATGAGCCCCACCAATGCGTTTCGGTCAAGAAGTGGGGCACTGTTGGCAAAGATATTCAAGAGTTTAGGAATGTCTTCTTTTCGGAGTTGTACCTTCAAATGCATAAGTCCAGTAGCAGTTGAACCGTTTTTCATGGCTGCGTTGAAAGGTATTCCAAGGTCCACTGGACCAGTTATTGCAAACAACATTCGCCGGTCAGTGGCGGTACCACCCATCAAATCAGCAATGTGCCGTCCAATGCCTCCTCCGATGTTTCGAACAATTTTTTCCGACACGATATCTCCGATACGTCCATCGATGATGAATGCACAAGCTTCGTTTGGCTTCAATACCACTTGCCTTGCTTTCCAAGTTTTGATATCGTTACCATCGACTAATCTTGCTATAATGTTTGGATTACTTCGCCACTTATAATTCGTCATATTCACACCTTCTTCTTTTGTCTGAGTCCATCAAGGACTGTTGCACGAGCGCTGAAGTATCCCCTCGAACTTGTCATCATTTGCTCGCATTGGCGAATGAGTGATTTGATCTCATCCTCTTCTTTACCAGCAGAAAAGGCGTGTTCCACACTGTTTGATATGTTGACTCCTTTGGTCATCATTTCAATGACATCGTGGTCGTGTTTGATGAGTTTCTTTAATACCGAAATGGAAGCAGAACTTTGGCCAGAAAAGAAAGCATGAGACATTCCAGTTGGAGATTTATCAACATCTTCGATGAGTTGGTCAATGGTGTTGCAACACGCTTTAGCAGCCTTGGCTATGGCTATTTTCTTTTCACGGAAAGCATTGTCATGAACATTGAGCAAATGGTTTCGAGCACGGGTCCCACACCGCTGAATTTCTTCACGAATTGCGAGGTCTGCAGCACGTCGCTTTCCTTTCGTGTAACCTTCGTATCCTGAAAGTACCATTTGAATTCCCCTCACATAAGGGAGCACATCGAGCGGGGTTCCTACCATGTTGACCAATTGTTAATGGCACTGACCCACTTATTATGCTATCCATGGGGTACTCGGGTTTCCCACATCCCCTTCACTCGTTTGAGTGTGTAATTTCACTCCATAGCAAAACCCTGTCTGCGATGGTCTCAGCTTCTTCTGGATCGTGTGTCACATGAATTGCAGCGATGTTTTTTGAATGCAGTATTACTCGGGTATCTTGGGCTATTTTTCTACGGCTTGCTATGTCAAGTGCCGAGAAAGGTTCATCGAGAAGTAAGAGGCTTGGTTGATTCAAAAGGGCCCGCACTACTGCGACTCTTTGTGCTTCACCACCAGACAGTTTCTCGACTTTCCGAGACGAAAATCCTCCCAATCCAACGAGACGGAGTTCATCTTGAATGATTTGTTTGCGTTCTTTTCGAGACATTTTGCTTTCCAATCCCAACGCCACATTTCCTTCTACGTCGAGATGGGGATAGAGAATCGGTTTTTGAAACACATACCCGATGGATTGTCGGCCTTCTTTGGAACGGACAATTTCCCCATCTTCAATCGTTTCAAGACCAGCAATCATTCGTAGCAGCGTTGATTTTCCACAGCCACTGGGACCGAGTAGAGCAACGATTTCGCCGTCTTTGACATTAAAGCTGAGACGTTCGAATACTTTCACGTCTGCAAATCTTTTTCCAAGTTCTTTGACATCCAAAACACATTTCTTTTTCATTAGAATCCACTCCTATCACTCGATTCTCGAAACCTTTCAGCAAGGAAAAACAAACCGAAGGTTAGGAGCATCAGCATGGTTGATGCTGCCATTGCGGTTGGGTAAATGCTCGGGTCGAACATGGGCCGACCCATGAGTTGGTCAATGACGATGGAAAGTGTGTCCCATGAACCTGAACGAACGAGAAGCCATGAGGCGCCAAACTCACCAAGCGAAAAAGCGAGCGTTAGTGAACCCGCAACAACTGCAGGGCCACGAAGAAACATCAGCGTTCCATGATACCATGTTCGTACTGGACTCATATTCAGAAGTTGACATTGTTCGGTATATCTCGGATCCAGAGTTGCGTATGCAGGCAGCATGACTCGAACCACGAACGGCACTGTGAGGAGAACATGCGGGTAAACTGGAAGGAAGAACCAATTGAACATCTGAGGGTACCATCGTAAGCCCCCAAGAAGAACACCTAAGCCGACCATCAATGCCGAAATTGCAAGAGGCAGCATACAGAAAAGGTCCAGGCAGCGTGAAGATTTCTTCCAACCTCGTTTGTCAAGTTTGTGAATGGTGGATGCCAATATCCAACCGAGTGGAAGCGCTATGAGGAGTGTAGCGAAGGCGTAGATGACTGAATTAAGCATGGCCTCGTTTACTCCCATGGTCGAGAGGTCTCCCGTCCACGCCTTCTTCCAGCCTTCCAACGTCCATTCCGTTTGAACACCCCTTTCTGAGACTGCTCGGATTTGAAAAGACGATGTGAGTGTCGATAAAAACGGTAATGCTGTGAATACGAGGCCGAGCCCTACGACGAATTTTGCTTTGTATGTAGGCGGCCCGTGATGTTCGCGTACGCCTTGTTCACTGAGCAACGACAATCGACGAGTGTAGCGCTTTTGTAACGAACCGGTGATCGCCAAAGTCAGCAGCAAAATGAAGAATTGAATCAGTGCTACAGAGTATATCAGTTCACTTGAATCTACACGGTATCCTGCAATTCCTGCCGACGATCCTGCTTCTGCCATGAGTGACTCGAGGGTATTGTTCTTCGGTGTGAGCCATTTGACAAGCGCAAACGAAGTGAAAGAGAAAAGGAAGCTTAACGCTCCAGCACACAAGACCGCTGGGCCAAGAATCGGTACCCAAAGTGTTCGAAGACGCTTCATTTTGCTTTTCCCAGAAGGCAATACTGAGAGTTGTTCTTCCCATGCTGGGTCGAGAGTCGAGAGCGTTGGTTCGATAAAACGTATCATGAGTGACAAGTTAAACCATGCATGTGCGAGAATGAGGGCAAAAAAATGTCCCGGATGATTCCATCCTGAGAGTTCAGCAAAGGTCCCAACAATTCCTGTTTCAAGTCGTAAATCTATTCCAATTTTAGAGAGCAGACCTCCGTCTCGGATGAGGCTTAAGAAGCCCATTGCGGCGACAATTGCAGGTGTCACAAACGGAACGGCGAGAAAGGCGCGAACGATTCGAACTCTCCTCCATCGGTAACGGCTCAAACACCACGCAACTGGTAATCCAATGACGATTGTGAGCAAGGCAGAGGCAAACGCCTCAAAGAGAGTAAACTGGAGTGCTTCGGTAGCGCCATTGACAGATGGAAATCGAAGTACGGCGTCTAAAGCGGTCCATTTCGTGACTTGATTCAGTCGGAGAATGGCATAGACAAACGGAATTGTTGCCCCCAAAATGAAAAGAGCGACTACAAATGAACGCAGACCTCTCTCGCCGAGTACTACCACCGTCGTTGAAGACACATCGAAAACCCCGATCACTGCGTGGCATCTTGCCAATCAAGCAACCATTGTTCCATGTTTTGTTCGATGATGTCATCGGTAATTGAGGTGGCAGTATTTATTGTGTCTGAATGGTAACGGTAGCCGTTGGTTTCGGGCAAGTCACTACCCTCTATTACCGAGTACATTGAATTGTATTCTGGCATGTTGACATTGACCTCTGGTGAAGTAAGGTATTCGATGAACTGACGCGCAGCATCAATTTCAGCAGCGCCATGTATGACGCCTGTATATTCGACTTGATGGAACGACGACTTTGGCAGCATGAGAGAAGTCGAGTGCGTATAATTCTCGGCAAAATAGGCTTCAACACCAGGTGAATGGCAATAGGACACCGTCATGTATGCTCCACCAATGTATCCTTCAGTGTATTCTCCGTAGCCCCCTGTGTAGTACGTTGTGTAGGATTCAGTCCATCCAGATGTAAATATTGCCCCATTGTCAGCGATGGCTTGCCACCATGCGGACATGTTACCACGTTCTGAATTTGTTTCCTCGGTGAAGTAATCGTATGTGGCCACTAAGAATGCTCTACCTGGAGACGAAGTTATTGGCGATGGGAA
>JABIWF010000096.1 GCA_018701175.1 Methanobacteriota archaeon
AAAGCAAATCTCAGTACTCAAATGTCTGCCTTTGAAACTCCAAGACCGAACAACCTTGCCGTTGAAATCAATGAATGCCGACCATACCCATAATTTGTTCCATAGGGGCAGCAACAATGAATTGAAACGGGAACTCCTGCCTGGAATCGAACCAAGTCCTCTGCTTTCGCAGCGTGCACCGTACACCAAGGGAGTCCCAATCAGGCTACCACCATTCAAGCATCACCACTTTTGTGCAATCACGTGCCAAAGTGCGTGTCCCCATTTTCTGGGCCAGTGGCAGTCGTGTGCTTGAAAATATTCAACTCGAAGCATCAACCTCTGCGAATGCTCCAGCAATCATCGGCCAATGGAACAGGAAGACTTCATCGCTCATCGCGTAGATGTCATCCTGCCACTGATTGAATCTCCTGTGTGCCCTCCATTCAAGAAATTCGAGCCTACTCTTGTCGGGGAAGTAGATGTCGAACAGTTGCTTAGAGGTGTACATAGGTTCACCTTGTTGAGCATGGATGGAAACAAGACTCAATGGCCAATCCTTGTCCAATGACAGATAACATTGCAGGTGTCCATCGCTATTCACCTGAATCCCTCCTTCTCCATTTTGGCGAAAGGTTGTGTTCGAGATATTCGCCTTCATCCGTGTAAACGACGGTCAACTCAAGTGTTGTCGGCTGCCTTGGCGCATCGAAGCCTAACGCATCGTAGTAGGCTTCAACTCCATCCATGACTTCTCTCAACGTCGCAGTGCCATACGCAACGGTTACAATTTCTCTGCACTCAAAGTACCTCGTGTTGTGGTGGGTAAGTGCAAACGACTGTGCCTTTGCATGCTCGATGAGCAGTTTAGCTAAGTGCGGTGTTGCAGACTCACCCGACCATTGAAGTCCGGGAATCGGATTTGTTTCCCAAGAATACTTTGTCTGCAAAACCGTAGTTTGGTTCATCCACCACGGACATCTTGCCTTAACCTGTTTCGTCAGCTTATGTCTCACTGCTAAGGCTGCATGCTTCGTATACAACGCTGGAGCCAACTCAAGCAGATCACCATGTACCACATTGACCACAAAGTTCTCTCCAGAAAGTTTGTATGACCTTTTTTCAACCTCGACTTGCAAACACTGAGGATGGTTTACAAGCCACTGAAGATAACTGGAATAGGCTTCATACGGCCATGCAAACCTCGGAGGAACTGGAGTTTTGAACGTCAAGCCTTCTTCTCTATCGTCCATGTAAATCGTCGACCATGTGTCGTGCCAATTCTCCCAAGTAATCGCATTGGGGTGAATGCTCTCCTCGACTTCATTGTCCAACATTCTCTGAACTTGTATCGGGCTCAGACCCATTTCCGGAACGGTATTCCAAAACCAGGGCTTGATGGATTCAAACCAGTTGACATGACCTAATTTTCCGTTGGCAGAATGATGAACTTTGTACACCGTCGCTGCATAGGTTTGCATCTCATGATTTACATTTTCACCAAGCCATTCAATGTCACATACTTCTTCCATAACCGAGTGCGGACCGACAGGGAATGTTTGGCCAACATGGTTGAACCATCTGCATCCTCCCTCGCCCATATCTCTATGCTTGTGGTCGACAATGACAAGGCCTCCATCTCTAATTTTAGCGATGTATTCCGCCATCATTTCTGCAAATGCATTCTCATCACTTGTGATGAATCCGTCAATCCAAGAAAACCAATCGACATACAAAACATCGACTGGTGGAGCATTGGAGAGATACGCATAGGCATCCCCTCCAACGTGAACCTGCCAATGCGGAACATCGATGCAGACTTTCCTAAACACTGGATGTCCTTGAGATGTATCGTGTAATCTTTGGTAGACGGCGTGATTGACAATATCTGCATGATACGGCCATTCATCCGGACAAAACTGCCCGTAATCCACGAGCACGTGAACAAACGGGTGTCCTGCATCTTCAAACAAACTCATGCTCGCATGATAATGCTGAGCCGCTGCAGGATGTGCGACAACCAGCGGTCTGTCTTTATCGACCTCTATCGGCAAACCAATGCCAAGTTCGTTGTCTTTACCGTAGGTGACGCACATTCCAAATCCTTCGAGGGTCAGTTTCCTCGCCATACTTTGGCTCATCATACACACCTCGGATGTCCAAGAGGAACGACTCTGAAAATTCTCTTCGTCTGTCTTTCGAGCCTTGCATAGTCATGCGCTGCAATGACGCCACCTGAATGACTGTGTTTCGCAG
>JABIWF010000117.1 GCA_018701175.1 Methanobacteriota archaeon
CGGCTCTTCATCTTCGATCATTGAATCGGGCTGGACGCATCCAGCAAGGAACATCAATATCGTGAAGCAAGCAAGTAATGTTTCACGCAGCATGACCGTCACCAGTCGTTCTTTGTGTGGCTTTTGCAGGCTTAGCAGCTGTTGGTTTGACCTTTGGTCTGCGAACATCTTGGAACCAAGAGTCAACACCGTTCCAGTCAGGGCGCATTCCCAAGTCAGCGAGCAGCAGTTTGCTGCTGATTCGTGCGCTTTCAAAGATGGTTGGCAGTCCGCTGCCAGGGTGTGTTCCGCCACCGACAATGTAGAGGTTGTTTGCCTCTTCGAATCGGTTTTGAGGACGTCGCCATAGCATTTGCTTGAGATCGTGGGTGAGGTTGAACACTGCACCACGGTAGATGTCTGATGCACCCCAGTCGTCTGGAGTAACGACTGTTTCTGAGACAATGTGGTCTTCAATGTCGTCGTATCCCAACTTACCAAGTTGCTTGATGATGGTATCTCGGTAGTCTGCCTTAATGTCGTCCCATACGATGGTTTCGTGGGTGTTTGGTACTGGGACAAGAACGTAAACAGTAGAGTGACCTTCAGGAGCGAGGCTGTCATCGGTAATGCTTGCGTTTTGAACGTAGACCGACGGGTCATCCCAGGTCAACTTGTGGTTGGTGATGTCGTGAAGATTCTTTTCGTATGCTGAAGAAGCATAGATTTGGTGGTGGTGTAAGTCGTATTGTTTGTCAACACCGAGATACAGCATGAATGTGGAGCAGGAATATCCCTTCTTTTCGAGTTTTTTATTCGACCACTTCTTTCGCTTCTCATTTGGAACAAGGGTTGTCATTGCATGAGCGAAATCAGCGTTAACGACGACTTTGTCAACTCGAATTTCTTCACCTTCAATGCGGGCGCCTACGACATCCTTTCCTTCATAGATGAGGGATTTAACCGGGGTATTGCAGCGAATCTTTACGCCCATTTCTTCCGCTATTTCTCCCATGCGCTTGGTAATACTGCCGAGGCCGCCCTTGGCGTGGAATATACCGTGTTCGTATTCAAGGAATGCAAGAATTGTGAACAACGATGGTGCGTGGAACGGGCTCATGCCCAGATACTTGGTTTGGAAGGACATAGCCAGTCGAACGCGTTCGTCATCGAAGTGCTTGCTCAAATCGCCTGCGACACTGGCCCATGGCTTGAGGATTGTAGCTACTCTCATGGCTCTCTTCGTGAGAATGTTGAGTGGGCTGGTCCATGGCGTTTGGAGGCATTGCTTTGAGAATTCGAGTTTCTTACGGTTTTGTAGGACATACTTTTCGAATCCCTTAGCGTTTTTGTCTCCTGCAAGTTCACGGATTCTTTCGGTCATTTCATCCAGTTTGCTGGTTGCATCGATGTGTCCTCCAGCTCCGAAGACGAGGCGATACATTGGATCGAGAGGCATGAGTCCAAGTTCCTTGTGAGCATCTCGACCGATGGCCTTGAAGATTTCTTCAATGACTTCCGGGTAGTGGAAGAATGTTGGTCCACGGTCGAAGGTATATCCGTCTTTGTGAACGAGTTTTGTACGCCCACCGACTTGTTCTTCCTTCTCAAGAATGGTCACATCTACGCCAGAATGGGCGAGCAGTAGTGCACTTGCGAGGCCACCGGGGCCGGAGCCTACAATCAGTGCTGTCGGTTTATTGATTTGAGTCATGGCGGCATGTCATAGGTTCAGCATATAAATGGCCGTTTGCATCCTTGAAAATTGTGAAGGTTTTTGAGGGTCCTGTGACGCCGTCCGAATCGGCATCAACATCGGTCAATAAGCATGATAAGTGTCCCCATTGTGGACCGACTACAGCCTTAGGTTGGTGGGTGATATTATGTCCGATTGGAGCTCAAAGAATCCTTACATGACTGAAATAACCGAGAATTATATTCTCAACGGTGAAGGTTCCCGTAAAGAGACCCGTCACATTGTGTTTGCTCTTGGGGACTCGGGTCTTGATTACAAGGTCGGTGACGCTCTAGGCGTCATGTCAGAAAATCCACCTCACATTGTCGAGGAAATTCTTGAACTCCAAGGCTGGGACAGAGGCTATTCTGTTGAGACTCACAACGGAGAGCGCGACTTGTATACTGCTCTCAAGAAGGATTTCGAGGTCCATATGGCGAACAAGAAGTTCGTTCAATCGCTTGCCGGTAAAGTTATCTCCTCCGGAATGAAAATTTCCTTGAAAATAGTCGCACGTAGCCGTTCAAACGAGGATTGGGAATCTTCTGAATCCTCAGTTACACCACCTGGGCTTGCTACCAGCAAAGCATCAGATGACCCTGCTGCAAAGGTTGAGGCTCTTCTCGGAGACGAAAAGGAAATCGAGAACTACCTTTGGACTCGTGACTATGTAGACATCATGCGAGAGTTTGGCGTAAAGTACTCGCCTGAGGAGTTCCTTGACTTAATTGCACGTCTCAAACCAAGACTCTACTCAATTGCTTCTTCACACGATGCACATCCAGGATTCGTGGAATTGACAGTCGGCATTGTTCGATTTGAATACCACAATCGCGCTCGAGGTGGCCTATGTACTCAATACATGGCTGATGAAATCGATGCGACCGGCAATCCAATTGGCGTATTCATGTCTCCAACCAAGTCATTCATCCTTCCTGATGACAAGGATGTTGATATTATCATGGTGGGGCCTGGTACCGGAATCGCTCCGTTCAGAGCGTTCATGGAGCAACGTGTTTTCGACGGTGGCAATGGTCGTAACTGGTTGTTCTTCGGTGATCAATCCTCGAAGACTGAATTTTACTACAAGGAACAAATTGAAGGCTGGATGGACAGCGGAGATTTGTACAAATTCACAACTGCATGGTCGCGTGACCAGGAAGAGAAGATTTACGTCCAACATCGTCTCAAAGAACACGGTGCTGACATTTGGGAATGGTTTGAAAACGGTGCATACTTCTACATTTGCGGCGACAAGACCTACATGGCCAAAGACGTTCATCGAGCACTCATTGAAATCGCCATGGAACATGGTGGTATGTCTGAAGACGATGCAACACATTTCATTGGTACGACCATGATGAGAGAAGAGAAACGTTACTTGCGTGACGTCTATTGAAACTCACTCAAGTCCTTCGGCAGGCAAGGGTACACTCGTCACTGGAATCCCATTTTCCACCGCTCTCCCCTCCATTCGTTTCGTCCACACTGAATCAGGTCCTGGGAAAGAGAGCATGTGTGTAGCGCTGTCGAGCATGGTCTTGGCCAAGGTTGCAACTGCTTCCGGTCGTCCAGAATCATGCGCAGAGTTCGGGCGCGGTGCCGTCCATGCCTCGCTGAAAACCGCCAACTGGATGTTGTTGTTGTCGGCCCAGCGTTCAGCCAGGTAATCAACGCCGCTAGCGCCTCCAAGGATGATGAGGTCGGGGTAAGTGTTGGCTTCCACCCAATCGTCCAACTTATCTTCAAGCCATGCATAATCATAGAATTTTGAATTTCCGCAAATCACTAAATTCACGATACGTCCATCTCTGTTCAGGTCCTTTCCTGCTAACTGGTCGAGAGCCTCGGCTCCGGTTCGGGGTTTCTGCGTCATGTTAGCACATCGCAGTCATGTCATATCAAATTTATGGCATTTTTTCTTGAAAATATCACAAACCGTGAAATCAATATCCGGATTCCGGTTAATTCCGTGTAATCAGAGAATATTTCTAGAAAAAAAGAACACTGTAAAAAAGGCTATTTTGTATCGTATTGAACCGTTGGCATCATAGAGTAATTGCTCTTCGAGTCAATCATGGCATTCAAGCGTGTACTCATTGCGAACCGCGGTGAAATAGCTCTTCGAATTCTTCGAACTCTACGTGATATGGGCATTGAGGCTGCGATTATTCACGGTCGAGAGGACCGTCTTTCACTTCCAGTCCGTTTTGCTGATGTGGCGTATGCTAATTACAAAACGAATCCTTTGGATACCTACCTCGATATAGAGTCGGTCATTCATGCTGCCAAAGAAATGGGTTGTGACGCTGTCCACCCTGGATACGGCTTCCTCGCTGAAAACGCTACTTTTGTCCGCAGATTGCAGGAAGAGGGCATTACCTTCATCGGGCCTTCGGCTGATGTCATCACGCTTCTTGGTGATAAGATCGAGGCCCGTGCAGCAATGGAGGCTGCAGGCCTTCCAACCGCTAAGGGTTCTTCTGAGCCGATTTTTGATGCTGCTGTTGCATCAGCTCTTGCTGAAGACATCGGTTACCCTGTCATCATCAAAGCCGCAGCAGGCGGCGGCGGCATTGGTATGCAAATCGTCGAGAAATCCGATGAGTTCGAAAACGCACTCAAATTGTGCCAATCGCGTGCACGGTCTGCTTTCGGCGACGAGCGCGTTTTCGTAGAGAAGTACATCCAAGGCGCTCAGCACGTGGAATTCCAAGTGTTGGGTGACGGTAAGAAAGCAATTCACTTCGGAGAACGATTCTGCTCGATTCAACGCCGACATCAAAAATTGGTCGAAGAAGGGCCTTGGTTGGATGAGGCGAAGCGTGAAGAGATTGGTGCTTTGGTTTGCAAGGGTGCAGAATCGGTTGGCTACAAAGGCCTAGCAACCTTTGAATTCCTTCGTGATGCCAACGGCGACTTTTACTTCTTGGAAGTGAATCCTCGTGTTCAGGTTGAACACACTGTTACCGAACTTATCACCGGTCACAACCTTGTAGAATTGGGGATACGTGTCGCCCAAGGCGAAGAACTTCCCTTACA
Organism: Methanobacteriota archaeon; assembly: GCA_018701175.1. Taxonomy (GTDB): domain Archaea; phylum Thermoplasmatota; class Poseidoniia; order Poseidoniales; family Poseidoniaceae; genus MGIIa-L1. The sequence continues at coordinate 4,757 of JABIWF010000117.1, forward strand.
ACAAGAGGATATTGTGTGGCACGGCCATGCGATTCAATGCCGATTGAACGCAGAAGATCCTCGCAAATTCATTCCCAGCCCAGGACGCCTTTGGGAATGTCATTTTCCTTCAGGATACGGAGTTCGTGTCGATACTCACGCTCACCCTGGCTACGAAATGCCGGGATGCTTTGACTCACTGTTGGCTAAGCTTTTGGTTTGGGGTCGAGACCGTGATGATGCAGTTAAGCGTATGCGAACTGCTCTTGACGAAACGGTTATTTCCGGTGTTGAACACTTGATTCCACTTCACCGCCGTATTATGGATGAAGAGGATTTCCTTAACCGAGACATCACGATTCAATACATAGACATGCATGAAGAGTTGCTTGGATAAGCACTTGACTGATGCGAAAGGGACAAGTATTCAACGCTTTACGGCAAGACATGGATGTTCTCATCGTTGGAAGTGTTGCTTACGACAGTGTTGCCTCGCCCCTTGGTCATGTCAAAGACGCCCTTGGTGGCTCAGCAACATATGCAGGTCTTGCTTGTTCGTTTCATTCGAAGCGATTGTCTCTCGAGAAAGTTGGATTGGTCGGCGTAGTCGGTCAAGATTTTTCGGAAAAAGATCGCCTGTTGTTGTCCAGCAGTGGGCTGGATTTGCAGGGTATTGAGACTGCGGAGGGCGCTACATTCCGCTGGTCAGGATCGTACCACGGGACTATGGCGGAGGCACAAACTCATGAGACACATCTCAATGTTTTTGAGCACTTTGAGCCAAAGGTTCCAGAAACTCACCGCTCTCCACAGATTACTTTCTGCGCTAATCTTCACCCGGCGTTGCAAGCAAGCGTTTTGCAACAGGCATCACCCCGGCGTCTATCAATGCTCGACTCAATGAATCTTTGGATTGACATAGCGAAGGATTCCCTGCTTGATGTCATGCGAAGTGTCGATTTGGTCATCATCAACGACGGTGAAGTTCGCATGCTAGCTAACGATGAAAACCTTGTTCGAGCCGCTCGAAAGGTCTTAGAGATTATTGGTGTCAAAACACTGGTCGTCAAACGAGGTGAACACGGTGTTATCGCCTTCCATGGTGAAGACATCATTTCATTGCCGGCATTCCCTACAGAACAGGTTGTTGACCCTACTGGATGTGGGGATACGTTTGCTGGCTCTATTGCTGCCCATCTCGCAACAGGCGAAGGTGAACTTTCACGAGACGAACTACGGCAGGCTTTGCTCTCAGCAACCGTTAGCGCCAGTTTCACCCTCGAGTCGTTTGGTACTGAAGCGCTTCATTCGATGAGTTTGGAAGCCTTCAACCAACGTCTTTCGGACTTCGAACAGATGTTGAACTGATTCACAGGTCAAGTCGAGGCAGACCAGCCTTACCTGCGTTCTCAGCATGGTGTGTTTTACTGTCTTTGAGTTCTCCAAACGAGACATCATCGAGGTGTGGCAACGGTGCAACATCTTGCTTCGCTTGCTCATCTTGTTCCATGAATGTATGTCTTCGATCCATGTGGGCGAGCATTACCTCTATGTCGCTGTCAAGTAGATGGCCACCTCTTTTTATCGAAAGGTTCAGTATCGATTCAATCGATTCAGACTGCAGTGTTTCAGCAGAACGCTGACGCAACTCTCTGGTTGATGATGACTCTTCAGAGGTTTGTAGTTCGCTTCGAGAGTTGAATAATCTGTTCGCTATTTCGGTTGCGTTTCCAATCATTTGTGCAGCAGCAGGCCTCACCATGTTGGAAAACCGATTCGCCGAAGTTGTGCGTGAACGAGCTTTCGGCCGTAGGCGTGAACCCGGGCGTTGAGCGCTTTTCGGCCTCAGGCGGCTTCCTCGTGTACGCGATGCAACCTTTGGGACAGCATGTTTTGGAGTTTCTGCAGCATTCGCCATACGAGCGCTTTCGATTAACGAAGTGGTTGGTTCAGCCTCAGGTTGCAATGAATCGGGCGAACGAAACACGCCTTCCATTTCTGATGTTTCGATACGTGATTCATGCGCTGGATAACCGGGCACGTGAACTCCATTTGGTCCATGGAAATTCGGAATGAAAGACTTAGGCGCATCCGTAGTATGAACATCACGATGTTCTCGAGGTAGTTCTGCAGTGGTTGATTGGGCAATATGTTGGAAAGAGGAAACAGGCCGCTGTGTGGCGGTTGTAGGGAATTGTGCAGGCGGATGGTTGACGTAGTGGTGTTCGGGAGTTTGTGCAACTCGGGGGAGTGCTCCTCTTCGGTCATGTGCGTTGGCAATACCTCTTGACAGCAGCCCGTGTTCATTTCGTGCCACAGGTTCTGCCATCTCTTCACCTGTCATCCATCCGTTTGAAGCAGGATTGTTGTCTCCAAAGTCCAAATCTATTTCGTTGTTAAAGAGGTCCAATGAGACCACGGAGGCGGGAATTTCGTCTTCAGGAAGTACATCGGTTAGGAATGTTCCAATGGATGTAGGTGCTTGGATGTGAACCGGTTGAATAGGAACTTCTTGCAGTTCACGAATTGCTGTGCGTGGAAATTCGGTGTCTCGGTCGAGAATGTCCAAACCGATTCGAGCGTCTTCAAGGCTCATCCCGCTTTCGAGCCGCTTGAGGAGTGTGGATAATCGCATCAGTGAAGCGTCGTTGCCGGTAATGGTGTGGCAATCTCCAGCTTCTGTATCGAGGGTGAGGGTAGGCTTTCGCGTACCTAGCCAGCCGAGGATGAAGGCGATACCCAAGGCTGCAGCAATCATCTGTAGCGTGTTTGGAATCAGTATTCGTTGTGCGATATAGAGGAGACCTGCGCCGATAAGAGCGAACGAGAAAGGAACAAGTCGAGTATGATGATGGTGAACACGGGAAATATTGGATAATCGAAGGTCCAGTCCGTGACCGCTTCTTGTCTCAAGAGACAGCATGCGCTCATCCACTGACGCTCGGACTCTCCCCGAGCCTGCCAAATGCAGTGCTTTGATGAGTTCAAAGTCTTCTGCACGAGCAGGACCTTTCTCCTGAACTTTAGTGCGCATCCCAGCGCGCAAACCGCATGTGCTGGGTTATCAAACCACCGACCGTTGGTTGTAATGTGACGGCGATAATTCGACCGTCCTTCACTCGCCGAGTGGTTCACTTTAGTGTGAGCACTGCATTCCCCATAATTCGAGGTTTTGAATCGAGTTGAGCGATGAGCGTTGCTTCTGGATTTTCTCTACGAATGTACAGGGGTGATTCCCAAGTAACATCCATTTCATCACCGTTTACAGCGCCAATGCGGCCGACCACAAATTGCAGATCAACGCTAGCGTGAACAACATCACCTTCGGCAAGAACACGCTTTTGGAAAGGTGATCGGCTGAGTTTCATTGTCGAGCGTTCGTGAGCAACAACAGCCAAAGGAACGCTGGTGTTGGTTTTCTTGTCTTCAACGGCAGGATGGACCAGTAATGTTCCACTGCCAAGGTGGTCTTCTTTAGCGCCTCGAAGGGCAAGCCCTACTCTGTCGCCTGCGGTTGCTGAGGGTACATCGTCGTCCATTACTTGCAATGATTTGGCGCTCCCTGTGCCGTTTGAAGGAAGTAAGAATACCTCGTCGTGAACATTGACTGTTCCGGATTGAACGTAGCCGATAGCAACCAATCCAATGCCTTTGACATTGAAGTGTTGATCGACCGGAATGACGAGAGGCGCTTTGGCATTTGCGGATAACTCATCAGCAATGTCATCCATATATTGATACAAAGAATTACGAAGATCTATGCCGTCAGTCGAACCGAACGACCATTCGCCTAACCCTGCTTGCTTGAACAGCATTTTCACTTGGTCTTCGTCGACCCATCCACCGTCTGGAGCGTTGATGATGCCGATTCCTTTTGTAATGTTGGCACTTGCAAAAGCGACCAGTGCTTCACCGAGCGTTGCATCAATGCCAGAAACCTCAATGATGCCAACTCTGGCAGCGGAAAGGGCGTTGAGGAAGGGGCGCAAACGCTCAGGGTATTTTGCCGGTCGTATCAACGAGAGAATCCGAGGGCCATCGCTGCCTGATTCTTTGTGGACATAGGTGTGAACGTCCCTCTGGTCGGTCGGTTTAGCGATTTCTCTCGCCAATTCATCGGAACCAATCATTGCAATGTTAAGGACAGGCATGTTTGCTCCACCAATGTGGGTCACATGAAGGTAGGGGTTGTCTCACTTCTTACGATTTGCCAACATCTGTTCTCGGATGTTTTTAGCATGGTCCCAGTCTTCTTGCTCGTCGTCTTGTTCTACGACAAATTGAGGAATTGGTATTGGTCGCATCATCGAGTCAATCGCAACGAAAAAGAAGAACCCTTCACAAATTTTCTTTTTCTCCCATGTGGCTTTGTTGACGGCGACTGCCGTGACTTTGGTACATGCCGTATGGCTGCTCGTAAAAACGACTTTCCCGGTGACTTCCAGCAAGTCTCCTTGCCGGGCTGGGGCGATGAATGTCAACGCATCAATCGATATCGTAACGAACTCTCTGTGTGCGAATTTGGCGCAGGCGATTCCTCCGGCTTTATCCATCAGTGAGAGTAATTTCCCTCCAAACAGAGTGTCATAGGCGTTGGTATCTCCGGGAAATACGTGCTCAATCAGCGTAGCGGGCTCCTTTGAGTAAGGTTCCATGACATCGCCAATATGTTCTCCCTCAAGAACTCATGCGGCGACGAAATCCTCTTGAGGTGGTTTCTTGACCTTGAGCGATTGCCCTCAACTATGGTCGAGGAGAAAGTGTGTATTGCTTTGGTCTCGGGGGGTATTGATTCACCGGTTGCTGTTGCGCGGATGTTGAGGGAAGGTTGGCACATCCACCCCGTCCACTGTACACAAGAGCCCGTGACCGGACCTGAGGCAGAACAGAAAACGATTGCAGCACTTCGATTTTTCCTCCAAATGGACGGCCCAATTGGCGAGGCCGCACGGCGTCAGTTATCCACTTCTTTGACGGTCGTACCAGTTGCGGAACAGTTGGCTTTATTCACGAAAAAATGGTGTCACACGGAGTATTTCATTCACATGAAACGCCTGTACAGTTGCCTTGGAGATTTAGCGGGTAAAGAAGTAGGAGCAACACATCTTTTGACCGGAGAGAACTTGGGTCAAGTTTCATCACAAACCCTTGGTAATTTAGGGGCGATTGAACGGGTGACTGCATTGGAAATGCTTCGGCCGTTACTTGGGTTTGACAAGACCGCAATCATGCACATGTCACAAGGTCTTGGAACGTTCGAGTTGAGTATCGGTCCTGAGGTCTGCGATGCGTTAGGGCCTTCCTTGCCGACCACGATTGCGAATTTAGAATGGTTGGAAAAGAGTGAACAGAGACTCGGTGGCCTCGATAATATCACACGGGATGCTTGGAAGAATCGTAGAGTTGTTGAGCTCTGATTCGAACTTGAGTTTCCGACCCCTCCGTAGGAGGGGGTTGTGGGGCAACAGTCCGTTGCGATTATAGGTGAAGGAATCCTCGGAAGACATCGGGTGAGTCTTTGACGAACGACAATCAACAACTAAAATCAGCATTTTTCCTTGTATTCCTGATGCTCTTAGCACCGTTTGCAGCAGCAGCAAACGTGTCCACATTTGGTGACGGAGACGCCACCGACGAAATCGAACTGAGAGACGGAAGCCCGTTTGTTGATGAGGGAATGATTCACCTCCCGGCGTCTGAAACTGTGACCAGTGCATCGGTCGATCTTTCGACTTCGATGCTTGAACACACTGCGCACACACGGATTGACCTGGAGACAATGCCTCGTGTTTGGAATCCAATGTACAACAACCAACTGACAAAGTTCTCGAACGTTGCCGATTTCACCTACGAAGACGGTTCAAACGCAGTACCTGTCGAATTAAAGTCCGAGGGCTTCCTCACTGATTTTGAAGAAACTTCGTCGGGTTTCACTGACCACCGAGCATTGTCCGGTGGGGCACACGGATGGGACCATGGTTCTATTGAACCAACCACTGTTACACCGAATATCGATATTCCAGACTGTGCAAGCGGCACCTATTGCTGGGGCACTGGGCTCTATGACGATGACTACACCGATAAGAATGCGGGAGCTAACGGCCGCAAATACATGATGACATCTGAGACAATTTTCATCGATTCCTCACTCAAGAGCTCCCTCGCCTACTTCGACTCGTGGCACGACTTGGACATTGGCACCAGCAGCGGAACCAACCCATCAGTCTACTATCGTGATTGTGCTTACCTCGAAATACGCGCATCTCAAAACGATGACCTCGATGTCAACGACCCGAATGGATTTGATTATTTGGAAATCAGTCTTGCCAATTCTTCATTGAGTTGGAGCTCAGGATACTACACTGTATCCACGAACCAAAATACCGCAGGGCAGATTGACTCAAGATGCGACGGCGTAACTCCAGGAGACGGTGCCCTTGGTGGCACATCAACGACTGCCAGCAATCCGAACGGTTGGGCAAACATTGCCGTAGATTTGGGTCCATATACGGGACAATATGTTCAGATTCGCTTTGTCATGGAAGACAATGATGTCCTCGGCACCGATGGTGGAAAAGCCGGTTGGTATGTCGACAACTTCCGAGTGGGAGACCCTCTTCCAGCATCCGCAAACATGAGTATTAACGGATTCCTACCATCAAACTCCGGTGGCCCGAACCAACCGAACGGATACGGTCTCCTCACACTTGAAACCGAAACGACCAGCACAGCTACGATTTCGGTTGATGTGCTTGATTCGTCTACAGGTTCAATCGTTCATGACCGACAAGGTCATGCAATGACCAACCTTCAAGGAGATATCATCGAATTGTGGGGCATTAATTCGACGCTTCACCCTTCGGTCGACTTTAGGTTCACATTCAATTCTGGGCCTGACCGACTCTCATCTCCGGTGTTCCACGGATTCAGCATTGGTACACGTGTTGGTACGGGGCTGAACGCCTCCCAATACGACGAAATACCGAACATTTTCCAGGGTGTCTGGTCGACACTCGGTGATGGTGAACCGTTATCGTATACACCGATTCTTGATGATGTATCGTACACGCCAACGCTCCAACTCAGTAGTTTCGATCGACCAATTACCCGCATTAAACCATATGTCGAGGCGGGCTGTACTGAAGCCCCTATGATTGACCTCTTTTCTCATGGAGGTAACTCGTTGTACCAACTCGCCAGCGGTGTCGAATATATTTTGGATGTGCCATGGTTCGGATTTGACTCTCTTGTTTCCTTCGAAGGCCCGTGTGATGTAGGTGGCATTTGGTTTGACCTTACGTTTGGCCACCATCCCGATGATCTCCAGTTGGATGTTGCTAACGATGGACACATTGACTGGGGATTCGATGAAGAGGCATTCGGAAGTTTCGGACGCCAAACTCAATTCTTGAAGGCTAAAGTTGATGGAGTAAACTACGGACAATCATCCTCTGATCTCATCATCGACAGCACAGGTGTTGCAGAAGGTGCAATGTTTATGCTGCCCAAAGGAGCAGAAGTTTCCTCAGTTGATTTGGTCTTTGACCAGATGGGAATCTTCTCGAATACGGATTCAACAGAAGGATTCGAATTGTCTCTTCTCTCCGGTACTCAGGAAGTTGCTTTGGGTAGTGTTGAGAACACCACGCTTCTCATGCTTGCTAACGCACCGAACCTTGATTTCAAATCAGCACTGAACTCATTGCTCAGCAATGCTTTGGTACCAGTCAGTCACTACGATGCTTACGGGACCGAATGGCAGACTTTCCGTTTGAAAGCAGAATCGCCAAACGCTTCAACCGCTTCTCAAGTGACGGTTCGTGACCTCGATGTCGTCTACAATTACACCGTTTCACTCGGTTCAGCTGATGGCTTTGACCGTGAGTTGAACAAGGGTGTTGCATTGTGGGATGGCGGCTCTACAGCCGAAGTTCCAATGACCTTCACAAGTTCTACAGGTGGAGGGGCTGCGTTGTCAAATCTCATGGTTTCAACCTCGAGTGGATACGAGAATACCATCAGTATGGCTGGAAACCCAGTCGGATTGTATCCAAACGGAGCCATCTACGAAATAACGACCACTCACACAGTGAGCCCTCTGACTGGCTCTACTCTCGTTGAGGCTCGTTTGACCTTCGAGTCGGACACTGGCAGTGTTATTCTTGGTTACAGTGATACCTTGCTGTTCTCTGAAGTATCTGACATTGGAGATTTGATCACACTTGAGTCTTCGACTGCTACGACCATCGCAGATGGTAAGGAGATCACTTGGCGGTTTGTCGTAAATTCTGAATGGGAAGATACTGATGAAGTTCGAATCTATTCTGGTTCAATTTCCTCCAACGGCGTTAACGGACTTCCAGACGCAGTTCTTCTTGCTCCTGTCGGTGGTAACGCTGTAGAGAACGACGCTGTGGTTACTTCGTTTGAAGTCCTCAACAACATCGGAATTGTACAAGATCTTGATGACGGAACTTCCGGACAAACGGTCACCCTTAACGGTGCTATTCGTCTTGAAAACCTGTCCATTTCACCTGACCCGAGTGGCTACTTCATGGTCCTTGAACAAAAGTACGTCAACAACACCGACGGTAACATTTCGATTGAATGGCTCTCAGTTGCGAACCGCTCCGGTCTACCTGGCGGCGATTTCACTTGGGATGTCGACCTCGGTATGGCCGCAGGTCAAGACACATACAGATTCCGAATCGATGGCTACGAGGGTGGAGAGACGCTCTGTCCTGCGGCTGAATTCCGACCCGACAGTGATTGTGCTATTCCATTCAATCTCTCGATTGACACCTTGGATCCGAATTTGCTGGTGGTCGAAGTACTGAACGGCCAAGTTGACCCATCGCTTGACAGCAACTGGCGTGTTATGGTCGACGATACATGGGTTGTTCCGTCTGCTACACAACAGATTCGAATGAATGCAAGCGACTTACCGAACCCTCCTGAATCGCTCGACATCAAGATTTGGGTCGAGTACGATCACGATGCGAACTCAAACGGGCTTGCAGATGAATCAGAATACACCACTGTGACCGCTTACAGCGATGGAGAGGCCCCATTCGCAAATTACACGGCAACCTACAACGACTATGCAAACGTTGGACAGGACCCTGTAGGCAAGGTCAGCATTTGGATTGAAGGATTTGACAAGGCAGGAAACCCAATTGATGGCGGTGCACCTGGATTTGATAACGACCACTTTACCTATGTATCAATGAGTTCCAAGTCTCCAGTCATTCGAAACTTCTTTGTTGACGATTCACAAGATAACCGATTCCTCAAATCGAATCAACAGCAATACAACGGAAAGTGGAACCATACCATGTATGCCGGTAACGTGTATCACCTCATCGTAGAGGCTAAGGACGACAACGGATGGAGAGATGTTGATTACTTCCGTATCGACATGGCTGACGACCGAGATGACATGACAGTGTACTACTACCCTCGTAACAACACGGCATGGACGACCAGTCCATACATCGAAATCATTGCTGAAGACGGCGATGTCGAAGGTCCACGGGTCTTACGCATGGATGGCGGTGTGTTGATTGATCCGTTCGAAACTGAGTTCTATCTTGATCTCCCAATCCGTATGACATGGGGCTTGCCTGGTGCAACAACATCACTCAACAACCCAGTTCTCTACATGCAAGACCTTGACAACCCTCGTTACAGAATGTTGCCGGCATCCGGACGCCACATTCAAGACTGGTACTACAGCGACGGAATCCAACTTGATTTCCGTGCTGACTCTGCAAACGATTTGATGATTTCACCGGTCTTTAGCGACTTGATGACTCCAATTACTCAAGATGTTCGAAAGGGCTTTGTTTATCCGGGCGACATCATTGCGTTTGAAGGGCAATACGCTTACCTTGACGGAATTCTCGACCAAGTCTACATTACTCCAGAAATAGAAATGACGCTTGAATTGACACGTCAGGCTGCTTCTATGGACGGCTCCAAAGGCTACATTGCCTTCCCGGGAGAAGTCACATACCATTCGTTCACTGGAGGTGTCTTTGACATCAACATCACTGCACCACCGGTCACAAATGACTACACCTACACGTTCCGATTGTGTCCTTACGATGCAACTGGCGGCGACGGTGGAGCAAACGGAGAGTGCGGCGATGGAATCGAAGGTTTGCCTATGGGCGCAGTCGATACATCCTCTGCAATTTGCGTTTCAGAAGCATACGGATGTCAGACCTTCAATTTGAGAGTCGATGCATCCGCCCCTCTCGTCGTATCGAACACATGGACTTTGAAAGATGGAAACCAAGAGCCATTGGCGAATGTACTACCAACCTCAACCTTCCACTGTGTTGATATCGAAGTCGTCATCCAAGAGCAGGAAGCACTGTTCCAAGGAGATGTATCTGTTGCTTGGAGTTTCTTCTCCGACCCAACAAACAACATCACATGGCCTGTTTACCGTGCAACCTTTGGCGATATGCCGATGACCCAAGAATTAACGCTCAACCCGAGTGGTGGTTCGTACTTTGCTTCAGCAGAATGTGTTGATCTTTGGCCAATTACAGAGGGACAGGCCGACCCTGAAGAATCTCAAATCGACAGCGTCGAAGTTGTTTTCTGGATTGATGCTACCGATTCGGCTGGCACACAAGCCATGCTTGGTGGAGGTCTCACGGATGAAGGCGGTATTGCTCCAATTTTCTCAAGCGACCCAACTCACAAATCCAGTTACGAACTGATTTTCGAGGAAGCTTCGTTCGATGTTAAAAATGTCCGAATCAGTCCGGCTAAACCAGAAGTCGGCGAAGACATTGAACTTGAAATTGAAGTTTTGAACACCGGAACACTTGATGGCTCAACTGTGTTGAACATCCGCTCCGTCATCAACGGCGGAGTCCCAGTGCTTGAAGCAAGCATCGATACCGGGGATATCCCGGTAGGTGCATCGCAATGGGTGAAGGTTGACTTGCAGCAATTCACTTTACCGACGACAGGAATGTACTACCTCATCTCCGACAACACGACTGGAGACTTGCTGTACAACGGTTCATCTCAAGGTGAATCGTTCAACGTCAAGGTCCAGAGTGATTCGGGTGATTCCGGTGGATTCATGCTTATCCTTGCTATCCTAGGTATCGCTGTTGCAGTCCTTGGAACACTTGTCGTGGTCTTGATTCGCCGTGGAGGCGACGATGACATGTTCGATGAGTACGAAGATGAGGAAGAGAAAGCATACGCAGAGTTACCTGGTCAATCGAAGCCAGTTTCTGGTCCACCAGCGCCTGCAGCGAACGTCTCACCTGAGATGGCCCGAGCAATGGAACAATTCCCGCAATGGACTCAAGATGAAATCCAAGGTTACTTTGACCAAGGATGGAGCATTGAGGCTCTGAAAGATTGGGTTAACAGTCAGTGAGTGTGACCTTCGTGCCCGCTCGACTTGAATGGGGCGACCATGCTTGGGAAGACCCCGACGGTGGTAAGATTCTCATTCATTCTGTGCTGCCGACGGTCGTCTATCCACGTTCTATGCGAACACGTGAAGAATGGCATGGTTTGGCTTTGCTTGAATCGCCTGATGTAGTTGATTTGTGGGTTCAAGAAGAAAAAGATGAAGCAGAATCCCCTGGAGTAAATTTGTCTCATGGTTTGATTTCAGGAGGTTCTTTTGGAATTTTCTTAGATGAAATCTCGATGGTTGAGGGCGTGACCAGTGGACGTTTTCCTGATCCCGAACCTCGAAGATTGCATCGGAACGCAGTTCGTCACGAACGGCCAGTGTTCTTCATCGAGCCCACTGCTGAGGATGAAGAATGGAATAAACACCTTATTCGAGAAGCCAAAGCAGCGTCGCATTGGCGTAAGTTGCTCGGAATGATTTCGATTGGTGGCAAATGGCGTAAGCGCGTAAAGAAGAATATTTTCGATGCGCAAAAGCCACCGAAAGGTGTGTCACCAAATTTTGGGTCAGCCGCAGTACTCTCAGCAACATGGTGGGATTTGAGCGAATGGATTGTCTCCCCAGAGGTCGCAGCAGACCGTGATCGTCGTTACGCTGCTCGACTTCGAGGGGCTCTTGCCTCTTTGCGAGCCGAACATGGAGGCGATGCAACCCTCCTTTTGGTGGCGTACTTACCTCACCGTAATGCGCTTTTGCAAGCCCTTCAAACCCTTCCTGACGGAGAGGAGATTAGTTTAATCACGACCTCATCAGGTCAAACAGAGGAGGAATGATTATGTCCGGTGCAGCCATTGAAGTTCGTATTGAAAACCAACTTGTTCGCTTCGTTCCTCCGTCCCCTATCAACCAACAGGATGTGGTCTCACAACTCGGTGGGCAGGAAACCGGTGGAGTTGTCATCAAGGTCCTTGACCGACCTCGAGCAACTCTCGTCATCGACCGTGAAGGTCGTGTGACCGTCCACGGTACGCATCGTGTTGACGCAGCACGAGCTGCTGCAAAGGAACTCATGCTCCGTCTCGGGCTCAGCGACGCTGGACTCGAAACAGAACTTGGCCCTGTGATTGCGTCGTTTGATTTTGGAATGCCGTTGAACATCACCCAAATTGTGGGTGAGATTGGGGCAGGCACTGCAGTGTATGACGAAAGGCTCGGTTGCAGTGTTCTCGAGGATTCACGGCACAACCTCACACTCAAAGTGTGGCCGAACGGGCGATGTGTTGTTACGAATGCTCGTCACAGTAACATGGTCGCCATGGCTGCAGTCTATTGGAGAGACCAATTTTCTGACAAGAACTACTTCGTCGAAGGGGTTTAATCACCGAAACCACCTCGGTTTTCCCATGCGTTGAAAACGCATGATGATGAGGGGCATGTATGCAGGAGTCGAGACGATGGGATGGCCCAGTCCTCGACAATCATTTCCATTTGAATCGAAACGGTCGCTACTTGGATGCGGCTCGAGATTTCAAAAATGCAGGTGGTACGGACATTGTCTTGGTACACTGTCCTGACTTTTCAGCACCACCTACTGAAAAGCAAGGCCATATTGAGACGTATTCGAACACAGTTGAGATGGCGGAAGAAGTCCGCAGAAAAGTCGGTCTTGGCGTTCGAGTCGTTCTCGGCCCACATCCAGCAGCGTTTGCTCATCAGTTCGCAGCATGGATGGATGAATCGGGAGAAAAAGGCGCTGAAAAGGCGGTGGAAAATTACCGCGACAGCATTGATGCTGCGCTCGAATTTGTGCATGAAGGCAAGGCCCATGCTGTCGGTGAGGTCGGTAGACCGCACTGGCCTGTAGATGACACTGTTTGGGAACTTTCCAATACTTTGCTTCTTGAAACAATGAGCTTGGCGAAGAAAGAAGGAATTGCCTTGCAACTTCATGTCGAAGGCGAACTCGAGTCGACATATCGAGATCTGTCTGTAATGGCTGAAAAAGCAGGTCTTTCCCCTCGTCGCTTGGTTCGACATTATGCACCCGCAACGATTTCCAAAGATGTAACGCAAGGGCTCACCCCGAGCGTCTTGATTGGAAAAGGTGCGATATCCGAATTGATGCAATCTGTTGAGTCATGTTCACACGGATTTTTTCTAGAAACGGATTACATGGATGATGTTCGCCGCCCTGGGGCTGTTTTAGGTCCTAAAACAGTACCCAAAAGAACACATCAACTTTTGGAGGCAGGATTGGATGAAGAATACCTCTGGAAAGCACATCGTGACCTTGGCGAAGAACTCTACGGACCGAGCATCAGATGAACCGAGAAGCCTTTTTCTTCGACAAAAAGCCATCACCTTCATGAGTGAAAGCATACAGCGGGGGTTGGTGGCAACCATGCGAAAGGGTCTGATTCTATTTCTCGTATTTGGTCTGTTCTTGGCACCTTGTCTTGTTCCGTCTGCCTCAGCCCAAGGATCTCCAATACCTGCTGTTGAGTTGGATTGCGGCTCTTCAAATCCAGTTTTGGACGTTCGTCCAACTTCCGACGCAGAACTGAAACTCCAATGCACGGTAACCAACCCTTCGTCTGCCAGTGAAACGATCAGTATCGAGACCCTTGTGTGGGACGGTACGTTGGTCGAAATGAGCCTTAGTGAAGATTCATTCACTCTTGCAGCAGGTGAAGAAGACACCTTTGACATCGTATTCGATGGGCAAACTAAAATTCCCGCTTCAACGGATTATTCCTTTGAAATTGGTGCAAAGGTCGAATCATGGAATAACATTCCAATCGGACAACTGCCCGAAGGAACCTTGGTTTTCAACACCTCTCATGCTGGTGATTTGATAATCGAATCGTATGGAATGGTCGAATTACTTCTTTCTGATGTTTCTACACGGTACATGGACACGAGTGAAGTGGTTGAGTTTTCATTCCAAGTGACGAATAAAGGCAATGACGACGATTTGTTGGAAGTAGTTTTCGTGAATTCTGCAGACCTCGAAGCAGCACAATTTTCCTTCCCGGATGGCAAACAGGTGAGCGAGAACGTCGCTTATCAAGGTACATCAAGTGTCAAAACACTCTCGATTCGCGCCCCGTCTTCCGTGAGCGAAGATTTGCGTATGCCTCTCATCATCCGAGCTCAAAGTGGCGATGATAGCGACGCTCCGTTCAGCGAAATTATCATTCAACTCGATATCACAGCACCATCAAAGAATGCAGGTATTGATGGGCTCGACTCCTTGAACTCCGATAGCACACTGTTGTACGCTTCTATTGGTGGTGGAACTATTCTACTTGTCTTGTTCTTGGTCGTTCTCATTCGAGTGGTGACAAAGAAGAAACCAAAGAAAGGCCAGACGCCTCAAATCCAACAACCCATCATCCTTCCAGAAGAGCCAGTTCAACAGCCATCGACAGATGATTTCGATGACCTTTTTGACGATCTTGACGCAAGCACATCTTCAAATGACGAGTTTGATGATTTATTCGACGACCTGTGAGGCCCTTCGGCTCTAATATTTGGGTCACAGAACCCATGTTTTTACCTGCACAACATAGGGAACAGTCATAGGATTGGTGTTACGGCCAACACCTACCCATTGGGTAGGTGCTTTTATGCTACAATTACAGGGAAAAACAGCCTTCGTCTTCGGTGTTGCCAGTGAAGACTCGATAGCATGGGCCATTTGCCAGCAACTTGCTGCAGCTGGTGTCACGCTGTACCTCGGTTATCAGAAGCGTTTCATGAGCCGTATCTTCCAACTGAAAGATAAGTTGCCACAAATTGGTGGTTTTTATCCATTGGATGTTGCGGAAGATGCCACAACTCGAGAGTTCTTTGAGGCGTTCGAGAAAGAGCACCCTGGAAAGAAGGCAGATATTTTGATTCACGCTATCGGCTTCGCCCCTCGTGCCTGCTTTGACCGTCCGATTTTGTTTGTAGAAGACAGTGATATCAACACCGCTATGACGATTTCAGCGAATTCATTGCAACGATGTTTGAAGCACGCTCTGCCGTACCTCAACCCGGGCTCTTCAACGGTAACGTTGACCTATGCTGCTTCAAATCGCTTCGTTCCAAACTATGGAATTATGTCGATGGCTAAGGCGGCACTGGAATGTTGGACGCGTGAACTTGCATGCCACCTCGGACCGGAAGGCCATCGGGTGAATGCGATTTCTTCAGGCCCTATACGAACAATCGCCGCAAGCGGTGTTCCTGGATTTGACAACATTCTCGACCACGTTGAAGCAAATTCTCCGCTGCGTAGGAATGTCAGCCAAGAGGATGTTGCTGGTGCTACCTTGTGGTTAGCCAGCCCGATGTCAAGCGGCGTGACAGGACAATGCATCTATGTTGATGGTGGATATTCGATTACGATGGTGCCACAGAGCATCATGAACAACTGAGGTGAGATGATATGGTCAAAGATGCCAAAGGAAACGAAGTCCAAGGACTTGAACAAGGGCCGTTTGAACCCATCGCAGTTATTGGCGTATCAGCGCTGATGCCGGATGCACCAGACATCGATTCATTTTGGCAAAACATTCTCGATTCCAAGGTCAGTATTCGTCAGATACCCGAACACCGATGGATTGGACCTGTTGACCATTTCTTCCGAGATGGTGGCCCGGGTAACATCGAGGAAGGTTACACCTACGCACGTATTGGTGCAGTTGTCGAAGGATATGAGTTCGATTGGCGACGATGGAAGCAACCTCCTGGCACGCTTACACAAATCGACCTTGCTCAGCAATGGGCAGTTTCCGTTGCTGCAGCAGCAATTGAGCATGCTGGTTACGATGGGGAAAGCAAAGACATCGACCGGCTACGGACTGGTGTGGCGTTTGCCAACGCTCTTGGCGGTGAAAACAGAAACCTCTCCAACATTCGAATCTATTCCAACCACACCAAGGAATTAGCCAAGTCGTTTGGTATGCCAACCGCCAATGGTGATGCCTTTGTCGACGCTATCAACACCGGTGCACCTCGTGTTAATGAAGACACGATGCCTGGAGAATTAGCCAATGTTGTTGCAGGTAGAGTTTCCAATCTTTTGGACCTGCAAGGCCCTAATTTCGCTATGGATGCCGCTTGCGCATCGTCTTTGGCAACCCTCATGGATGCCTGCCGCCTGTTGCAGATGCGTCAAGTGGATGTCATGATTGCTGGAGCTACCGACCGCAGCATGGATGCTCCGACTTTCGCTAAGTTCAGCGCAATTGGAGCACTTTCCCCTACTCACTCTACGCCTTTCGATGCAGGTGCAAACGGATTCGTAATGGGAGAAGGTGCGGGTGCCTTTGTCCTCAAGCGTCTTTCTGATGCCATTCGAGACGGCGACGAAGTTCACGCTGTAATTCGTGGCGTGGGCGGTTCGTCGGATGGAAGAGGAAAAGGCATTACTGCTCCAAGTCAACGCGGTCAAATTCAAGCCATTGCTCGTGCGTATTCCCAAGCAGAGTACGAAGCTACAACCGTCGAGTTGATTGAAGCCCACGGAACTTCTACCAAAGTTGGAGATGCTACCGAATTGGGTACGCTTTCGTTGCTTTGGGATGGATCTCCAGCGGGCAATCATGTTGCAGTAGGTTCGATTAAATCACAAGTTGGCCACCTGAAAGCAGCTGCCGGAATTGCCGGACTGATTAAAGCCGTAATGTCTCTACATCACCGTACAATCCCGCCTTCGGCAGGATTCAAGA
This sequence comes from Methanobacteriota archaeon, assembly GCA_018701175.1. Lineage (GTDB taxonomy): Archaea > Thermoplasmatota > Poseidoniia > Poseidoniales > Poseidoniaceae > MGIIa-L1. The sequence goes on from JABIWF010000117.1 coordinate 21,851, forward strand.
CTCCCAACCAAACCGTTGATTGGGATAACAACGCTTTCTTTGTCCCTACAGAAGCACGAGACTGGCCTCGCCCGGAAAACCATCCGCGTCGAGCAGGTGTCTCTGCATTCGGTTTCGGTGGAACCAATTATCACGTTGCGTTGGAAGGTTTTGAACCGGAATACCACGCTGAACTCGCTCAGAAGTGGGACGCCCGTTGGTCCGCATACGCCCAAGAATCAGAATCCTCTTCTGTTCAATCTGATGCAGCATCAGTGTTGGACTCAACCGCACAACCTTCGATGACGCATGAACAAATGAAGGCGGTCGAAGGTGGCATTTTGCTGCTTTCCTCCTCAGACCTTGCTTCACTCCAAGCCAAGTTGGAATCGATTGATTTTGCTGGTTCGCATTTCGATGAAGACCCTCGAGGTCTCCGTCTTTCCTCCGTATTGGATTCTGCATCTTCTGATTATGCTGAGTCGGATGCTTTC
>JABIWF010000061.1 GCA_018701175.1 Methanobacteriota archaeon
ATAGGACACTTTTCGCTTTTGGACTCGTTGGTGGAAACTGACGCCTCTGAACTCACTCTGTGGTTCGAGAAAACTGAAGAGGCTGAACCACTGTCAGCCGAAGAAATCTATAGAGAGGATGATGCAATGAAAGAGTTTTTCACTCCAGACGAATTAGCATCCATTCAAAACTCGTCCGCTTCAAGCGATGGTCTCGATGCATTGCAAGCTGCATTAGGTGAGGTGCAAGGTGAGGTTGCACAGGTTACTGCGGACGGGGCTCTCGATATCGACACCGAACAATTGCTCTCTCAATTGGACGATGCTATCACCAACATGGCACTCCTACCGGAAGATGGGTTGCTGGATGAACTGAATACGGGTATCAGCGAAGTCATCGTTCCAAAAGCCATTACAGGAGATGACCAAAGCCATGTTGCCGATGCAGATGGGAATGCAGTAATCACGCTCGATGGCACGTATTCTCATGACCCTCAACAACGTATCCAGACATGGTCTTGGGTCGACTCGACTGGAAAGGAAATCGCATCTTCCAGCAAAGTCAAAGTACGGCTGAATCGAGGCAATTATAGATTTGAGTTACGAGTATGTGACAGCGATGGACAATGGTCCAGTGATTCACTTCAAGTGTTCATTGAATAAGGCTTAGTCTCTTGAAGGAGAAATGGTTCGACTGGCCATGGCCGTTAGGAAACCATGGGTGGAATATTTTTTTGTTGGCATTCTCCAAATGCGTTGTTCAGTCGTTACAGACACTGCTACAGGTGACACAGTTATCATCGATGGCGGTGCTGAACCCCAACGTATCATTGACTGGATTGATTCCTTTTCGGGCAAGGGCCCGGATTGGTCCAACGGCCCTCGCTCCGCTGGGGAAATGCAGCAATCAAAGATTCCTGAACGGAAAGTCGTAGCACTTCTTAACACACATGCACATTTTGACCACAGTGGGCATATTCCTGATTTGAAAAAGGAGTATGAAGTAGATTGGTACCTGCATCCTGATGATACTTTTCTACAGACTTTAGCTCAACGATCAGCCCTTCGCTATGGGTTTGAGGTTCCTCTGCCAGCCATCGCAGATGTGGCATTGAAGGCCGGTGAGAAACTCGAAGTTGGCTCACTTGAATTCGTTGTGCACCATACGCCTGGTCACACTCTCGGCGGCTGTTGCCTACGTCTCCTCGTTGAAGAAGGGCCAGATCACTTGTTCGTTGGTGATACTTTGTTTGCTGGTTCAGTTGGAAGGACGGATTTACCAGATACTGGAGGGGATTTCGAAGTTCTTGCGCACTCGATTCATACCCAGCTTTGGCCGCTTGCATCTGATACCATCGTGTATCCTGGCCATGGTCCATTGACTACAATTGGTCATGAAAAAGAAACGAACCCCTTTGTTGGAGACGATGCAGGCTCTGGCGTGTATACGATTGGGAAATATTCCTAATCAAGCCATCATTGCGGACAATGTAGATTGAAGCACAGGCAATGCTTCTTCCCAAGTTGCAACGATGCCATAGTCGGCGTGTTGGAAAATTGGTGCGTCTGCATCTTTGTTGATGGCGACGATGTACTTTGAGGAACGCATTCCAGCAAGGTGCTGAATTGCACCGGATATGCCTACTGCGATGTACAGGTTCGGATTAACGGTCTTTCCAGTTTGTCCCACTTGCATAGAGTGAGGAATTGATTCCCAAGTGTCGACCGCAGCACGGGATGCTCCTACAGCAGCACCCAGGGTGTCTGCAATTGATTCAAGGTGAACAAAATTGTCAGGAGAGCCCATTCCTCGGCCACCGGATATGATGATGTTTGCTTCAGCAACATCCAGCCGACTCGAAGCACGTGCCATGAATTCTTGGACTGCTGTTGCCATGTCTCCAGTTGTGTCGACGACCGAGATTTCGGTTGAACCACCGGTTGGAGCTGCGTCAAACACATTTGGACGTACAGTTAGGACAGCATCTCCGCTAAGGGCTACGGTTTGCATTGCTTTGCCGGAGTAAATAGGGGATGTGAGGTTATGGCCGTCGATTTTTACGACATCTTGCACCACCGAAATTCCTCTGCGAGCTGCGATACGGGCAGCGAGGTCTTTAGATTGAGGAGAAGCAGATGCGATGAGAACTCCAGATGGAGCCACCGCATCGAGTGCAGCAGCCCAACCAGCAGCGTCATAGTTTGCAAAGACATCTGATTTAGCAGCAACAATTCGGGATGCGCCAGACATTCCGGATGCGCCATCGGCGGTTCCAGCATCGGTGCAGGGCACAATGACAACGGGTTGTGAGCCGAGTGCTTGTGCAGCGGTGATTAATTCGGCAGTTGTGGAATGAACTGCTCCTTTTACGATTTCAGCGATTACTATAGTTTCAGTCATTTTATTCACCTCAGATTACATTTGCTTCATCTCGAAGCAGTTGTGCTACTTCTGCAGCAGCGGCGCCACCGTCATATGATTTGCCTGCAGGTTTTGCAGGAGGCATACTGTGTGAGACAATGGATACTGTCGATGCAGGTGCATCAACAGTTTGAACATCGACTTTTGCTCGCTTTGCTTGCATAATTCCCTTCACGTTAGGCTTTCGAACTTTCATGTCACCCTTGTCGCAAGAGACGACTGCAGGAAGCGGGACTGTGTAACGGGCGTTTCCTCCAGCAGAAGGAGTCACGACTGAGAGTTGGTCTCCGAAAGAGACACTGATGCTGTTGGACACAGATGCCCAGCCAAGGCGTTCTGCCAGCCCTGGGCCGGTAGAACCAGCGCCAGTATCTGCAGCGGATTTACCGCAATAGACAACATTGGCATCCATGCTCTTCACAACGGAAGCGAGCACGGTTTGAAGGGCGTTAGAGTCGAGTGGTTGTGAATTATCAATCCGTACGATGTGGTCGACACCAATCGCTTTTGCATCTTTGAGAACTTTGTCAGCGCCAGCATCGCCGACGGTGATTGCAGTGACTTCTCCACCGTTCGCTTCACGGTGTTGAAGTGCAGTTTCTACAGCGAATTCGTCGTATGGACTCATGACTTTCTTGACTGCAGAAAGGTCAACTCGGTCTCCCGAGAGGACAATTCGAGCATTTGTGTCAGGTACTTGTTTGACGAGAACGATGATGTTGGACATTGCATTTAGACTCCTTGGATGATTTCTCGACTCCAAAGAGATTCTTGAACGTTTGCACCTTTTCCGGTGAGTCTAAGACGCAGCACTCCGATTTTATTCAGAGAAGATTCAAAGCCGAAATTGTACAATTCTCGATGGAGGCAAAATGTTTCTTAACCGTCGTAGTTCCCGTGGAACTCCATGAAGCGAAAATTCCCAACAGAGCCCAGCGAAGATGAACAAAAGACTCTAGCTTCATGGAGGTTATTGTTTGAAAGTCCGAAATATGTTGCTGACCTTAACGCGTCTCCCGGCAAGGATGAACCAGTGTTCGGGTTTGAGATTGAGTGGGATGACCTTGGACAGTTCGGAGACTTAAAATTGGAACTCACCGAGAGTATGGAGCACACTTTGGCATGCGGAAATCAAGTGCTGAAGGAGCAATACTCCGACCGTGTCATGTCGACTCGGCCAGTCATCCGTATCGTTAATCTCCCTTCAAGCCGATATTATGAGATGAGTGAGTTGAGAATGCGTGATCGCACTCGCCTTCTCGCCTTTGATGCCATTGTTGTACGGGCAAGTCCAGCCATTGGTTGGTTGAAAGTTAGCACACACCAATGCAATGATTGTGGATTGAAGTGGACGATTAACGAGCGACTTGCGCGTCCTCGAGAAAAAGTCAAGTACTGTTCTGCTTGTCTGGATGCGATTGTCAAAGACCAG
>JABIWF010000009.1 GCA_018701175.1 Methanobacteriota archaeon
ACGGTGCAGGATTCATTTTCACGATGTATCTCGCTGACCACCTCGGCGGCGGACCTGCTGTTCGTCAGTTGGTTCAGGATTCGGCAACCGGCGGACTTGGTGTCGAAAATTTGGCCATCTCCCCAGTAAGCGGGCAGAGCGGAAAAGTCGGCAGGACAATGGGGCAAATCTTTGCGAATTTTTCAATAGCTGCGGTTCTTGACTCAGACCAGGGCATCTACGGTTTCTCCAACTTGGATTTGACTCCAACTTGTTCGTCTGGATCTTTTTGTCGCGTTCAGCCTGCAGACACCAACAGCAACTGGGCGGGACCGTGGTCCTCTACCGGCCATTCAGTTGAAGGCTGGGGTATCCGTGCCTTCCAGTTCACCCCTGGTGCGTCCTCTCCAGCCCCTCTTACCATGCGATTGACTGCTGATGTAAGTCAGTTTGATGGCGTGGTGGTCTCGAAGGCTACGGCGGACGGATTGTGGTCTGTAACCGACTTGGACTTCCAAAACAACGTAGCAACAGCCTTGATACCCGGATTTGGCAATCTCACCGACGAAGTTTGGGCCATCACTTGGTATGCCAGCAGTGTTGCTGATTGTGACTACACCTCATGTGGGCCGTCGTATCCACAAGGTACAGTCGATATTGAAGCTGCTAGAATTACATCACCAGCATCACTGACCCTCAACAACACTGTACTGGGTGACCGAGATGGAGATGGAGCATCGGATACAGCCCAAATTAACTACCAAGTCTTCTCAAACGCTTTCTTTGAAGATTTAGATGTCACCACAAAGGTCCTCGACAGCAGCGGGGTAGTCATCGATACCCAAACGAAGCGAGTATCAGCTGGTGGTGGCGTTGCTACCGAAGAAAGCATCTGGTTCACAGCCCCTAAGAGTTCTCAATTCACCTTCGAGATGGAAATGAAGGATATGATTGGCACAACCGTCGACACACTGTCTACATCACCGCAGATTCTCGATAACATGAGACCAACAGCGAATGGAACGGTTGCACCGAATGAGTCTCAGACATGGGAGAATGTCCAATTCTCTGGCGACGGTTTTGATGCATGGGGCATCTCTTTCGACAACAACTCACTCCCCTACTCGGACTCTCCAGTTGCATACGCTTGGGACTTTGGTGACGGAACAACATCCGGCCTCAAGTCTCCGCTTCGCTCGTACAAAGACCTCGGGCTCTACAACGCAACACTTCGAGTTGAAGACCAAGGCGGCTCATGGTCTGATGTGGATATCTTGCAATTGAACATCACCGACTCTTCTCCACCAGTGCCAATCATCACAGTGAACAGTGTTGTCATTGAAGATCAAGTGTCGATTCTTACCGAACAACTGATTTTGTTTTCTGCCTCTCTCACTTATGACAATGTCCCAACTCAGAACTTGACGTTTGAATGGAATTGGGGCGATGGAGACATTGACAGCGGTGTAGGCCTCTTCCAAGCGCCGCACGAATGGGGTGACATCAACGGCGTGAATGCATCTTACGATCTCACTCTGACCGTTTTTGACGGTATTAACACGGGTGTAAAGAGCATCGAAGTTATTGTCAACAACAGAATCCCTTACCAAATATTTACCGAGAATCTCTCGACCTCAACATACAACTCTATCGTCATGCCAGATGTCTTCAAAGATGACGATGGGAGCATTGTGGCATACTCATGGTTCTTCCCCGATGGAGTTAATCTCGGTGGTGGCGTGACCGACCGTAGTGACGATTTCACACAAACTACATCCTCTCAGCCGAATCCAATGCCGTCATGGGATACTCCTGGATTCAAAACAGCCGAACTAACCGTTACCGATGACGACGGAAGTTCCGTTTCTACCACGCTTTCGATTCGAGTGCTGAATCAGAATCCTGTTGCTGATTTCGTCGTCAAAACGACAAGCTCCGGCACTTCGCTTATTGATTTCCGAGTCGAAGATGGCCAGGTTGAGACGCCTTACACTTTCGATGGTCGTGATTCCTTTGACCCAGACGGTACGGTCGGTGATTCCAGCGATTTGACATACAATTGGATTTTCTCTGATGACGGCACTTCTGGCTCTAGTCCACAAGTGACTCACACGTTTTCACAACCCGGTACTCACACGGTGACATTGGTTGTCACTGATGAACTGGATGCTGTAAGCGTAGCACGTATCTTGACCGTTCAAATTGCAAATCCTCTACCAATCATTTCCGTTCAGATTCTTGATGCATGGTACAATGAGGAGCAGATGACCGACTCCAGTTCTCTGCCAGAGATTACTGATTTGGAATGGTCTCGAACTTTTAACGAAGCAGATGATACATTCGCAGCCCCTCATGCTCTGTTGTATTTTGACTCCGATGGCACTCGCGATGGAGATCAGTCCTTTGAAGGTAAATATGTTCCATTGGATAGCAATTCTCCAGATTGGAACGGAATTGTGCAATACACATGGGATTTCGGCGACGGTTCGCCTTTGAATTCGGAACCTACACCTTGGCATTCGTATTCTCTGCCCGGGGAGTATATCGTTTCACTTACAGTCCGTGACGCGTTTGGTACAGGGGATGTGTCACGTTCTCTCTTCACGGTTGTTGTCGATCACCCGCCAATAATTCATGATATCTTCATCCAAGACGAAATCATCGTTTCGGACTCGTATTCGGTCAGTGCGAACATCTCCGACCTTGAATCTGATTTGGGGATTGCAGTATACCGTGACACCAATGTCAATGATGGTTCCATTTCGGACCGAGACGAGACGCTTAGCCCTGATCTCATTATTCGCTGGGATATCGACATAGAGGTAGATGCGAATGAAAACGGTAATCCTGCTGACGATTGGATAGACCCTATCGCCGGCTCTGAAAGCCGAATCTCAGGTTCATGGGACGAAGTAGGAATCTACACTGTTCGATTAGAAGTGTGCGACAGCGTTGGAATCTGTGATACGATGGATCTTGAAATCGAAGTCAGTCCTGAACCTTCTGATCCACCATCTCTCTCTGACTTCAGTGTGGACGATTGGAAGAGTTGGTTGGCCGATGCTGGGTCCGACTTAGCGACCCTAGTGGCTCTCATTTCAGTGGCTCTTATTCTCGGATGGCTCGTCATGCGAGAACCATCGGACCTCGAAGACGAGGCAAAGCAGGCTGCGGAAGCATACTCCGATGTGGAACACGTCGAAAGTCAAGGTGGACTACTCGGCATGGACCATCACACACCTCCACCCGCGCCCGGCATTCTCTCCAAAGACGAGCGTAGAAGTGACGACAGTGGATATGTTCGACCTCTTCGCCGTAGAAGTTGACCGTTAGTTTGTATAACCTCCTCGCATTGCAGTAACTGAGGGGAGTCCATGTCAACACATTTTCGAGTTGGTTCTATCACTTTGACCCTCCTCCTACCCCTGTTTTTGGTCGCTCTCTCCTCGCCTTTGACAGCCCAAGCCCAAGCTGCTGATGCGTGCTCAGGTGACACAACTCCTGTTGCATGGAACGAGACAGTTCAACGCAAATCACTTGTGCCGCATCATAACAATATGTGGTGGGACGGATTCTTTTACGACGACGAGATGTACATGCAGGAAGGTGGGGGAGAAGTCCCGAGCCAGTCTTTAGATGAGCGGTATAACCCTGATTTGAGTCCAGAAGAACCATGGATGTACGACACGTATTACACTCCGCGACTCGACCCACTAGAGGTGAATCATTTCACTACCATGCTCATTGGAAACGACAGCGTAGGAGCATTGAGGGTCAACCTTTCCGCTGATTACCGGACCACGGTTTGCATCACACTGCAAGACACGAATTTTAACCCAGTAAATGCCGATGTGTATCTCCTAACTACTGAAGAATATTCGGATTATCAAGAATCTTACTACAGCTCACACCAAGACGATCGATGGTTCTACGACGAAGACATTCAGGATTCATTGTCCGATATACCTCCGGAGTGGAGGAGTTTCAATTTCCTCGGATGGAAGTCATATCGCGATTCTCATGAATACGAAAAAACCTCCGAGGTTAATTTTGCTTTGAACCTTGATGGTCCCGAAATCTACTCCTCACTCTTCACAGGAACAAACTGGCAAGACTTCTACATCGTTGTTGATACATGGGACAATGTGCATGACTTTGATGCTGAAGCACCAGATACAATTGTGGCTGCCGACATCACCATCATCACTACAGAACGAAGTTTGATTCTGCCTCCGTATACAGTTGCCATCGTCTTCCTTGTTGGCTTCTTGGGCACGCTCGTCATTCCATTTGTCCTTAACGCTCGCTACATGAAGGCTGGTCTCATGCAAACTGAACAGGTGCAAAGCATCGTTCCTTCGCTGAGTACTCCTATGCAGCATCCAGGTGATTGGCAAGAATCGCAGCAGACGCCTAAGGAGTTGCAAGAGCCAGTGCCAATACCCGGTACAACAACTCCTCAGGGTATTCAAACAGACGAATCATTAGAGACGATTTCCACGCCGTTCGAACAAACATGAAACGCCAAAGAAGGCACTCAGAAGGGCCTGTGAGCGACTTCAGTACTCAAGGAGTCTCCAAGCATCTTGGAGGTCACGAACGTTAACTAGGCCCTTGTCAGAGAGTCGGAACTCGTCTCGCATGGTTGCGTATACCATTTCTTGACCAAGGGTGGGTGCGTGGAGTCGAGCCCAGTCTCCGCCGTTGCCGAGTGCCATGAGGCTGTACAGAGGGGATTCTTGAGTTGAGAGGGTGTTTGCTGCATCGATGAGTTGCAAAGCGTCTTGATGGTCATTTACGGTGCTGCAGTACTTGAAAATATCACCGCTGTCGCCGTTTTCAGAAACCATTGTGATGATTTCTTCTGCGCTTGGAGTTCCTTCTACATCATGCTGGGAGGCAATGATTTTGCAACTTGCAGACTTTGCAGCTTCTGAGAGTGCTTTGCGTGCTTTCGAATCAATGGAAAGTTCGAGATCAATCCAGGCGACGCTCGAGCCGATGGCTTGTTCTAGGATTTCTATGCGTTGTTCCTCGTTACCGGGGAAATGACCGCCTTCACGAACTGGGCGAACTGCGAAAACTACAGGGAGTGAAATTCCTTCTTTCAATGCCGCAATAGATTCAACCACTTCGAGTTCTGAAACATCGGCTACTGCCCAGTCATTGACTGGAGGCATGGTGGATGTGCGGTTTCCTTCTTCGTCTTCGACGACGGTTGCTTGCGGCTTGGTAAGGTAGAGCCGGTCAAATCGAACTTCGACCATATCTGCGCCGTATAATCCGGCACGAGCGGCTTCGTCAACCATTGCTTTGACGGTTGTTTCTTCGAGAGAGACGCATATCTTCGGGTTGGGCATGCTTTCGGCGACTTTGGCTGGCTTCTTAACGCTCTCGCTTGTTCGATGTTGAAGAACACGTTTGATTTTGTCTTTTTTTGGACGCTCGAAATGTTTTTTTTTTAGAAAATTTTGTTGCTTGAATTACGTAGTTGTGAGTTGTTTCCGATGCCGTTTTTGGTAGCCCGCGAATGTCCTTTTGCACTACCTTTATACCCCCTCGACACAGGGTATGGTTGTAGAGGGGAGTGAGGCTTAGGAAATAGAGGACTGCGGGCCAAAATTATCTCAAATAATTCCGTATTTTTAAGGCCATTTTTCACACACAAAGCCCCCTCAAACAACCCCATTGGAGGAATAATTTTGACAGACGAATACAGCGCATCCAGCATCCAAGTTCTCGAGGGCCTAGAAGCCGTTCGCAAGAGACCAGGTATGTACCTCGGAGATCCTCACGATGGGACCGCACTCCACCACTGTATTTGGGAAGTTGTCGACAACTCCGTCGACGAACATCTTGCAGGTCACACCTCTCGGATTGAGATTACAATGAATCCTGACAATTCACTATCGGTCCGTGATTTCGGCCGTGGGATTCCAGTCGGTATGCATGAGGAATACGGCATTTCGGCTGCTGAAGTTATCATGACTAAACTCCACGCTGGCGGTAAGTTCGATAACAGCTCTTACAAGGTCTCCGGCGGATTACATGGCGTTGGCGTATCGGCGGTTAACGCCGTGTCGGAATGGATGGATGTCACCATTCACCGGGGCGGAGTCATCCACTACCAGCGGTTTGAGGCAGGAGTCCCAGTTGCTCCTTTGGCCGAAATAGGTACGTGCGATGACACCGGCACAACCATCGCCTTCAAGCCCGATTTGTCCATTTTCACGGAAGTGACAGAGTTTGAATTTGAGCAAGTTGATACTCGTTTGAAAGAAACCTCTTTCCTCAACGCTGGTTTGCAAATCGTCATCAACGATGAACGCGGTGAAGACACGCACACTGTGGAGCACCTGTATGAAGGTGGACTGGCGGAATTTGTTCGCCAACTGAATGCACGCCGAGAGGCTATGCACGCAGATGTCATCACCATTCAAGGTGAGAAAGAAACTGAAAAGGGTCCAGTCTCAGTTGAATTGGCCCTCCAATGGTCTGATGCCTTCAGCGAATCTATTCTTTGTTACACGAACATCATCCGAAACAAGGACGGCGGTACGCACATGTCCGGTTTGAGGACCGCACTTACAAGTTGCGTAAACGGCTATGCCAAGAAGCGAAACCTGCTCAAGGGAGACGGGCTTTCAGGTGAGGACGTTCGTGAGGGGCTTGCTGCAGTTGTCAGTGTCAAACATCCTGATCCATCTTTTTCGTCTCAAACGAAAGACAAACTTGTCAGCAGCGAAGTGACCGGTATTGTCCAAGCAATTGTGTATGAGAAACTGAATGAATTCTTTGAAGAAAACCCCTCTGTGGCAAAGCAAGTTGTCGACAAAGCGCTTCTCGCCTCAAAGGCACGCGAGGCGGCTCGAAAGGCGCGCGACCTCACTCGCCGTAAGGGCGTTCTGGAAGGCGGTGGTCTGCCAGGTAAGTTGGCTGATTGTCAATCTCGTGATCCTGGGGAATGCGAAGTATACTTGGTTGAAGGTGATTCAGCGGGCGGTTCAGCCAAAACAGGACGCGACAGACGAATACAAGCCATTCTCCCGCTCCGTGGTAAAATCTTGAATGTCGAACGCCAAAAGCACAACATTGCAAAAGTGTTCCAGAATCAAGAAATTCAAACGATGATTCGAGCACTCGGCGCCGGAGTCGGCAACAATCCTGATGATGAAGGCTCGTTCAATACAGAAAAACTACGTTACAACAAAATCATCATCATGACTGACGCAGATGTTGACGGTGCTCACATTCGGACATTGATGTTGACCTTCCTTTGGCGTTTCATGCGACCAGCAATCACTGAAGGGCACGTCTATATCGCTCAACCACCATTGTATCAATTGTCGAAAGGACGGGTAAGTAAGTATGCGTTCACTGATGATGAACGTGACTCCATTATCAATGAACTTCGTGGCGACAATCCAAACGCCAAAATCGGCGTACAGCGCTACAAGGGTCTGGGCGAAATGAATCCAGAACAACTGTGGGAGACCACAATGGACCCAGCAACTCGAACCATGCTCAAGGTCACCGTACGAGATGCCGAAGAAACCAATCGCATGTTTGAAATTCTCATGGGTGAGGATGTGCCAGACAGAAGGGCGTTTATTGAGCGCCACGCAAAGGAGGTGACCAACCTTGACATCTGATGAAATCGATGAAGAACAACAAGAAGACCAAACGATCTCTACGGAGAATGTTCTCAACCATCCGCTCAACGATGAGATGAAAACATCGTACATCAACTACGCAATGTCGGTTATTATCGGAAGAGCACTACCTGATGCGCGTGATGGTTTGAAGCCGGTCCATCGTAGAGTCCTCTACGGAATGTACGAAGGCGGCCATACTTCGGAAAAGAAATTCAGCAAGTCAGCTCGTTCAGTCGGTGAAGTGATGGGTAAGTACCACCCTCACGGTGATCAATCAATTTACGACACAATGGTTCGAATGGCTCAAGAATTTTCACTTCGATACCCGCTTGTTGACGGGCAAGGCAACTTTGGTTCAATTGACGGAGATCCTCCTGCGGCTATGCGTTACACAGAAAGCCGCCTTGACAAAATCGCAAAGCACATGCTTGAGGATATTGATAAGAAAACCGTAGATTTCCAGCCTAATTTTGACGATTCTGAACAAGAACCTACAGTTCTTCCATCTCGCCTTCCGAACCTTTTGCTCAACGGAAGCGATGGAATTGCGGTCGGTATGGCTACGCGCATTCCCCCTCATAATTTGACTGAGATTGCTGGTGCCATCCATATGCATGTTAACCGGATTATCGAGGAAGGTGAGGCCAACACAGGCATGCCTCAAATCTCTATAGAAGAATACATGGAGCATGTCAAAGGTCCTGATTTCCCTACCGGTGCATCCATCCACGGAATTGACGGAATCTATGATATGTATTCCTCTGGAAAAGGCCGATTCCATGTGCGCTCAAAGTGCGATGTACTGGACGATTCAAAGGGCAAGAGAATAATTATTCATGAAATCCCGTATCAAGTGAAAAAGGCAGATATGCTGGTTCACATCGCAGAACTGGTTACCAAGGGTACAATCATTGGTATTCGTGACATCCGAGATGAATCATCGAAAGAAGGTATCCGTGTCGTCATTGAAGTCAAGAACAACGCCGACCCACATGCTGTATTGAATCAACTGTTCAAATCCAGCCGTTTGCAGGAATCTTATTCTGCTAACATGATGGGGATTTTGGACGGTCGTCCCGTTCTTCTTACTCTACCGGTTATGCTGCATACTCACGTATCACATCGCGAATCAATCATTGAACGCCGAGCGCAGTTTGACTTGAATAAAGCACAGGCTCGTGCGCACATTCTTGAAGGCCTTGTCATGGCACAAGACCGTATTGATGATGTCGTTGCAGTTGGAAAAGCCAGTTCCAGTCGAGAACAATTTGAAGCCGTTCTTCAAGGAAATGAAACCATGTCTGGTATTGCGCCGTTTAGTTTCACTGAAGCCCAGGCTAAGGCTATCGCTGAACGTCGTTTGTACCAGCTTAGCCGACTTGACGTCGACAAAGTTCAGAATGAACACGCTGAATTGAAACTCAAGATTGCAGATCTACAGGAAATCATTGCTTCTCGAACTCGCAGATTGAGTATTTTGCTCAGTGAATTGGACGATATGGTTGAACGGCACGGCGACGAACGCCGTTCATTCATTGACCCAATGCCTCTTTCCATGAACCGTGAAGACTTGATTGAAGAGAGGGCAATTGCAATCACTTTGAGCGAAGACAACTACATACGCCACATGCCAGTTGAACTCTTCCGTGTCCAAAACCGCGGTGGCAAAGGCCTCAAGGGCGTTGCTACGAAGAACGAGGATACCCCTCAATTGATTGTAACATGTTTCAGTAAAGACAGGTTGCTCATCTTCACCGATAGGGGCCGAGTCTACGGCCTCAAGGCGTGGGAAACTCCGCTCGGAAGCCGTCATGCTCGTGGCAGCCATATCCGAAACGTCATTGAGAAGATTCAGGACGATGAAAACATCGTCACAATCCTACCTATTACGCGTGACTTGCTTGAATCTCCGGAAGGACACTTCCTGCTGTTTGCCACCCGTCTAGGACTCATTAAGAAAACCAAGTTGGAAGAGTATGTGCGCATTAACCGCAACGGCAAATATGCTCTCCGCTTCAAACTTGACAATGACAGCCTTGTCAACGTTCGAACCGGGACCAATGATTCCTCAGTCGTAATGATTTCAAGCACTGGGTTTGCAAGTCGATTCGCCTGTTCAGATATTCGTTCATCAGGTCGAGTTTCGGCAGGTGTGTACGGTATCAAAACTGGTAACCGTAAAAACGCAGACGGCGGCCATGTAGTTGCTATGATGGCCACTGAAAATACCGATACGCAGATTCTGACCATTACCCGCAACGGAATGGCAAAGCGTAGCCGTCTTGGCACATCAGAAAAGATTCCAGATTTGGATGCTGATGGTAATCAGAAGATTGATGCCGAAACCGGTGAAGGAAAACTGCGAACCGATGGATACCGAAAGACGAAACCTGGTGCAAAGGGTGCGTACACCATGAATCTTGACCATGAGAACGGCGATTTCATCATCAGCGCACGTCAAATTCCTAACCTCGATGACAATCTCTTCCTTCTTACCAAGAAAGGTATGATGATTCGAATTAACGCTGCTCAAACCAAGGAAACCAAGAATAAGAAGTCCAAGGGAACGCGGGTAATGGAACTCCGAAACGCCAAGAGAACTGGGTTTGTCGACCACATTATCTTCGCAGCACGCCTACCTGCTGAGTTGCTTGAAACACCTGCTGATGAGTTTGAAGAAATGGATACCGACAATGATGGCATCGTCACTCGTGAAGAATTCGAGGCAGCACAGGCGCTGAAAGCCATTCATTCTGAAGAAGAGTGATTTTCTTTCAGCCGACGCATTGAAACATGATTCCATGGTGACTCGTCATGCACCGGCCCAAGTCGGCCGTTGCGGTGATGTTCAATGGACGAGCGCTCTTTGATTTATGATTGGAACACAGTAGACTACGATTTGAAGAGAAACCCTGCGAATCATCCGCACGGTGTATGGTTCGATGACGAGACTCTTCGAGACGGATTACAAAGCCCAAGTGCCCGGAATCCAACCATTGAACAAAAAATTGAACTGTTAACTTTCATGGAAACTTTAGGTCTGCAAAAAGTTGATCTTGGGCTTCCAGGAGCTGGTCCTTTTCACTTGGAACACATTGATGCCATGCTTTCTCACATCACTGAGAACGATTATCAAATCCGACCTGGAGCGGCAGTTCGCACTCTCATGAACGACATCGAACCTCTGGTTGAGTTGCAAGCAAAACACGGAATACCCATACAAGCCAGTGCATTCCTCGGAACAAGCCCCATTCGACAATACACCGAAGGTTGGACAATGGAAAAACTCGTTTCTACTATGGAAAAAGCCGTATCATTCGCCGTCGATAACGATGTGCCAGTGATGTTTGTTACCGAAGACACCACGCGCTCCAAGCCAGAGGATGTCAAACTCATTTATCAGCGGGCTATGGAACTCGGTGCCCGACGTTTGTGCATTTGTGATACATGTGGACACGTCACTCCGAACGGTGTTAAACAACTGCTCCAATTTATCGATGAAGAAGTCATCAAAGACTCAGGATACAAGCGGTCTGAAATTGAAGTCAACTGG
This sequence comes from Methanobacteriota archaeon, assembly GCA_018701175.1. Classification (GTDB taxonomy): domain Archaea; phylum Thermoplasmatota; class Poseidoniia; order Poseidoniales; family Poseidoniaceae; genus MGIIa-L1. The sequence goes on from JABIWF010000009.1 coordinate 11,188, forward strand.
CACGGCCACCAAGACAGAGGTCTTGGCGTGGCAAACAACATCGCTGCAGTGGAAGCCGGAGCAGATGTCATTCATGGCACTGCTCTTGGTGTCGGTGAGCGGGCAGGTAACGCTCCGCTTGACCAAACACTCGTCAATTTGAAACTGCTTGGAGTGATTGACAACGACTTGACTCAACTCGACGCATACATGCAAAAAGCAAACGAGTACATCGAAGTCCCACTCCCTCGGAATTATCCGGTGTTTGGCATGGACGCTTTTGAGACCGGAACAGGTGTTCACGCATCTGCTGTCATCAAAGCAATGAAGAAAGGCGACAACTGGCTTGCAGACCGCGTATATTCTGGAGTTCCTGCTGGAGATTTTGGCCTAAAGCAAGTGATCCGAATCGGTCACATGGCTGGCCGTTCAAACATCATTTGGTGGCTCGAACAAAATGGGTATGAAGCATCGGATGACTTGGTCGCACATGTGTTTGAAGTTGCAAAGAGTCAGCGTCGTAACATGGAAGAGCAAGAGGTCAAAGATACCGTTGAGTCGTTCCTCAATGCTTGATTAGGCTTCGGCTTCTTCTTCATTGTCGGTGAATGTGTCGCCTTGTGCGGCATTGATTTCCTTCGTGATGGTCCACTCTGAATCTACGCTTCCGCCACTCCAGTCGCCTTCGACAGCGACTTCGTCAACATCCTGTTCTTCTCTCCATACGGCTTCTCCTTGAGATCCGCACACAAGGAATCTGCCGTTGGTATCGATTTGGTCGCTGAGTAATTTGAGGTGCTTCGAGATAGGTAAGAAATGTCCAACCGGCATACCTGCAGCTGTGAACGGATTGGTTGCTGCACCGATCAGCAATCCGTCTTCCGGGGCGACGACATCTACCGTAATGCCAGGTGTTCCGGGATCAGATATCGTTGCAATCACTTCACCTTCTCGCATGACTGAGCCTGCTGAAACGAACATGTCGAGTAGACCTCCTTCACCAGATCTGAGCCAATGCGAGCCACTTGCGAGCATTCGGAAGCGAGGCCGTAATGGGTTTCCGTCAATCATACGGAACGAGCGTAAGACGTTCAGTACGCCGTGCATTGCGACTTTAACAGACTCGTGATCGAGTACATTTGCCCCACCGCCTTCGTAGGTTACTACAGGTATGTCTTGTGCAATGGCTGCTTTTCTGAGCGAACCAGAGGGTGGTTTTGAATCGAGAATGATTTCAATCCCAAATGCCTTTGCAAGAATGTTTGAGCCTGCATGAGCGAGGTTCGCTCTGATTTGTGGCATGTTCGACCTCCCTTTTCCAGCACTGTGCAAATCAACGATGGCATCAGCATCCGAGAACAAGTATTTCCATGTCTGCGCTGCGACTCTTTTGGTTGTCGAACCCTTTGGGTCACCGGGGAAGTTACGGTTGAGATCACGACCATCAGGAAAATATCTCGATTTGGACCTGTATCCTGGGAGGTTTACAATCGGCACAATCCGAATCGTGCCTGCCAGTTTTGTTGGGTCGAGTGGCTTCCCTTCATCGGTGAACGCGTTTGAGAGTAGATGGGTACAGGTCGAAGGGCCTGTGAGTTCATCACCGTGAACGCCTCCAAGAATGGTAATTGTCGGGCCAGGGCGCTTTCCATGGAGGATTGTAACAGGTATCGGCCATGAATCGCCGAGGTCGGTTTCCAAAAGCGGAAGGTGTACTGTTCGCATAGTCCCAGGTTTGATGATTTTACGATAGAATCGAGTGTTACTCCATTTCGCACTTCTGTCCCACTCCGGTCGGTCTTCCGATTTGTGAGCAGCCATGGCTTCCTGAATCGCATTTCTGCGTCTTCGTGGCAGTTCATGCGCCACACGAATCTTAGCTTTCGCCTTGCGCTTCTTACCTGCCATGGTCTCTGCATACTCACCACCTCAATAAGAATGCGTATATGTTTACACCTGTAGGCAAAGAAAACAAGTGCTTCCCGGTCTTACCGAGGGTATGGAAGAGATAGGTGTCCAACGCCAATACGCTCCAAATTCGATTTGCTTTGGTTGCGGACCTTCCAACCAAAAAGGGTTACGAATTAACAGCGTTCGAATAGAGAACGGCCTTTCTCTTGAATTCTTGCCAGAAAACCACCATCAAGCCTTCCCGGGTATGATTAACGGCGGGATCATTGGAACTCTCTTGGATTGCCACGGCAATTGGACTGCGGCAGTCGCATTGATGGATGCACAGGATTTGGATGAACCGCCATGTACTGTAACTGCTTCGTACAGCGTTAAACTTCGAAGACCTACCCCTTTGAACGTCCCACTGAAAGTCACCAGCCAAGTCAAAGAGTTGAGCGAAGACCGTGCTGAAATCGAATTATTGTTGGAGGCAAACGGCAAAGTTTGTGCCACAGGCAGCGGCTTGTTCGTGGCGGTAAAAGAGGGCCATCCCGCCTATCATCGATGGAGTTGAAGGCTAAAATGGCAAAACCCAGCAAAGAGCAAAGTTTACTCTTATCGGAAGTTCGAGATTTTGTTCTTGAAGTCATGTTTGACATGCCGGAGTGGGCGAATGCGAAAGTTGAAGATTTGCGAAGTATCCCTCTAGGTGTTTTAAGGAAAAATGCTACACAGCGACACGGAGTCACACGTTGGAAGCGAGGTGTCGATGTTGGTTCGTTGCAACCAAAGGACGTCGAAGTGATTGATCTTCATCCCGAGATGCTCAAGCCTGAATGGAAGGCCTACTCTGGTTTCGTTTTGCATCATGAATACATCCACGCCCTGGGTTTACGAGAGCACAACACACTTTTTCGCCAATTAGAGTCGGCATGGCCAGGCAACACAGCAGGTCGACAAGGGCCGTTGTTTACCGAAGCATTACGTAGAGCGAGGGCGGTTTGGTTGTGGTCTTGTACGACTTGCGGCCAAGAATTTCCAAGGCAAAAGCCCTCGAAAAGAAGATACCGTTGCCGCAAGTGCAACACTGTGCTTATTGACAAGAAAAACCCAGTACTCTTGTAACAATACACCACTGATTTGAAACACGATGGAGAGTTGCGTTAAACATGAGCCGTTCTTCACAAGTTCAACGCTCATACAGCATTCAGATGGCGGTCATCCTCGGACTTTTTTTGCTGTCATTCTGTGCTCCATTTTCTCAAGCAAATCTCAATCAATCTCCGGATGGAGGGAAACTGTTCTTATCGTGTATCCAAGATAATGATTGCCAACTTACCTCGGTAGCAAGCGGTGAAGAAATTGTATCCAACAATGTCTTTGCCTCACCAGCACAACCTGAGACCGTCACTCTTGAATTTGATATGGATCCTCAACAATTTGAACTGGCACTACTGCCTTCTTTGTTGGATTCAATGGTATTGGATTTGCGTTTTACCGGAGAGTTCTCCGGATACAACAAGCCTGAATTGGATGTTTCACTTATCCTTGGCCCATCGGTAACCGAATGGAACTTTGACGCTGATTTTGTTCCTTCCGTTTCCACAACGAGCCCCTACACGCTCGAAGACGAATCGCTCAACCTCAACGGTGAGCGCGTACTGTGGCCCGGAGACCCAGTTCGTCTTCGAATGACCTTTGTTCTGGATCGGCCTGGGACTTGGGAATTGCATTTGCGGGGCTCTTCATTTATGGAACTCGAGATTCCATGGTCCGAAGACATCGACTCTCGTAACTCCGATGAACCTTCAAGCGATTTTGAACCGCGCTCCACTGAGTTTGAAACCGTCCATTATGGTGCCCTTCTCGAAAACGATAGAGATTGTTGGACGTTCACAATCGAACAGCATGAGGTTCTCAATATCTACTTGCAATGGGAATCTGTGCCTATTGAACTCCAACAGAGTCATGGCTTACCCGACCTTATTCAGCCATCAGGTCGGCTTTCTAACGCACCTGAAGTTATAGTGCGTGAAGACGACGATTCGACCCGGACGACGTACCGATGGAGGGCTATGCCCGTTGGCGATTACACCTTCTGTTTTGGAGGGACTGCAGGAAAGTTCCAACCCTATACTTGGACGGGACAACTGGCGTTTGAAGGCGCCGGGCCAGTTACTCCAGCTGACTTTGATGGTAAGGCGTTTTATCCAGTAGGAAGTGCCGTTTTAGGAGATGAGGATTCTCCGCTATCTCTCTCAAAACATTCCTCAGGCTTCCTCTTCATTTCGCTTCTCTTATTTGCTGGCTTTGCTTTTGACGGTCTGAGAAACTCAACTTCGGCCCTTCTAAGGTTTGGAGCGTTTACTCCCGGGGTCCTCTTTCTCCTCGTTGGAGGCATCTTGCATCCGATGTGGGCATTGGCAGACGAAGTTCAGTCGGACACAGAAATTCAAATCGACGAATTGATTGAAAATCGACTGCAACAACTGTGGGATGCATCGTATCCCGGAGTTCCAGAACAAGTTCTTGTATCGCACACTGGCTCTACATGGGGGATGCTTGATGGTGAGCGTTTAGAACTCCGACTTGTTGTGGAAGAAGCACTTCCTCTTCCGGATGGAAGATGGCAACTCGTTGTTCCAGAACTCCAAGATTTACGTCTTGATCAAGCCATTTTCTCACAGGTAAGTCGCGGTGGTGCACAAACTACGGATGAGGGTATGCTTGAGCAACAAACTGTACGCTTCATCCTTCTTGCAGGGCGTTCGTTACTCCTCGATATGTTAATGCTGGAAGCTATGATGATTGTCGATGAGAAACCGAAATCGTCGGTCTTCCATGTTGACTTTGACATGGTATCTGTTCCTGCAACTGGCTCCATCTCAGTTCCTGCTTGGGGTACTCGCCCTGCTTCGGTGAGCGAGTACGATTGGCTGTCGCTTCAAAGTGCCTTGTTCCCGGAGAGAATTTCGGTAAGTTTGTGTGATTGCGACTTTGATTTACTTGATGTCCGCTTTATCTCTTCTCCAGGCTTTGACATGAACGATGTTCCACCCTTCATCACGATTGAGAATGCTTCTGGGCTCATTCCTTACGCAACTCCAGTTGGAGTGCTTGGATTGATGCTGTGTACAGTTTCGAGCAGGGGTGAATACTCTCGCCGTGTGAAAGCAAAGAAACTCGCTACGGATATGTTCCAAGGGAACACAAAGTGGGATTGATCTTCACTTCTTTCCTTTCTTTGCTTTGCTCTTTGCATCTTTGATGACCTTTTCAGAGTCAACACCGGCTTTTTCAGCGGCCTCCTTGAGGCTCTTTTCTTCTTCTTCGGATATTTCGCCGTCCTTTGAAGCCGACTTGACTGCTGCGTCAATATTCATCTTTGCGGCTTCTTCATCGGTGATACCAAGTGCGTCTTGGAACGATTTGAGTTCCGCAAGTTCTTCCTCAGTGATGATTCCGTCTTCCCAAGCTGCTTCATAGGATTCGAGGAGGAAGGATTTGTAGGCATCCGGATTGAGTAGTACGTCACGTATCAGACCATGGTTTGGGCCATCATCGGATTGCGCCATGTCGAGAATAGCGATTGAGCGTCGGACCTCTTTGACTGCCATATCTTTCAAGCCGTGCCCAGCCCAAACAGCTCCTGCTGCAATAACGGCCGCAGCAAACCATCGCATGACGTCTTGATTAACGAAATCCCAAGGTTCAACCAGATGGAAAATCCCGAGTACAGCCATGGCTGCACCGCACATAACTTCGACCCAGTCATTCAAATCTGGTTCGTCTTCGAAAACAGAAAGTCGTTCTTCCACCATGGACTCTACATCATCGGCCATGTTTAGGACATGAGAAGAGGGGTCTTATGGGTGTCGGATTGAAACTTTACGAGCGTTGTCCTTTTGGACTGTTGGCGCGACTGGCAGAATATGGAGGGAAGTGGACCGGCTGTAATGGGCTTGGATTTGCCATTGGACGCCCTCAAATTCCTCACTCAAACTTGGGGCATTGAGAACCTTCATCCTCCACAGCATGAAGCAATGCCGAGTGTTCTTTCCGGTTCCAACACATTACTCGCAATACCGACTGCAAGCGGTAAGTCGCTTGTTGCTTACATAGGAATTATCCGCCGTTTACTCATCGATGAACCAGGTTCGAAAGCAGTCTACATTGTACCTCTCAAAGCGTTGGCGAGTGAAAAGCACGAAGACTTGGTAGCGCTCGGCGGCTCCGTCGGATTGACCGTTGGGCTCGGGATTGGGGATGCTTCTGGTGAAGCGAAGAAAATTGATGAATGCGATATTCTTGTATGCACTTCCGAAAAACTCGATTCACTTATGCGAAATCGCTCTGAACTCATGGCCAATGTATCGATTGTTGTTGCAGATGAGTTCCATTTGATGAACGACTCAACTCGTGGTCCAACTTTGGAAATTAACTTGACACGCCTCCGATATCTACGCCCTAAGGCCCAAATCATCGCACTTTCTGCTACGGTTGGAAATTGCAATGAACTCGCAGAATGGTTGGATGCCAACCTCATTCTGTCGTCGTGGAGGCCTGTTGCGTTGGAGTACAGTACTTTCCACGACTTGCATCTTGAACCACGATTGGTTCAAGCATCAGGGATGTCAACAGAAGCGGATGTACTGCAACCTCCCAGGGACTTAGAGGGGCCCAAATCCCATCCGGCATGGGTTGTGGTGAGTGATGCGATAGACCAAGATGGTCAAGTTCTGATTTTTGTGGGTACTCGTCGAAGTGCTCAATCAGAAGCATTGAAACTTTCCAAACGTATTGCTAAGCGTTTAGCAAAAGAGGACCCGGACCGATTGAAGCGACTGGAAACATTTGCTGGTTCACTTGAAGGAAGGAGTCAAACGGCAATGGCTGAACGTTTAGCAGAAGCCATTCGAGGCGGTATCGCTTTCCACCATGCTGGGCTCACACACGGTCAACGCAAAGCGATTGAGGGTGCATTCAAGGAAGGCCTCTTGGTTGGTTTGACCGCTACTCCAACGCTTGCAGCGGGTGTTAATCTACCAGCTCGCCGAGTTCTTGTTCGAGACCTCAAGCGTTGGGATGATGGGATGAGCCGTCCACTTCCTGTGATGGAGGTGCGTCAAATGTTGGGCCGTGCTGGACGGCCAAAGTACGATAGTTTTGGTGAAGCATGGGTATTGTGTAAGGGGACAGATGGATGGGGGATTGCTGATGATGTCAGCGAGAGATATTTCTTCGGACCTGTCGAATCCATTTCATCCAAACTTGCAAGTGAACCGGCGCTACGTACGCACTTACTTGCTTCTATTGCTACCGGTGGCTTCCGTCACAGAGGCGAGATTGGTGACTTCTTTTCTGCAACCTTCCTTGGTTCGACTATGTCGTCGATGCAATTGAACGAGCGTCTCGATGAGATGCTGAACTGGCTTGTCGAAGAGCGTTTTATTCGTAAAAAAGGCGCAGACGAAGCGTATGCCAAGCGGCGAGCAGACGCAAAAGCAAACCAAGATGAAGATGAGGATTGGGACGATGAGATGCCAATTTGGGCTACCATTGCTCAAACGACCGGAGGAGTTCAACTCCGTTCAGGTTCCCAGGAAGCACCTCCTCATGCAAGAGCATCAACTGCCTTCACGGAGGCTTCTCTTGGATTTACCTCCGCTACCAATTTGGCGCATGTGGGGGGTTGGTCCGCACCGACTGCTAACGATCATGCATCCATGGAATATGAAGCGACGTTGATGGGTGAGCGAATTACGCAACTCTACCTCGACCCTCTATCGGCTTCGATTCTTCGTACCGGGCTAAGGCGGGCTGTACGACGTAGCGTCCGACAGACTGGCGAAGTTTCGGATTTCGGGCTCATGCATCTTGCCTCATCCACTCCAGATTTCATTCCTCTCTGGGCTAAAAATTCGGAAATGGAACGCAGTTCGCCGCTCTGGCTCAAAACCAATTCGGTTGAAGATGAGTTACTTATTGACGACACCCTTGAAGAACGATTGCTCGGAAAGGTAAAGTCGGCATGGATGCTTGAAATGTGGATACAAGAAGACACGCTTCGCTCTATTGAAAGCGAACTCGATGTGAGTCCGGGCGATGTTAATCACCGTGTCGACCTTATGGGTTGGCTTCTTGCTGCAGGTCAACAAGTCCTTCTGACCGACGATGTGTTTTCTGAAGAGCACCTCCCCGTTATCAGCAATATCGCCACAACCATCGATATGCTCAAGCAACGTATTCGTCACGGTTGCAAGAGAGATTTGCTTCAATTGGTGAACATCAAGCATGTGGGTCGGTCACGAGCCCGTGAATTGGCAGGCATGGGCATTCGGACACCGAAAGATGTTCTTTCGATGAACCGTTCAACTCGGAACACCCTTCTTTCGAAACGTGGATGGGGGCCGTTGCTTTTGGATAAAATCAACGCCGAAGTGGAGAAAGTACTGCGTCGACAAAGTACAGCGAGTGCTGAAAGGAGTCTTCCAAAACAGCGCGATGATGACATCCCACTGTCCGATGAATCTTCATCGGATAATTGAAAGAGAATCTCCTCTTGGAATCACCATGGCACAACCTCCATTCCCTTGCTTTGCATGGAACAGTGAATCACCAGTTCAGGCAAAGGAGGTACTTACTCGCTTTCTTGAAGTGCGTCCTAACGCAGATTGGGTCTTAATTGGGCAGGACTGCATTCAATCAGAATCTCAACTCTGGACTGCGTGGAATTGTGCTTCTCGAAGATGGTTGCGTTCGACAGCACTTGCCCGTTCATTGGATGCCGAGTTCTTACGTTACCTCAGTGGAACTCACCATGTCTCTGAGGCATTCAAACGTGCTGGCGTTCGTAACAAGGACACTTCGGGATATCTTCTCCAGCTCCCTCAAGCAGACAGCACCGACGAGGCGCACTCGGACTGCGTCCCTATTCATCATGATTTTTCTACTTCCGAATCGATGGCACAGTCTCTTCTATCTGACCTTGGTTTTCAATCTGTGCCTATGGAATATTCGCTTTCGAAAGAAGGTGCATCTCGACTTGGAATGAAGTTTGAATCGGAACACGAGGCTCTGACGGACTCTTCTCTCATCGCCCATATCGTTTCTGCTGAATTTCCATCGTAATCAAATCGAAACGGAGTAGACTTCAAACACCTTCGCATACTGCAATGTATCATGGTGATGAGCGCAAGTCCCAACGATGAGCATAAGCCGAGTACTGGTCGATATCTGAACCAATCAAAAATCCAGTCGGCTCTCGACCATGCTCAAGACCTCGGAGCGTCTTATGCCGAGGTACGACTGATGGCAATCACAGACTCCAGTGTTGCTCTACGAGATGCAAAACTTGAGCGTGCAATACCAGGTCAAGAAGTCGGTGTAACCCTCCGCATCCTCGCAGACGGGGCATGGGGTGTGCATTCCACCACTGACTTGGTTTCTTTACCTTCGCAAATAGAGTCAACAGTTCGACTGGCAAAAGCGGTCGCCGCTCGTCGCTCGTCGAAAGACAAGCCTGTACAGTTAGCCGAAGTCCCTATCTTTGAAGATGAAATACACTGGAAATCGAAAAAGGACGTTCGTCACACCGATCTTCAGACGAAGATAGAGCATCTTCGAACTCTTCACGATAGCGCTGCAGACGATGACCGTATCATCTCAGTAACCTGCGGTTGGAGCGATGAACATCTGCACACTGAATTGATGACCAGTGAAGGGATGAATCGAACTTGGTCGTTCCAACGCTCATTGATTAATGCAAGCGTCACTGGCCGTGATGGAGGCGAAGTAGTCTCCTATAGAACGAGACATGGCGGTGAAGGTGGGCTGGAAGTTATCGAAGCCTGTGACCTTGGCCAACTGGGTGAGGTTGCACGAATTGCGACCCTTCGCTTGCTGAAGGCAGAACGTGCACCTTCGGGTAAGATGCCGCTGATTGCTGATCGTGATTTGACCGGCGTCTACATCCATGAAGCGCTTGGACACCCCTGTGAGGCTGACCTTGTAGCAGCAGGCGATTCATGCCTTGACGGCAAACTCGGCCAGACCATTGGTAATGACATCGTTACTGTAGTCGATGATCCGACTATTCGAGGCGGTTATGGGGCGCATCCGATTGATGATGAAGGTCTCAACACTCGCGAGAAGTGTCTCATCAAGAATGGAGTTCTAACTGAATATCTAAATCATCGGGAGACAGCTCACCACTTTGGACTTGCTCCAAATGCTGGTGCAAGGGCTCAAGACGGCCTTCACCATCCATTGGTCCGCATGTCGAACACACTCATTCAAGGTGGAACGCACAACGATATGGACGAATTGATGGAAGACATCGAATACGGAGTTTACGCTTGCGGTTCACGAGGTGGTCAAGTGGATACGGGTCGAGGTTCATTCCAATTCGCTGCCCAAGAGGCTTGGCTTATCGAAAACGGTGAACTAACACGTCCTCTCAAAGATGTAAGTGTGAGCGGCTTAACGCTTCAAATTCTGAAAGATGTTGACGGTCTCACCCGAGATGCTCAACTTGCAGCCCCTGGTTTCTGCGGTAAAGGGCAAACTGTACCGGTTGGCGACGGTGGTCCAATTATGCGAATTTCTCAAGCGTTGGTGGGCTGAATATGCTTCCAGATGACGCAGTAGACAGAATTGCTGAGGGATGTCGTCAAATTGGTGCTCTTTGTAAATCGCAAGGCATAGAACAATGGGAAGTCGTTGCAACACAGTCCTACGGGCACAGCATCGATATCGAAGCGGGAAAAATTTCTCTTGCTGCAGGTGGCGGTGAAGGTGGATACGGTGTCCGAGTGGTCGAAGGTGGCCGGTTTGGATACGCTTACCTTGTTGACCTTGCTTCTGCTGATTACGCTCTCCAGCAAGCGAGGGACATTGCCAAAGCATCTCCTTCTGTCGAAGGTTTTGTCTTACCAAGTGAACAGACGGCGAGAAAAGTCGGCGGACTCTTTGATACCAACATCCTCAACATCGGTCCCGAAGATTTACTTGAACAAGCGGATGCCATCCTTAGTGAAGTTGCTTCGCTCGACGATCGAGCAGTCGTTACGGGAGGCGGTCTTGGCGTTGGTGCAAGCGCTGGTGCAATTTTTACCAGTGAGGGTATCGAATCGAGCGGCGTGACGACATCCCATGGAATTGGCGTTCAGGTTTCCATCGATGCCAATGACGAACTTACCAGTTCGTACGAAGGTGATTCGAGTCGTAAGAAATTGAAGCAAGTTCCTGATTGCGTCGCAGTCGCAGTAGACTGGGCACAGAAAACACGTGGACCTATTGAAGTCAATACTGAAGCTCACGATACTCCTGTTTTGATGACCAGTGAAGGTTTTTCCCCACTGTTCTCGATGGTTGTTCCCTCCGCAGTACGAGGCGACCGTTTGGTTCGCGATGAATCATTCTGGTCCGGTAAGCAAGGTGAAATAGTTCTCGCCGAAGACCTATCACTCATTGATGATGGTCGTATGGAAGGCGGTAAATCCGCCTCAGCCCGTGACGGTGAAGGCGTCCCAACGCGTCGCCAAACTCTCGTTGAAAACGGTCGATTAATTGGTTCTCTTTGGTCAACACGTGATGCAGCCCAACAAGTTGCTGAAGGCCGTATCGGTCATGCGCAAACGAACGGTTGCGCCGTGCGAGGTGGCCATCAAAGTCCCCCTTACACAGGTTGCTCAGATCTACAGATGACTTCAACTCGAACGCCTTCCGCTCAGGACTCACTCTTGGAACGCATGGAGGATGGATACATCGTTCACAGCGTAATGGGCGCACACACTGCAAACCCGACAAGTGGTGATTTTTCTGTGACCACCAGCACCTTGCTGCGTGTTGAAGGCGGAGAAATCCTTGGCCCAGTTAAACAGGCTGGCCTATCTGGTAATTTAGCAAAGGCGCTTTCTTCGGAAGTCTATCTCGGCGATGATGTTCGGGTACAAGGTTCCTATTCATCCGGCGCAATGCACTTGCCCGATGTGTTATTGATGCAAGGTTTGCGAATTAACCCCGCCTAAGTTGTTCAGTGACTTGATTCGATGTTCGTCTAAAAGGACAAATGTTCACGGCATTCTTTATGGTCTGTCGTCTTTCCTTGAGTTATCCATGGAGGTCAAGGGAGTGTACAGTCTCAACCAAAACGCACGAAAGCCCGCAGCCTGTTCTCCGTACAGGCATCGAACGAACACATCAGGCAGAGGTCTTGACGATGTCTGAAAAATACGAAACTCATGTGAAGTCAATTCTTTCCGAGTGCCCTGATGCAGACCCTGAGGAGGTTGCTGCAGCATTTGAAAAGTATGAGACTGAATTCTTCATTCCACCTCAAGACGCCATGCGTTCGATTCTAAGGCGGTTCAAGGGTGACAAGACCCCAACACCATCCTCAGGCTCATCAGGTGGTTCTTCTGCAGCACCTCGTAACACCCGTAAGGTAAGCAGTCTTAGTGAACTCAAAGGCGATGACAAAGATATCGAAATCGAAGTTGAAATAATCTCACACAACATCCGAGACCAAACCATCCGTGGCGAACAGAAGCAAATCGCATTTGGTTTGCTTGAAGACAATCCTTGGGAAGAAAATGGACAAAAAAACCGTTGGGAATACAAAGACTGGGGTCCGAACTCGAACATTACGCCTGGTTCAGTCGTACGAATCGAAGGGGCTTCTGTAAACGAATACCAAGGGAAAATGTCGCTCAATATTAACCAATCAACTCGTATTGCAGTCGTTCGTGAAGGAACCCGTCCTATTACTGCACCAGGTGAACCACAAGACATTGACTCTTTGCCATCCGATGGCTACGTCTGTGTTGTTGGTAGAATCCTCGCATCGCGGCCAGACCAAATTCACCGCAAGGATGGTTCTGGTTCGATCGATATCGTGCGTGGAAGATTGGCCGATGAATCCGGTACCATTGGTTTCCTTTCATGGGAGCCGCTTGAACACGAAGTAGGAACGCTCCTCAAAATAGAGGGTGCTCAAGTTCGAACTTTCCGAGACACACCAGAGCTCAACTTTGGACGTACGACTAAAATCGAGATTTATCATGACAAGAATTTCTCGGATGCAGACACATTGTCCCAGCAAACCGTGCTAACGCTATCTGAACTACGGGACGGAGCACGAGATGTTGATGCAGTCGTTCAGATTACTGAATGGACCAAGCGTTCATTCACCCGAGATGGTGAAGAACGATTCCTTTGGTCTGGACAAATTGCTGACCCAACTGGTCGCTGCAGAATGAGTTCATGGAGCGAATTACCAATCACTGAAGATAAGTTACCAATCACCGTTCGATTGAAAGGTGTCAGAGTTCGAGCATGGCAAGGTATTCCAGACATTACCGTTGACAATGCAGACCAAGTTGAATTTCTCGATGCGCCACCATGGGACAGCGATTTAGATTTGACAACACACACTGCAGAAGTGGAATTGTTTGAACTTTCAACCGGAGCAAGCAGAGTTGGTGTTTCCACCAGCGCTACCGTCGTGAGTGTACGGGAAGACTCCGGTTTCATCCAGAGGTGTACAGAATGCCGTAGAGTATTACGCGACGGTGCTTGCGCAGAACACGGTCCAAACGACGGGAATGCCGATATCCGGCTACGTTTAGCAATAGACGATGGCCGCTCCAGTGTCTCTTTACTCACCAACAAACAAGCGACACTCAGCCTTCTCGGCATGACTGAATCTGAACTTCAAGATACCGTGAATGATCTTGGGCAAGTCGCCTTTGTTCAATCGCTACGGGGTAAGATGCTTGGTCGAACAATCAAGGCATCCGGTCGAACAATTGTTGATGAACAAGGGGCTATGATGCTGGCAGATGGTGCGGCAATGGTAGACGAAGATGCGGGATTAAGGGCGACTGAAATCCGTGCTCAATGGAAGGTGGCATGATGCAATCTGGAACACGTGCAAAACGACAATCAGCATGGCATATGCTCGCATCCGAATTCAGTGAAGCAACACTTAACGAGAAAGGTTCAGGTGAATATGACCCATCATTTGTCATCACCAAACTTGGCGCCAAAGTGAATAGAGTTGTTGTTGCAGGTCTACTTGAGCGTCTTGAAGTTCGAGAAACATCGAATGGCTCGACACTCTACCAAGGACAAATGAGAGACCCATCAGGCCTCCACTATTTTTCAGTTGGAGATTATGCAAGTGAGTCGATGAGAGAACTTACGATGAGTTTGGTTGAGAAAACCGAAGTGGGTGAACCAGTTCTCCTCCTCATGGTTGCTAAATCTCGCTGGTATCAGACCGATGAAGGTGCTGTTTACACTTCACTTCGCCCTGAAGAAGCATGTGAAATCGACGCTCAGCGTTATGCTTTGTGGCTGACACGTGCGTGTGAGGATACTCTCCAGCGAATGAAGAATTACTCAGATTCACTCGCTGCTGAACCAACCCGAGAAGGATTGGTTGCAGCTGGAATTCCTGAGCACATGATCGATGGCCTCTTGGTTTCTCGAAACCACTACGGGGATATCGATGTGGAAACCTACACGCTCAACGTTATGCAAGCATTGGATATTGCTGAAGGACGCATGGACGCTGCAAGTCAACCGGTTGCTGCTCCATCGCAAACTGAACTTCCAGGAGATGCAGCACCTTCGGGGGCAGAATCGAATGACGACGAAGTGAAGGATACTCTTGTCTCGATAATTGAGCAACTTGACCAAGGCGATGGTGTTGATTTTGAAACCGTTCTCACCAATGCAGTCGCACGAGGCTTTGACCGTGGACTCGCTGAAGAAAAACTGGATGAACTTTCGAATGAAGGAACCCTACATGAACCACGATTTGGTTGGTTTAGAATTGTTGGTTGACCTTCATTCCCCCCAACATTCAATACCTTGCGATGATGTGGGTAGTTTAGAGGTCATCACATGGCAGGTATGGATTTCTTTATTCGCCCAGCATCTGGGACTACAAGCGCAGATTGGGTGCGAATCCCAAATTGCGATATGAAAGTGCGTCTTACACGTCGACTTACTCGTACCATCATACGTGGCGAGGAAGGGGACGATCTTCACGACGAGGGTTCTGAATCCACTGCATACACCGTCACAGGAGAACTCTCCATCGATGACTACAAGAGAATTCTCACGATGTTCCGCTCAGGACAACCGTTTATCCATGACCCCTTTGAAGAGCGAGATGTCAAAGTTATTTTTGCTTCTATGGAATACGAAAGTTCGAACAAAATGTTCACCTTTGAACTACTTGAAGACATTGTTTGAGGTGAAAGCGTGCGTAAATTGGATGAGCAAAGAGAAGTTCTCTATGTCATCCGTACTTTGGATGTCTTAATGTCGTCTGGAGTCGGTCTTGAAGCAGCAATTCACACGATTGGTAGCGGCGGATACGGAATCATATCTGAGGATTTTTCTTCCATGATGGCTCGACTACGCAAAGGAAACAGCCGTGGTCTTGGCCCAGAACTCAAGTCGCTGATGAACAAAGCAGATTCTGACGGCTATACTCGTCTACTCAATACAATGTATACCAACGTCACCCAAAATACCGATATCATCGAAACCCTTCGTAAGCAAGGTACACGTATGGAAAATGAAAGGACTGAGTCTGTTAAAAAATACATTGAAGAACTCGGTGCAGTGCCAGAAACACTACTCTCAATTGCAATGATTGGCCCAATTATTCTAGCCATTGCAGGTCTCATCCCTCAGTTGATGTCAGGCGATCTTGGCGCTTTCATGCAACTTCCTCCAGCTTCTACCATCAATATGGTTGTCAATGTTGGACTTCTCCTGACCCTTCTTGGCATGTTCATGATTGGTCTCAAGGCACACACAAAGGATCCAGGGTTGTGATTTCATGATTTACGGTCTTCTCGAATCATTTAATGACAATTTGTTATTGCTTGTACTGATTGTTGTGGGAATCGCTTGTGCAGCAGGCGGAGTGCCCCCAATGATTGAACGAAGAAGGCGCCGTTCTATAGAGAACGCACTACCCTCGCTCCTCGAATCCCTTTCGGACTCCGTTGGTGCTGGAAGAGGTATTCAAGAAGCAATGATGGAGCAATCGAAAACCCTTCCCGGTGTTTTAGGAAAGTTGCTTAAAGAGACTCTCGAGGAAAGCCATTCATCGTCTTTCGACGCTGCTCTTTCGGCGTTCGCTGCTAAAACCCGTTCCTCCCAAGTCCAGAGAGTTATGGTTCTGATCGAGACTGCAATTGAACAAGATTCTCCATTGCAGGGTATCCTTTCTGACCTCGCGATGGATTATGAGCGTTTGAACGATTTGATGAACACACGAGAGCAGGAACTTTCCGGTCGCGGTCTTTTGATTGTGTTGTTCATCAGCATTGGCTTACCACTGCTTATCGCAGTAATAGTCGGACTTTTTGCACCGGCAAGTAAGGGCTTTCAAATTGATTCCTTCAATGCAACCTTCTCTTCTTTCTTTGGCGCTGCCTCTGCTATAGCAGTAGGTGTTTCCGGACGAATGATGGGACGTTTCAAAGACGTGCTTTGGTGGATGCCGGGATGGGTAGCAGTTTCTATGATTCTCTATCTCAGCGCAGTTATGATGATTGGAGGATGAACATATGAGCGAACAAGTACTAGCACAATACGGTCGAGTTACGATTTACACAGAGGATAACCATCCTTCGCCAATCTACCACGTCGATGGCTCTGCCGAACCAAATCCATACGGTGACCTTGCGGTCTTACTCGAAGATGATGCACTTGAAGAAGTGATGTACAACGGCGGTACGCAGTGCGTTAAAATCGCTCATCGAGATCACGGCATGTGTCGGACCAACATTTGGATTGATGATGATTCGGGTATTCAAATCGCCAAAAATATTGCTGCTTTCACCAATGTACCGCTCGGTGATGGACCTGGTCTCGTTCCAATTTTTGATGGTCGTCTTCCTGACGGCTCCCGTGTAAACGGTACAATTCCTCCTGTCACTCCAGACGGTCCAACACTTACCATCCGTAAGTTCAGGGAAGACCCTCTCACTATGATTGACTTGGTGAAGTTCGGTACCGTCAACTCAAGACTTGCTGCAATGATGTGGGTCTGGATTGAAGGGCTTGACAGTCGCCCAGCGAATTTCGTTATCGCTGGAGGGACCGGGTCGGGTAAGACTACCACTCTCAACTGTCTTGGAATGTACATTCCATGGCATCGTCGATTACTGACAGTAGAGGACACCGCTGAGTTGCAAGTATACCACGACCACTGGCTGCGTATGGAAACTCGTCGAGAGCGCCCAGACGGCACGCCGGAGGTTGACATGAACGATTGTCTAAAATCCAGCCTTCGTATGCGGCCCGACCGAATTATCGTTGGTGAAGTCCGTGGTCCAGAAGCTGCTACTCTACTTACTGCAATGAATACCGGACACGACGGTTCTTTTGGTTCACTCCACGCCAACACTGCCCAAGAGACGGTGACCCGTATGATTAACCCACCAATGCTTGTTCCTCCAATTATGTTGAGTGGGCTTGATTTGATTATCATCCAAGCCCGACTGCATGTCAACGGTAAGACTGCTCGTAAAATCACTGAAGTAGCCGAAATTGCAGGTATGGAAGGAGACAAGCCTCGATTGAATATCATTTGGAAGTACAATGCTGCAACCGATCAAATTGAAGAAACTGGAATCCCTTCAAAACTTCGTGAAGTTATCTGCACTGCTGCCGGTATTTCTCCCGATGTCTTTGAGAAGCACGTATCTCAGCGCCAAGCGATAATCGAAGACCTAGTTCGACGAGACATTCACGACATTCAAACCGTGACGCAAGTCGTTCAGAACTTCTACGCTTCACGTTGAAACTAGCCACGTAGTCGTGCTAGGAGTTCATCTATAGCGTCGATTTTACCCCGAGCCGAACTGACTCTTTCTGAAGCATCACTCACAGATTCTGCGAGAACTTCTTCTTCATCTGCTGGTTCATCGGATTTCGGTTTAAACGCTTCAGCCAATGCCTTCAACTCGGTGACAATAGCGTCAACTTGTGTATCGGATATCATTACTCCTGGTGCAATCCGTGGTATTTCAGCAGGTGAAATGAATCCCAACTCTGCACCGATTATACCAGCACATGCGAGGATTCTTGGTCGAAGGTCAGATGTGTTAACTTCGTATCCTCGGTTCTCAAGGAAACGGATGACCAACGCTTGCTGTGACTCAGAGAATGTCCCTTCACTTGATTCAAGAACTGTTTCTACCAATTCTTCAAACCCAGCAATATTCCGTTCCATTCGGTCGATGGTTCTGCGTTCACCATCTGTGAAATGTACTGCACCGTGCTGGAGTACACGCAAAATTCGGTTTCTTCTGGCGATTGAAGGGTCTTGTAATGCTTCGGCTTGATGAATTTCTACATGGAGATCAAACAGTGCATGAAGTCGCCCTGATACACTTGGGATACGCAAATCCAACCCCATGTTATGTCCAATTTGTTCGAACGACATTCGTGCTTTGACCAAATCTCCGTTTGAAGAAGCAAGAGTATTGTTCAACTGGTCTCGCAAGACATCACGGCCAAGTTCAAAATTCCTAAGCGCTTCTCGCTCTCTCCATGAGTTTGGCATCGAAAATACAGCGTCTTTCTCAGTTTGTGAGCGGAATTCGAGTTCCATCAGCGTGTTGCGGATGCTGTCTCTGACAGCAGGTGTTTCTACAGCAAAACCATGACTGGATAAACTCCCAATAAACGCTTCTAGGTCGTCAACTTCACTGGTTGTACTTACGGCTAAAAAGTCCCGTCCAGCGGCTTCTATCTCTGCATTACGAGCGTCAAGCTCGAGAAGCAAAGCCTCTGTTTCGAGGCTGTGTTCATCATTTTCAACAACATGGGCGCTTTGAACCATAGCTGGCGCTGTATCGTTTGAGGTGTCGTTTTGGCCTGCTCGAAGTGCGTCATCAATTGATGCTGCCAATGGTGCACGTGAAATTGGTATGCCTTTTTCAGCCAGTTCAGTTCGCATCTCAGTTTCTTCTTCGAAGGTCCATCCTTCCGGATGTTCAGAGACGAATGTTTCGACCTTTTCGATCACTGCTTCATGCTCAGAAGGAGTTTCTTGGACTGGCGATTCATTGTTCGACTCCTCACTTGGTACTGGAATCACAATGGTTGAATCTCCACTCTTCGGCCTTCGTAGACTCTTCTTGACTTTACCCCAGCCTCCTTGTTGGTAAGCGAGAACGCCTGCAACACGAACGAGTAGTGTTTGCTTGTTCCCTGACAAAGGCAATTCAAGCGTCTTGCACAGTTCATGCAACTGGTCTCTTGTCATCGAATCAAGGGATTCAGGAACGAATTGTTTTGGGTCATGATTAAGGTGAAGGTAAAGCCGTTGTCGTCGGGCACGAACAGAACCTGATTTTTTGATACCAAATACGCCCAAAATTTCTCCTATTTCGGCATTCATGAGGTTTTTTATTCCGTTTGGCGAGAGGTCCCATTCTTCAAGAATGAGGTGCTGAATTAAACGTGCACGAAGCGTTTCAACCGAACCATTTTTTGGAAGTTGGTAGGTGACAGCGAGTTCCTTGAGACCGTCAAAACGAGCTTGGTAAAGTTCGTTCAAGAGTTCGCTTTTGGCTGACACTGTTCCACCTTCTAATTACATTCGGTTCTAAGGGGTATATGTGTTTTCGCTGTGATGAAGGACTCGGGAGGGCAGTTCTTAGACACTTTCCAATGCTCCATCGCAACGTCTTGCGAAATGTATCGGGAATGGATTGAAGAACTTGGACCCTCCGTTTTGTATTATGGTGAGAACTGTTAAGGTGACTAAGCAGGGTTTGAAAGAGGCTAATTCTCTTGTTGATTCTCTGAAGGAGTTGGTCTGGATGGATCTTAAAAACCACTACAATGGCTTTGAGGAAATGATTCATTCTCGTGTGAAGGAATCTGAAGAAACCATACTCGATGCTACTAAAGCTAAACTTGCTATTGTGGCGGGAATAAGCGTTATGCGTAAAGATTTTGAACGAGCACATCGCAAGTTTTCACGCTCAAATGATGTTGAAGAATTACGAACATTCCTGCGAGATATGGCAGGTAGAATTCAACGCCTGCGAGAAGCCAACAACCGAATTGTCGATTCTTTGCATACGGTTCTCAATCTCAATTTGACAGCGGTCGAAGTTGTTGAAAAATTCGCATCAGACTTACAACGTTCAGCAGGTACATGGGAGCGAAACGGTCGTGAAATCGACGAATCTATTCTCGAATTATGTGATGAAAACGAGCCTACAGATTTAGTTGAACTTGAAGAGTTCATCGTTAAGCAAGGCTATGCTCCGTTGCTCGAAGAGTCGTCTCATTCTTCTTCTGATGAAGACGCTTGAATGTGCTCAAGATTGAGTAGTGCTGGCCTTGATAGGCTGAATTCATCAGGCAGGCCTGGGTATTTTCGAACCATTTCTTCATGCTTAGATTGCATAGTGCCAAGAAGAATCTCAAATTCCTTCAAAACATTGACCATTCCCATATGGCTTTCTTCAATCGTACAAATGCGCTCTACGCTGGCAGAGACCGTACCTTCGTAATTCAAGGTCTCGACTTTCATTTCGATACGTGGGGTTGTGGGTACTTCCTTACGAGGCACGGACTGTTTCCATTTCGATGGGCCAGACTGCGCTTTTGCTCTTTCAGAATTGAGAAATACCTCGTTCGTGAAGTCGTCTCCGCGTCGCTGTGCTTCTTTGAGTACCGTCTTGAACTTACGTTGCTCGACAAAAATTCCGATGATGCCGTGAAGATGTTCTGGTAAAGAGTCGAGCAAACCCGCTTCAATTCTATGCGATAGAATTGCACCAGAATCGACCATTGGAGCAACAGTAGTTGCAGGAAATCCCTTGCGAGCAACAAGTAGGGTGAAACCATACAACGGTGGAGGGACGAAATGTGTCCTTTCTGGGTTTTCTCTTTGCAGGCCGAGTGTGTGTCGGCGGGCTTTGAATTTCAGTGCCGCATGTTCTCCACGGGCGACAATATATCCTTCCAAAAGTTCATCTTGTCGACATTCTTCAATCCAATGGATTTTATCTTCTTCATCCAAGTTTGCATATACATCTGATTTTCCAATCATGGTTGCAAACTCTTCAGATGTGACCAGCTTTAGGTCTGAACGCAGCCGCCGCATTTGCCTTCGCAACAACTCATGGTCGCAGATGACAATTGCTTGGGAGACGAGGTACTCTGGCTTGTCGTTCGATACAAGAACCCAAGTAGGTTCTCGTCGAGGTAAGATTCCGACAATGCTCAAGCCTTCAACATTGAACTCCCTCCAGTTCAAGGCACTCATGGCCACGAGGTCGCCGGTGCCTTGTTTGAGCGCATCAATAGCGGCTTCGATGTGAGGGATTTGACTGAGTTTGAAATCAAATTGATTTCTGTTTTGCTCAATGCAGCGTTCGATTTGTAATCGTACGCCATCACGTTGTGATGCAGTGGTTAGGACTTCAAGTCGAACCTTTTCTGTCACAGCATCACCTCGGCGAGGATGACTCCTCACATTACATGGGCGTAGACTACGGGTTAAGAAGGACACCCCTGTAGGGTGATATGTGTCGAGCATTCAGTTACAGGCAAGTGACCGCCTTGAGACCATGCGACTTATGGTCGATGCGGAGCTTGAGGCACTGATTGAATCTGAAGTCGAAAACGGCGCAGGACAAGTCGCTGAGTTGTGCGGAACCGTCCTTCTTGCAGGGGGTAAGCGGCTCAGGCCGTTACTCATTCTACTTGCTCACGAAATCGCTGGTGGCTCGGACGAATTCGACATTATGCCTCTCGCACTTGCCTTCGAACTGATTCATACAGCAACTCTCGTTCATGATGATATCAACGATGAGGCTTCCCAACGGCGCGGAGTTGAAACGATTCACACTCGCGTTGGAATTCCTAAGGCGGTCATTGCTGGAGATTGGTTGTTTGTGCAAGGATTCGGGTTAGGCGGCATCTACGAAGAAAACATTGTACGAATTATGGCCCAATGCTGCGCGAACATTGCCGTTTCTGAATTCGATCAACTTGACCATGTACTGAACCTCACTACTTCTCCTGAAGATTATCTAAGCATTGTTCGAGGGAAAACTGCAGGTCCGTTTTCAGCAGGTTGCCACGCTGCCGGCTTGGTTGCAGGTTTGAGTCAAGACCAGGCATCTGCTTTGCAACGTTTTGGAATGGAACTCGGCATTGCCTTTCAACTGGTGGATGACTTGCTCGATTTACGTGGTGATGAGCGAATGGGTAAACCTCGAGGTGCGGATGTTATTGAAGGCAAAATGACGCTCCCGTTGATTCACGCCCTTACCCTATCACACGGAGAGGAACGTCAC